>JBDTOZ010000539.1:0-7754 GCA_039932995.1 Acidobacteriota bacterium | reverse complement strand
CGCCAACCGCCAACCGCCAACCTAAACAAATGTGTGCGATTGGTTTGGGCGGATAATGGAGCGATGGCGCAACCCCTTGCTCCTGAGGGAGTCGATTTGACGACGGACTTGAGCGCCGAGTCGGGGATCCCTTACTTTCTGTGGGACGAGCCGCTGACCCTGCGAGAACTTCACGAGCGTCTGCAGTCATCCGAGGAGGAGAGGATACGGCTGCTGGGGAAGATCATGCGTGAGGCACGCGAGCCGGACGTTTGGCGTTTCACCACTCCCCGCGAAGTGAGTCAACGGTGGGAGGCCCTGGAGCGCCAGCTCGGCAAACGTCGGGACTTCTGGATCTTTCTCCTGAATCAGTGGCGAAAGCTCGGCCTCCTCGACTGAATGCCCGGACTGACTCGACTTCAGACCGAGATCCTGCTGCGTTTCTTCGCCGCCCGGCAGGACTTCTTTCTCACGGGTGGTGCCGCGTTGGCCGGCTTCCATTTGCACCATCGTGCTACGTATGACCTCGATCTCTTCAGTGACTCTGTTTCGTCGCTCGATGACGCGGAGCGGACTCTCGCCGGGATCGCCCAACGACTCGGTTACACACTGGAGACCCTTCGTCGATCGCCGTCCTTTCTTCGTTTCTTGTTGAAAGGGAGTGAGGAGGGTCTGGTCATCGACTTGGTTCGTGACGAGACGCCTCAGCTTTACAGGAAACTCGCATTCGGGTTGATCATCGTCGATTCCGCCCAGGAGATTCTGGCCAACAAGCTCTGCACACTGCTTTCACGCGTGGAGATCCGGGATCTCGTGGATGTTGCCCAGTTGGCCAAGGCCGGCCTCGACCCCATCGCCGCGGTTCCGGCCGCCGCCCGCAAGGATGGAGGGATGAGCGCTTCGCAACTCGCTTGGGTGCTCTCCTCCTTTCCCGTGCCACTGGATGAGTCCCTCCTCCACGGGGTACCCCGTGAGGAGCTCCTCGCTTTCCGCGACGATCTCATTCGACGGCTGACCACTCTCGCCTTCTCGGGGACTTGAGGAGTGGCCGTTGCCTCTCGGGTGGGTCTGGGCTGTTAGCATCCACCACGATCATTCCCGCCAACTGCCAACCGCCAACCGCCAACCTAAAATAATTGTGACCCCGGTCCCACAATGCGTAAACGCGGACGCGTATGCTTCGTCCGATCACCATGAAACGCATCATTGCCGTATTGCTACTGGTCACGGGATTCGTGTCCGTCACCGCGGAGAGCCGGCGCCGCGCCATTCGCAGTCCGGGCGGCGGGACCCTTCCGGTGGCCAACTTCATCGACAGCCAGATCGGGGCGAAGTTGTCGACCAGCGGGATCGCTCCCGCGCCGATCGCGGGCGATGACGAATTTCTGCGCCGGGTGACGCTCGACCTCACCGGCACCATTCCCACCTCCGCCGACGTCGTGGTCTTTCTCGCCGACAGCCGCACGGACAAGCGTGCGCGCAAGATCGACGAGCTGCTGCGCTCGGAAGCCTTCAACGACCGCTGGACGATGTGGTTCGGTGACCTCGTGCAGAACGTGCAGGTGGCCAACAACAGCCGCGAGTACTACATCGGCAAGAACGTCTATTACACCGACATCCGGTCTGCGATTCGCTCCGGCAAGCCGTATGACCAGATGGTTCGTGAGGTGCTGGCGGGGGAGGGGAGCAACTTCCAGACGGGTGTGGCCAACTACGTCGTCCGGCAGTTGCAGCGCAATGGTCCTCCCCAGGACACGCTCGACAACCTGGCCGCCCACTCCGCCGAAAAGTTTCTGGGCATCCCCATGCTCTGCATCTCCTGCCACAACGGCCTCGGGCATCTCGAGCTCGTCAACGGCTGGCTGCGCGAGAAGAAGCGTGACGACTTCTGGAAGATGGCCGCGTTCTTTGCGCGCACGACTGCCCGCGGCTCACGCTACACCGATCCCACCAACCCCAACGCCAACGTGATCCGGTTCGATGTCGGCGTGAATCCCAACGGCGAGTACCTGCTGGGCTCGACCGACGGCAACAAGTCGCCGCGTTACGTCGCGCCGGGCAGTTCGAACGTCGTCACTCCGGCGTTCATCACCACGGGGGAGACCCCGCGGCCCGGTGAGCCGTATCGCGTCGCGTATGGACGCATGCTCACGGCGGACCGGCAGTTCGCCCGGGCCACGATGAATCTTCTCTGGAAGGAGATGTTCGGCCGCGGTCTCGTCGAGCCGGTGAACGCCTTCGACTTGAGCAAGCTGGACACGCAGCCGTCGCATCCGCAGTTGCTCGAGGCTCTCGCCGATGAGCTCATCGCCCGGGGATACAACCTGCGGGAAGTGCTGCGCACCATGGCCTCCTCGAACGCGTATCAGCTTTCCTCGCAGTATGCCGGCACGCAGCCGGACGCGTCGTATTTCGCGCGGCGCGCGCCGCGGCGGCTGCAGTCCGAGGTGTTGTTCGACGCCATCGCGGCCGCCACGGGGGTGCCGGGCCAGTTTCCCGTCAACGGGGCGGCGGCGGTGCCCAAGGCCATGCAACTGCCCGATCCCGTGGACGGAGGGCGGCGCGGACCGTCGGCGACCTTCCTCAACAACTTCGGGCGTGGCAATCGCGACGACGTGATGCGCACCAACGACGCGGCCATCACGCAGTCCCTGTCGTTGATGAACGACACCCTGGTGACTTCGCGGGTGAAGCGGACCGGCAATTCCACGGTGCAGAAGGTCCTGGCCGCGTCGTCCGATCCGGCCACCATCACCGACCAGCTCTATCTGGCCACGCTCTCCCGCCACGCCACGGCGCAGGAGAAACAGATCGCCAGCAGCTACCTTGGCGCGGGTCCCCTCAACGAACGAACCGAGGATCTGCAGTACGTGCTGCTCAATAGTCTGGAGTTTCTTTTCAATTGACAGTTGGCGGTTGACGGTTGGCGGTTGGCGGGAGACCGCCGCCCCATGCCGTTTGCCGATGGACGGGGTGGCGGTCTTCCGCCAACCGCGAACGGAGAGCACATGAACGAATCATTCTCACGCCGCAACTTCTTCCGCATCGCGGGCACCGGAGTGCTCGGCTACTACTTCGCCGACGTTCTCGATCCGCGGCTGCTCCTGGCGTCCTCCACGACGTCCAACGCCACGCTGCGCAACACCGCCAAGAACTGCATCTTCATCTTCCTGGCCGGTGCGCCGAGCCAGACCGACATGTGGGATCTCAAGGAGGGGTCGTGGACGCCTTCCGACCTCGCGCCGACGCCCTACGGCGAGATGCGCTGGCCTCAGGGGCTCCTTCCGAAGATGGGTGAGCACCTCGGCAAGCTCACCATCGCGCGGTCGTGTCTGTCCTGGGCCGCCGTGCATGAGCTTGGGCAGGCCTGGGCACAGATCGCGCGCAATCCGGGCGGCGCGACCGGCGCGATCGCACCTCACATCGGTGCGGTGGTCGCACTCGAGTCTCAGGCCGCCCGCACCGTCGCGGACGTGCTGCCGGGCTTCATCGCTCTCAATGCCGGGACGATTCCCACCTGCGGCTATCTGCCGGCCAGATACGCGCCGTTCGGCGTGACCACCGAATCGACCGGACTGGCCACGCTCTCTCATCCCGACGGGGCGGCGCGGTTCACCCGTCGCTGGGATCTGCTCCACCAGCTCGACGCCAATCGCACCACCGGAGGGCTGGGCAAGGCCGCCACGGACATGAACGACTTCTACGACCAGTCGAAGACCCTCATGGACGCACCCGGGATCAATGCGCTCTTCTCCTTCGACGATGCCGATCACACGCGTTACGGCGCCTCCACCTTCGGCGACTCGTTGATCGTGGCCCGGAACCTGGTCGCCTCCGGCAAGGGGACGCGGTTCGTGCAGGCCACGCAGGGCGGCTGGGACCATCACTCCGACATCTACGACAAGGCGGCCGCGCAATCCCTCTTCGTCCAATGTGGCGAGCTCGATGCGGCCGTCGGCTCACTGCTCACCGATCTTTCCGCAATGAAGATGCTCGACCAGACCCTGATCGTGATCGTCAGCGAGTTCGGGCGCACCGTGGGGCCGCTCAATAGCCAGGGTGGGCGGGATCATTTCCTGCGCAACTCCGTGGTCTTTGCCGGTGGCGGTACCAAAGGTGGCCGCATTCTCGGCCAGACCGACGCGCAGGGAAGCGCGGTCATCGACTATGGCTGGAGCGCCGACCGCGACATCCGCCCCGAGGACGTGACCTCCACGATCTACTCCGCCCTCGGCATCGATTACACGAAAATCCGGACCGACGATCCCCTGGGCCGCGGGTTCGAGTACGTCCCCTCCGCCGCCATCGGCGCGTACGGTCCTGTAGAAGAGTTGTGGGTGTAGCGCCGGATTGAAATGGAGGATTGCGGATGGAGAATTGAGGAACGGCTCCATCCTCAATCCTCAATTCTCGATCCCGAGCTGATGTACACTTTCCACAACCATGCAGGTCATTCTTCAGGGTAGTTTGCGGCACTTTCCTGCCGCCGAGCTGTTGGGGTTTCTCTGCCATCCGGGTCGCAAGGGAACGCTGGATCTCGAGGTCTCCGGGCGGCGTACGCGCATCCTTTTCGAGAATGAAACGATCCTCGGTGCGCAGTCGAAGACCGCGGGCGAGGGTGTGGACGCGGTGCTCGACGCGTTGGAGTGGACAGACGGTACGTTCACGCTCCTCGACGCGGCGGTGTTGCCTGACGGAGCCAAACCTCTCGCGCTCACCGTGCCCGCTCTTCATCAAGAGGCGAAGCGGCGTGCCGAAGAGAAAGCGGCCGGTTATCCCGATGCGACGTACTTTCACGTCGTCGAAGATCCGGCGCTGCAACAGCAGGTCAGCCTCAAGGCCGAAGAGTTCAAGCTGCTCTTCCGTCTCGCGGCCGGCCGGACCTTCAGCGAGCTGTTGGCGGAGTACGCCATCCCGCGCCGAGAGCTGGCCGACCGGCTCCGGTACCTCGAGGGCCTCGGCCTGATCAAGAGCGAGAGTGCGGCGGAGCGGTCGACACCGTGGGCACCGGAAGCTTCCGCTGCCCCGCCGAAAGCCGAGCCTAAGCGCGAAGAGCCTCCTGTCGAAGCCCCGCGCTCCGAACCTCCTCCGGTTGCCCCTCCAAAGGCCGCACCTCCGCAGGCTGAACCGGCCCGCGTGGAACCCAGGCGCGAAGTGCCGTCACGCTCGCAGGAGATGGCCACCGTTCCCGAGAGCGTGCCGGTGCCCGACGTTCCGGAAGCGGAGCGGACGATGATGCAGGCCCCTCCGGCTCCCGTGCCTCCGGAGACGTCCGCCGCAGCCGCGCCGCGGCGCCCCACCCTGGTCGGCTCCCTCACGCCCGACGAGCAGCCCGACAACGTCTTTCCGCTCCTCGATGCGGAATGCCTGATCGGACGGAGGGCCACGAAAGAAGTGGCCTTCGCGCTCAACGACGGCAGCATCTCCTCCAAGCACGCGAAGCTCGTTCGCACGCCTGAGGGCTTCCTGATCGAAGACCTCGACAGCAAGAACGGCACGTTCGTGAATGGCGAGAAAGTGAACGAGAAGCGCCTCCTCTCCGACGGCGATCTGATTCGCCTCGGGAAAGTGATCCTGACCTTCAATGTCGCCCGCGAAAAGAAGGCGGGTGACCAGACCATCCCGGAGATCCGGGTCGAGTAAACCCCATGTCCCAATCCCCCTACGACCTCGTCATCGTCGGTTCCGGCCCGGCCGGCCTGGCCACTGCTACGCACGCCCAGGACAACGGTCTGTCCTATGTTCTGCTCGAGCGGACCGAGCATCTTTCCGACACGATCTACCTCTATCAGGCACGCAAGTACGTCATGGCCGAGCCGGTGCTGATTCCGGCCCGCGGCCAGGTGCCGTTCCAGGCCGGCTCCCGCGAATCGATCCTGAGCGCCTGGGACCGCCACACGGCCGAGAAAAAGTTGAACGTCCAGTACAACGCCGAAGTGAAGACGGTCACGCGCGCGGCCGGCTTGTTCAGCGTGAAGACCGCCGCGGGCGCGGAGCTCCAGGCGAAAAACGTCGTCCTGGCCATGGGCACGCGCGGCAACCCACGCAAACTGGGTGTGAAGGGACAGGATCTCCCGCACGTGCTGCCCAGTCTCGCGGACGCGGAGCAGTACACCGAGCAGGACATTCTCGTCGTCGGCGCCGGCGATTCCGCGCTGGAAATGGCCAACGCGCTGGCCGTGGCCGGCAACCGCGTCGGTCTTCTGGTGCGCCAACCCGAGATCAAACGCGCCAACGAGATTCTCATCAAGGAAGCGAAGGGCCATCAGACCGCCGGCCGCATGACCATCTGGTACGAGACGTCGGTCAAAGAGATCTACCCCGGCTACGCCGACCTGAAAGTCCGCGGCGACATCACCCGCGTTCCCGCCGACGTGATCTTCACGCCGCTGGGCGCCGAGGCCCCGCGGACCTTCTTCGAGTCCGTGGGCATCAAGTACAGCGGTGACGGCAAAGACGCACGGCCGATGCTCAGCGACGTCCACGAGTCGAACGTCCCCGGCCTCTTCCTGATCGGAGCGGCCAGTGGCCGCGATCTGATCAAGCTGGGCATGAACCAGGGTTGGGAAGTCGTCGAGCACCTCATGGGCCGCAAGGTCGAGCCGGCGGACGAAGAGGTCCTCAAGAATCGGCTCCCGTTCTGGGAAGGGACGGTCAAGGAGCGCATCGCCGCCATCCGCAGCCGCGCGCCCCTCCTGGCCGCCGCGGACGAACAGCAACTGCGCGACACGTTCCTGGCCACGAACGTCAGGGAGTACCGCAATGGCGACGTGATCATCGCGCAGAACGATTACACCAACGACTTCCTGATCATCGCTTCGGGACGCGTGGAGTTGTTCAAGCGCCCCGAGCAATCCAATCAGGAAGTGAAGATCGCGGAGCTGACGGCCGGCAACTTCTTCGGTGAGATGAGCCTGATCTCGGGCCGCCGCCGAACGGCCACGGCCAGGGCCGTCGGTCCCACGCGCATCATCGAGATTCCCCGCAAGGCCATCCTGAAGATGCTCGACGGTGCGCCGCGCGCCCAGTCCCTGGTCGATCAGGCCTTTCTGCTGCGCGCGTTCGGCGGGTATCTCTTTCCCGGCATCCCCGAGGCGGCGCTGGGCGAGCTGGCGGATTCGGCCACTCTGGAGATTTACGACAAGGGAAAAGACGTCTTCAAGGAAGGCGACACCGCCGATGCGTTCTACCTGATCCGCAAGGGGATGGTGAAGATCGCCAAGAAGGTGGAAGACCGGGAGGTCGTGCTCTCGTACCTGGTGGCCGGTAATTTCTTCGGCGAGGCCGCGCTCTTCTCCGACTCCTCGCGCACGGCCACGGTCTCGACCATCTTCCCTTCGGACCTGATCAAGCTGTCGAAAAAATACTTCAATGCCTTCCTGGCCGCGCGTCCCGAATTGCGCGACGTGCCGCTCAAGAAACTCGAGGAGCGGCGACTGGCCGGTCTCATCGCCGACGCCACGCCCGGCTCCGGAGCCGTGCTCGCGGACCTCATCCGCGGCGAAGTGGTCATGGGCACGCAGACCCTGATCATCGACGAGCACCGCTGCATCCGCTGCTCGAACTGCATCCGCGGATGCGAGGGCGTGCACGAGGACGGCCAGGCCCGCCTTTCCCTGACCGGCATCAAGTTCTACAACCTGCTGGCGCCCAACTCCTGCTGGCAGTGCGAGAACCCGCTGTGCATGACCGATTGTCCGCCGGACGCGCTCGCGCGCGATCCGCGCGGCGAGGTCTACATCAAGAGCAACTGCATCGGCTGCGGCAACTGCGAG
>JBDTOZ010000538.1:0-2896 GCA_039932995.1 Acidobacteriota bacterium | reverse complement strand
CGAGTCACCTCCTGGCATAACTGAGTCATACAGTTTTGTCGACTTACGACACCGTCGTTCCGGCTTCGTCCTCCTCCTCGTAAAGCACGGCCGTAAAAGGCGTCGAGACGCCTTCGACTGCCGCGTGGACTCGATGACGTTGTCGTTCGAGCTCGGAGGGCGGGTGATCGTACAGTGGTGGGTGGGGGTTCTCGCCCACGATCGCAGAGACGCCCGTGCGAAGTTGTCGCGCGATTCGAAGCAGGGTGAGCATGCCAGGGTTCGGCTCGGGCGCGACTCCTTCGCGCTGTCGCTCGTAGGTAGGATCGTTCAGAAGAATCGCCTCCATGTCGGCGGTGATCTCGACATGTTCGCCGCTGTTTCGTAACTGCTGCAAACGCATGTGAATCGAGCGGCCAAGATCGGCCGGGGTAAGTTCACGCCTCGCGTCAGATGTCATGTCGATTGCTCCTGTGTGTCACGCAAAAGTGTCTTGAAGCCGCAGGAAAAAAGGATTACCCCGGCACTCTCTTTCGGCGCTTCGACCGCTTGCGGGGCGAGGTTTCAACGCGAACGGCCAACCGAACGCAGTCAGCGAGCGACGCCATCGCGGCGGCGAGCGTCCGCCCCTGGCTGAGAACGCCCGGCATCTCGTCGATGGACGCGACGTATGGGATCTCAGCGCCGCGCTGGAACCGCGCTGTGTATGTTGGGAGGGCGCCTCGCCATGAGACCCGTTGTGCCTCGACTTTCCGGCGCGTCTCACGTTGCTCAATGCGACGAAGCCGGTCGCGCACGACGGCTCGACTCGGCATGCCCTTCCCCTTCGGACCAGCATCGAGCCCGACGTGACGCCGAAGACCGGTGACACTCCTCCCGGCTTCTGCGAGCTTCTCTTCCAGCAAGTGTACGTAGGCGAACACCAGCCGCAGCTCACTCGCGGCGAGCGGCGTCCGGTCACCGTCCGGATTGCGCCTATTCATGTACCGGAGCCATTCGAGACCCACATCCGCCAGTAACGGTTTTTCGATCATCACGCCGCCTCCAAACGCCGCTGTTGCAGCTTCCCGATCGCGCGAACCTCGCGCGGATCCATCTCGAAGAGATCGGCGGCCGTGACCCTCTCGCGCGAGATGCGCTGACATGCCGCCACGATGTGCACGATGCACCGCCGCGTCGGCTCCATCCGGCCCATCCGAATGCGAAGCAGATGCTGCCGGCTGTAGCCGGAGTCGCGCGCGATGTGCGCCGGTTTGATGCCGCGGCTCCGAAGGAAGAATTCGAGCTTCGTCCCGCGCGTGTGAACGATGACGCCGACGTCGTCCTCAACGAGCTCCGCGACGAGCACATCGTCCTGGATGTCGTCGAATAGCGGTTTCCTCGACGCGAACGATGCGACCGCGAGGAAGGAAAGTACGGTTTGAAACAGGCCCCGTCGCGTGAAGGTAAGTGAGGTCTCGTCTTCCATTGCGCTTGCGCCTCCGGGCGTTCTTGTTGAAGACTTGTAGACGCGGATCGGTGTCTTGTTACGGCAAAAAAAGGGACGATCACTCGTCCTCATCTCCATAGGGAAATTCGTACGCCGCCGTGAAGTCGCGGTCGGCCTTCAGTCGTGTGGCTGTGTCGGTATCGAGCGCGCGATGCAGGACGTCCCAGAGGTAATCAGCAAATTCGGTCGGGCGGACGACGCGATGTGGAAGATCCTCGAGCTGCGATTGGACGCGCAACCCGTGGACGATGTACGCCGGCAGTTCCCACTGCACGGGCAGCAGTTGGAGACCTTGTGGGAGGAGCGTTACGTCACGGCCGAGGGTGTCGAAGAGGAGGCGGAGAGGCCATGAGTCGAGAAGCCAGCCTGCTGCGGTACTCCATTGCACCACGCTGCCGCGCATCAGCACGCCGTCCGCTGAGGCTCGCCGTTTGACCTCCGCACGTGACCAGCCCACGAGTTCCGCGACCTCGTGCACCGGTACAGTCCGCTGCCGGTCGCGGAGAAAATGCGTCAGCATGTCGTGGGTGGGCGGAATGCGAGGGAGTTGAGCCATCATGGCGCGTATGCGCGTCATTTTTAAGGCAGGAAGGGAGGAATCACTGCTCTCGTTTCCTGACGGCGCGCCTTTGCGCGCCTTCGCATTTCCTGACTGTCAACAAAGAAAGGGTAGGGAACGGATTCGCTACGTCACTCCTATGAAGAGAGAGGGATGCAGGTGCACGCCGACGAGGCGAAGTACATGACCCCGCCGACTATTCGGGCCGGAGACGGTCCGCCAGCGGGGTTTGAGGAGGCGTACCTGCAATTTGCCCCACTGCTCCGTAAGATCGCCGTCAAGAAGTTCGGCATCCCGATGTCGGAGGCTGAACCGCTCGTCCACGACGTGTTCGCGACGTATTTCACGAACGCCGACGAGGTGAATGACATCGGGCCGTACCTCGTTGGCGGCATCTGCAACGCGGCGCGTCATCATCTTCGCCGCGTGGATGCGAGAGATGCGATCTTCTGCGGGGAGATAGCGTGCGCCGCTGCGCCAACTGAATCGATCCTCCATGAAGTCGAGCGGAAGCTCCTGCTGCGGCGTCTCTTCGCTCGGATCGGGAGTCGCTGTCGCGACCTCCTCGCCCGCTACTACCTCATCGGAGAAAGCACCAGGACTATCGCCGGCGCACTGCACTTCAAGCCCATGACGGTTCTCATCTGTCTTTCAAAGTGCCGGAAGCGCGCGCTCGAGGCGTACCACTCCATGACGGAGAAGCCGCCCACGTGAGTCACATCCCGGAAGGAGAACTCGCGCTGTACGCTGCCCAACCCGACGCGATCGCTGAGGGCCGTCGCACCGAGATTGAAGCCCACCTCGCTGCGTGTGCCGAGTGCCAAGAGGCGCACGACTTCTTCGCCATCCGCGACGACGATCTCGGGGAC
>JBDTOZ010000537.1:0-2942 GCA_039932995.1 Acidobacteriota bacterium | reverse complement strand
TGAAGAGAGCCTGTCATCCCGAGCGTCGAGCTCGGGATGACAGCAACTTATCGCGACGAAGAGAACTGAAGTGACAGCGAAATCTTTAATTTAAATTTAAAGATCAGGCCGTCGCTGGGGCCGATGCGGCGGCGTTGGCGGCCACCTTCTTCTTGCCGCGCACGGCCAGCATGACCAGCAGGGCGATGGCGACGGTCAGAAGCACGATGCCCAGGACCGGGCGGTAGACCACCCAGGCCACGGCCACGGTTCCGACGGAGAGCGCCAGCGAGATCACCAGCGCAAAGAGGCCCGTGCCGAAGGCGAGCATGCTGCCGATCATCGGGATCACGTCGCCCAGGACCGAGAGCGGCTTGAAGACCAGCACCAAGCCGAGGAACATGAGGAACACGCCCACGGCCCGCAGGATCCAGGTGAGCATCGTGTTGGCGGCCAGGGCGGACTGGAACATGGCCTGGGCCGTGTGCACACCGCGCTTCAGCATCTCGATGTCCATCCCCGCGCTGGCGTGATAGGCCTCGAACGTGTTGCCCACCTGTTGCGAGACGACACTGACCTCGCCGGGAGTGACCGCGGAAAAGTTGATGCGGACGTCGCCCACCTGCGGAGACTTCGGGTCGGCGCCGACGTAGTAACCGCCGTCATTGCTCTTCACGCTCTCCTTGAGCGGCTCCGGCAGCGCGTCCGGATCGGCCTTGACCGGCTCGTACTCGTCCATCTGCCCAACGAGCGACGGCGTGAGCTGGAACGCGCCCAGCGTCACCACCTGGGCCACTTCTTCCGAGCTCGCGTAAGGCATCGATCCGGGATTGTCGTGACCCGACTCATGAAAATCGGCCGAGCTGATGACGTCGTCGGACCAGTCCTTGTCATACGTGTAGGTCTTGGTCGTGGTCGAGCTGCCGCCCGTCGACTTCTCGGTCTTCGACTCTTCCTTTTCCTTCCACTGGTACATCTCCACGCTGCGGCGCAGCTTGATGGCATTGGCGGAGACGCCGAACTCGGCGTCGGCCAGCGTTTCGGTCGTGGCCGCGGGACCCGACAGATGCACGAGCTTCTTCTCGTTGGCGGGATCGACCGCGTCGGATTTCACCGAGATGACCGCGCCCTGCCCTTCCTCGAGACTCTTCTCGGTCTTCACGGCCCGTCCCTCATTGAGGAAAAGCACGGGAAACGCGGCGATGAACATCGCCAAACCGACCAGCACGCTCTTGAACGAATCCTTGATGCGTCCCAGCCAGGACTGATGAGTGACCACGGTAACCATGGAGCCTCCGCTGCTAAGTAAGGAGCGCGGCGACATGCCGCGTCCGGAATTCCGATGTGGATGGCCGAAGTGTAACCGAGTGGCCCAGGTCGCCGTGCTGGAGATCACGGCCCCGGTTGGTCTCTCTTCGCGTTGGCAGGAGCGGGTTGGCGGTTGGCGGTTGGCGGCGGACGGCCGGCGGTTGGTCTTCGCGTTGACGAGAACCGGAGCGGGCGGTTGCCAACTGCCAACTGATACGGCGGCGTGCCCGGGGCGGTCCCCCGCCAACCGCCAACCGTCAACCGCCAACCGGCCCGCCAACCGCCAACCGCCAACCGTCATACCATTCCCCCGATGAACGAAGCCGCCGAACGCTACGTGAAGCTCGTCCTGGCCATGGGGGAGCACGACTCCGACTACGTCGATGCCTTTTATGGTCCGCCGGAGTGGCGGGAAGAGATTCGCGACGTGCGGCCGACGCTGCCGTTCATCCACTCCGCGGCGCTGGTGCTGCGCGAAGAGCTGGAGTCCTACGACAGACCCGCGGATGCGATGGAGTCGTTGCGTCTCGACTACCTGCGCCGCCAGACCGACGCCTTGATCGTGCGCGCGGAAATGCTGGAGGGACGCATCCTTCAGTTCGACGAAGAGTCGCAGGCCCTGTATGACGCTGTCGCGCCCTCGCACCCCGAGGAGTACTTTCGCGAGCTCAACGCGGAGATCGAGCGCGAAGTGCCGGGCAGCGGCCCTCTCTCCGACCGGGTCGAGGCGTTCCGCGGCGACTTCATCATCCCCCGCGCGCAACTCGACCGCGTCTTCGCCGCGGCCATCGATCTCTGCCGCGCGAAGACGCTGGAGCACATGGCCCTGCCCGCGGGCGAGACCTTCACGGTCGAATACGTGAACGGCAAATCATGGAGTGGCTACAACTGGTATCACGGCGGATTCCACAGCCTGATCCAGGTGAACACCGACCTGCCGATCTTCATCGACCGCGCCATCGACCTGGCCTGCCACGAAGGCTACCCCGGACATCACGTCTACAACTCCCTGCTCGAGAAGACGCTGGTGCGCGACCGCGGCTGGGTGGAGTTCTCGGTCTACGCGCTCTTCTCGCCCCAGTCGCTCATCGCCGAGGGGAGCGCCAACTACGGCATCGACGTGACCTTCCCGGCCGGCGAACGGGTGGAGATGGAGCAGGAGCACCTCTTTCCCCTGGCCGGACTCGATCCCACGCGCGCCGCTCACTACTACCGCGTTCACGAACTGGTGGCACGCACCGGATACGCCGGCAACGAAGCCGCGCGCCGCTACCTCGGCGGCGAGATCTCCGCAGACGAGGCCGCGCAGTGGCTGACCTCGTATGCGCTCATGTCCCCCGAGCGCGCCCGCCAGCGAGTCAAGTTCTTCGACCAGTACCGCAGCTACGTCATCAACTACAACCTCGGCAAAGACCTCGTGCGCCGCTACGTCGAATCCCGCGCCCAGGGCGACGCCCAGTTGCGCTGGAACGTCTTCGCCGATCTGCTCTCGTCGCCCCGTCTGCCGTCAAGCCTCGTCTGAGCGTGAGCCGAGGCGGGCACGGCCCCACCGTACGACGAACTTCGAGTTCTTCGCGCGACGCGAAGATTTGCAGGCGGACATTGGAGCGCCGGCGTCCTCGCCGGCTGGCCCGTGGGCGTCTCGCCCGCGAGCC
>JBDTOZ010000536.1:0-8397 GCA_039932995.1 Acidobacteriota bacterium | reverse complement strand
GGCTGGCTGTGCGGCGTCCTCGCCGCGGGCGGGGGAAAGCGTGCGAGGGGCAGCACTCACCGCTCTCGTAAGAGAGGCTCGCGGGCGAGACGCCCACGAGCCAGCCGGCGAGGACGCCGGCGCTCCAATGCTCCGCCTGCAAATCTTCGCGTCGCGCGAAACTCGAGGTTCGTAGTACAGAGGCTCCCCGCAGCGCCCTCCCGTCCTTCTCAAAGTTAGCGTCCCCGGGCAGGATGCCCGCGGCCCCAACAGAGAGCTCTCGCTCGTGAAGCGATGGGGCGCGGGCATCCTGCCCGGCGCGCCTTTCGAGGATGTCCCACCATCGGACATGTCGCTTCAGAAGAGCTGCGACATCAAATCATTGCTTTTGAAGGTATCCATTCGACTCTCCCCATTCCGCAGAGGGCAACCAGTTTTTCGGCGTCGATGCCGCGGGCTTGTCGTAGTGGGAGGAAGATTTCCCGCTTTGTGGCCGGATTGACATACCGCCTTCAATACGCGCAAGCTCATCGAAACATTCAATGAGTATTCCATTGGCTCCCATGCGGTGCGGGCGCAGTACGTGCCTCGAATCATCCGAAAGACGCAATCGACATCTGGGCCTTGGACAGCGGTCCCACCACTTTCACGAAAGGAGCACATCATGCAATCCCACCGACTCCGCGCTCATCGCGGGCAACCACTCCATTGGGCAGCGGTCGTTCGCGATTCCGGTGACCTTATGCGAACGCACGAGCGCACCGGCGGTTGCTGCGGTCGCTCGCGCGATGTGCGGCCCTCCTCGAGGCTCCGGGGATTGGTGCTGGCCGTCCTCTTCGCTCTAGCGCTCGCTCCTCTCCGCGCGCATGCGGCCACGATCGATCTCGTGGTTAATATCGTCAGCGACCAGCCCGCGTATATGTCGTTTGACCTCGAACATTTCACGGTCACGATCTCCAATAACGGTCCGGATCCCGCCACCAATGTATTGCTGACCGTCAACCACCCGGTGGCCGACGTTCCATACGAGGCCAGTGCCACCTGCCAGCCCGTGCCCGGCCCCAATCCCAACGGTCCGGCGGTTTGTCCAGCCGGGTCGGCCATTGCGCCATCGCCCGCGTTCACCCGCGTGGGGCAGCTCCTGCAGGTGACGATCCCGGCCATTCCCAGCCAGAGTCAGGTGATGATCCAATTCGATAACCGGGCCCGCTGCCCACCGTTTACGGGCCAAGAGTCGAGATGCTCCGGCCAGCCGGTAGGAAACTTTCCCGTCACCGCCACCGTCAGCGCGACTGAATCGGATGCTTTGAACCCGACGAACACGGCCACCACCAACATCTTTCTCTACCCGCCGGACATTCGCTACAGGGTATCGATTACAAGTGCCCCGGCCACGGCGATGCCGGGAACGATCGCCGAATATGAGTTCGAGGTACAGAGCATCGGCAACCAGCCCTCCGATCAGTTGCGGCTTTCCACAACGATTCAGGGAACGGCCGGCACCATGCAGCCGCTCACCGGCACGAACAATCCCTATGGCGCGAACGGATCGACCCTGCCCAATACCGTCCTGCAGTCCATCGATTGTCTGTCCACGGTCCTTGGCACCTATCCTCCTTCCGCGGTCTTTCCCCCTGCACCGGCGGTCTGGCAGACCTGCCCCAGCGCCGGGCTCATTCCGATCCCTGTGCCCACCAGCCCCAGCAATGTCTCCCCGATCGTGACCGGGTTTCCATCCGCCTATTTCCTGGACAACCTCCCTGGAACCGTGGATGCACCGTCGGCAGGGGGAGCGATGAAATTCAAGGCCCGCGTTCTGGTAGGCGATCCGGTCTGCGTGACGGCGCCCGACAGCGGATATCGGGAGTTGGAGTTCAGAGTCGACGTGAGCGGTCTTTTCGGCACCGATACAGCGAGCCCCGGTCCTGCTGACAACACGGCCTCGGTCATCACACAGGTTCCCGGCACCTGTAAGGAGGCCGACATTGAGTTCCTGACCAGCGGAACGCCTCCGACCTTCCCACTCGCCGGCGGCATGGGCAATTGGACCCATACAGTCACCGTGACGAACCTCAGCTCGGGAGTGACTGCCGGGACGGCCACGAACGTGCCCGTACAGTTTGAGCATCACCAGGTCGCATTCACGGAAACGCAAGGGCCGCTCATCTGCAGTTCCTCTCCCGTGGGACTCTGTCCCGCGCCCAACGTGAACGGCGGCACCGTCACCGGAGGGGTGTCGAGCACGGCAGGCTTCTCGTATTCGACGACCCTTGCCTCATTGCCGCCCTTGGCCGTGGTCACGTTCTCACAGGCGGTGACCGTGACCCGAACGGCGTGCTGGTTCCCCGGCGCGTCCGCCCTAATCAGCCTGTCGGGCACCGCCCTTCCGTCGCCGGCCCTCTATGATTCAAATTACAGCCCCTTCACACCGGCGAAGCCCCCCGACTTCACAACCGGCAGCAATCCCTATTTCGGCAACAACGGCCGGCAGACGGTCGTCACCGTCACCGGCCTCCTCCCGTGCCCTTCAGGTGGATCAGGCACTCCCCCCGGCATCACTGTGACCAAATTCGGTCCGTTTGCGTCTGCCTCCGCGGCCAACGCGGGCACGCCCCTCATCGGACAGTCACCCGGCACCTTCCTGCCGGACGCAACCCAGGTGTTCTACAAAGTGGTGGTCACCAATACCAACAACACGGTGGCTCTGTTGCTCGGCGATGTGCTGGACAACAACTACTTCCTCTCTCCGGTCAACGTCACTCCCGCTTCCGGGTTCCTCAACACCGGCAACAGCCTCGCGGGCTGGGGCATCACCTGTGTGGCCTTTCCTGGCAGCGAGACGTGTCATGAGCGTGCCACCACGCCCATCCTCAGCGGCTATAACAATCAATTCAAGTTGAGCTACGATCCAGCGCTGCACGGTGGAAATACGAAGGTGGCCCTGGCGCCCCTGGCCACCTTGACGTACATCGTTCCATTCACGACGCCGGCGCACGCAAACAAGTGTCAACCAACAGTGTTGGCGACCAATACGGTGTTGGCCGCGTACGTCAATGCGATAGGGACCGCCCAGACAACCGTTCCCAGTGTCGTGAATCAGTACATCGGCATGCCGCCTTGCGTTCCTGGCGTTCTGGATCTTCAGAAGAGCATCCTCCTTCCGGCTACAGACTCGAGTATCCCCGTCAACGGGCTTTTCAGTTTTGAGCTCATCCTGTCCAATCTATCCACGACCGCGACTTTGGACGTCGCGCACCTGATCGATACTGTGAGCTCTCCCGGCGTGACGCTGTCCGTGGTCAGTGTGGCCTGTACTCCCGTCAGCGGCGGAGCCAAGTGCCCGCCAACGGCAGTCATTCCGGGCACAAAGACGCCCGCCACCGGCAGTCCCACCCCTCTTCCGCAACCGTCTGACATCGACCACGAGTGGGGCTTCCCGGGCAACAACACGTTCCCTCCCAACAGCGCGGTTCGATTCACGATCACCGTGCAACTCAGCAATCCCACACGGGACTTCAATTGCGTCGAGAACGACGCGACGTTCTCGGGTGAAAACGATTCCAACGGCTGGACGCCAAGCAGCGACTTCGTATCCCGTTGTCCTCCCCGTGCTCCGGAGCTGAGCCTGCAAAAGAAAGTATCGCCGCAGATCGCAGCTCCCAACGCATTGGTGACCTACACCGTGATCGTGACCAACATCGGTCCCTCAGCCGCCAACAACACCGTATTCTCCGACCCGTTGCCGGCCGGGCTTCTCGGATCGAATCCCGCCGGATATAGCAACGTGACATGCACCGATCTCACGGCACAGGCCTTCGTGCCCAATCCCAAGGGGGTCGCGGTCTGTCCCACCTTTACCAGTAATGCCTCGGGCCTGAGTGCAACCATCGCCACCTTCGGCGCCAATACCGCCCTGCAATTCACCTATCAAGCGGTAATGCCGCCTGGGACGGTGTCGATCAACAACCTGGCATCCGTCTCCGCACCATCGACATCCGGACTCAGTTTTGGTGTCGGCACCGCACAATCACAGGAGAACGTCCAAGTCATTGCCGCGGCTACCGAGTCCATTCCGACGATCAACGCCTGGCAACTGCTCCTGCTGGGTCTGATCCTCGCGGCACTGGGCGGACTGAGGATCGCCGGCAAGTGATCGCTCGAGCCGGTATCGGGGTTTGTGACTCTTGCGAGTGCCGCTCGACACACTCAGAAGAGTTGCGACATCAAATCGTTGCTTTGAAGGAAGCCCGCGGGCGTGAACGCCACCCGTGTCCCCACCCGTTGCAGCCAGCCGTCCTGCAGGCCGCGCGCGGTCCAGTCGAGGCCTTCCTGTCCGCAGAGTGCGACGAGCTCCTCCGAGTCGATGCCGCGGGCCTGTCGGAGTTGGAGGAAGATCCGTTCTCTTCGCACTTCATCCGGGCCCAGCTCTTCGTGGAAGTCGCGGGCGGTGGGGGCGAGCTCGATGTAGCGGCGGATGTCGCGGGTGTTGGCGTAGCGCTCGTGGCCGCGGAAGGAGTGTGCGCCGAGGCCGAAGCCGAGGTATTCGGTGCGGTTCCAGTAGGCGAGGTTGTGGCGGGACTCGTCGCCGGGGCCGGCGAAGTTGCTGATCTCGTACTGGCGCAGACCGGCATCGCCGAGGCGCGCCACCGCTTCGAGGTAGAGGTCGGCCACGAGGTCGTCGTCGGGGAGGGTGACTCGTCCACGCGCGGCCTGCACTTGGAGCGGGGTGCGCTCTTCGAGGTCGAGCATGTAGAGCGAGAGGTGGCCGGCGCCGAGGGCCACGGCCGTGTCCAGTGTTTCGCGGAAGCTTTGCGCGGTCTGCTGCGGCAGGCCGAGGATGAGATCGAGATTCGAGCGCGCACCGCTGGCCACGATCAGGCGCACCGCCTCGAGAGCTTGCGCGCGATCGTGGATGCGTCCGATGGCGGTCAGCTCTCCGTCATGGAACGACTGCACGCCGATGGAGATCCGGTTCACCCCCAGCGCACGCCACGCCGCGATGCTCTCCCCAGTCACGTCCTCCGGGTTCGCCTCCAGCGTGACCTCGGCATCGGGCGCGATCGGGAACCGCGCGCGCAGGACGTCGAAGATGCGCGTCAGGTTCGACAGCGCCGTGCGCGATGGGGTGCCCCCGCCGAAGTAGATCGTGTCGATCGGTTGGCGGTTGGCGGTTGACGGTTGGCGGAGGGAACCCAACGCGACTGGCGTCTCCACTTCGTCGCCGGTTTCCCCCGCCAACCGCCAACCGTCAACCGCCAACCCGTCCCCCGCGGCCTCGAGCTCCCGGATGATCGCCTCCGTGTACTCGTGCTGCAGAGAAAGATCCGTCGAGATGGCGAACGGGCAGTAGGTGCAGTGCACGGCGCAGAACGGGAGATGGAGATAGAGGCCGGACATGCCGTTCCTCTTATAATCGATCCCGATGTCCGAGACCCCCACTCCCGCGCCGGAACGGGCGCGCGCTTTCCGTCCCCGCCTCCTCTGGACGCTCCTGGGCGCCATGGCGCTGGTGGCGCTCCTCCCGCTGGTCGTCTCCCACGTGTCGCTGATCGGCATCAACCGCGATTCGATGGAGACGCTGGAGAAGAAGTATCTGACGCGCTCGGCGGCCAGCATCGCCTCCGACCTCCAGAACCTGCTGGCCAACAATCATCAGCAATTGCAGAGCATCGCCGGCGGCCTGCTGGTGATGAAGAAGGCCTTGCCGGTTGGAGCCGATCCCTTTACGTACGCCGCCCAGACGCCGTGGATCGGCGACTATCTCTCGGCCGAGGGGGACTTGATCGCGCTGCGCGCGGTGAATCAGGCGTCGTTGGGCGCGGAGGCGGTGCCGGCGCAACTCGACCCTGCCGTGCTGCACGAGATGGACATCGCCCGGCAGGTGGCCCTCGAGGGAACCGAGTCGACGGGGCGCGTGCAGCAGCTCTCGGTGCTGAACATGCCCGCCGTGGTCATGGCCGTGCCGGTGCGCGACGGCGACCAGGTCATCGGCGCAGTGGTGGGCGTGGTCAGTCTGCGGCGCATCGTGGCGCGCATCCGTGAGGAAGGCAAAGGCGACGTCACGGCCTTCATCGTCGACGGCGACGGGCGCGTGGTCGTACACAGTGAGCCGTCGATCGAAGTGCAGCATCCCGACCTCTCCGGACTCAAGATCGTGCGCGACTTCGGACGCGCGCAGGTGCCCGTGCGTCTCACCGAGTCCTACGAAGACAAAGGGGTGAAGGTGCTGGGCACGGTCGCACCCGCGCCGCCGAACCTCGGCGTGATCGTGCAGAAGCCGGAGAAGCTGGCCTTCGCCTCCGTCGACAAGATGATCAGCGCCACGCTGCAGTGGGGAGCGATCGCCCTGGCGCTGGCCATCGTGGTCTCGGTGCTCTTCGCGGCCGGGATCGCCCGGCCCATTCGTCTCCTGGCGGAGCGGACGCACGAGATCGCGCGCGGCAACTATCAGCAGCGCGTCGAGCTGAAGACCCGCAACGAGATCGGCGAGCTGGCCACGAACTTCAACGTCATGTCCTCCTCGATCGAGAAGGCCGTCGAACAGTTGAAGAAGGCGGCCACCGAGAACCACCTCCTCTTCATCAATTCCGTGCGCATGCTGGCCGCGGCCATCGACGCCAAGGATCCGTACACGCGCGGACACTCGGAGCGCGTGGCCCGCTATTCCATCGGCATCGGCAAGATCCTCGGGCTGCCGGAGAAGGAGATGCGCGACCTGCGCATCAGCGCCCTGCTCCACGACGTCGGCAAGATCGGCATCGATGACCGCATCCTGCGCAAGCCGGGCGCGCTCAGCGAGGACGAGTTCGAGGTCATGAAGGGGCATCCTGTCAAGGGCGCCGCGATCATGAGCGGTGTGGCGCAGCTCATCGACATCATCCCGGGAATGAAGTATCACCATGAGAAATGGAGCGGCGGCGGCTATCCCGACGGTTTGGAAGGCGAGCAGATCCCGATGCAGGCCCGCATCGTGGCCATCGCCGACACGTTCGACGCCATGACCACCAACCGTCCCTACCAGAAGGCGATGGAGCTCGGGTACGTGGTGGAGAAGATCAAGAGCTTCGGAGGCTCGCGGTTCGATCCCCGCGTGGTGGACGCGTTCGTGACCGCGGTCAAGCGCGGCGACGTCCAGATCGAAGAACAAGTGCGAGGCGCGGCCTGACCTTCATCCTCCTGCTGCTCCTGTTGGACATCAGGGTGGAGGGCGCGGGGCGCGAGGCGCAGGAGTCCGCCGCCACCGCCTCGGCGCCGGCCGTCCCTTCGTCCGAAGTCTGCGAGCGGAGCGTCGCTTACATCCTGGCCGGTCGTTACGAGGCGGCGTTGCAGCAACTGGAGGGGGCCAAGTCGTCGGGCGCCTCACCGGCGGGCGTCGAGAATCTCCGCGGGCTGAGCCTGATGCTGTCCGGCGATCTGCCGAAGGCCCTGCGCAGTTTCGACCGGGCCCTGGAGCTCGCGCCGGCTATGGACGAGGCCAGACTCAATCGCGGAATCGCGTGGCTGCGCTCCGGCCAGCCGGCCAAGGCCTCCGCGGACCTGGAGAAGGTCGCGAACAACGAGCACTCGGCGTTGCGGGGGGATGCGGCGTATCACAACGCGATCGCCCTCGATCGTCTGGGCCGGAGCAGCGAGGCGGAGAGCTGGCTGGAGCGCGCGCAGAAGCTCGATCCCCGTCTCGACGCCGCGCTCTTGTATGCGGGCATCCTCCGGGAGCGCCGCCGCGACTGGCAGGGAGCCGGACACGCGTATCTCGACTATCTGAAGCTCCACCCCGACTCCGTGGTGGCGCATCTGCGCTTCGGCATCTCCGCGCAGAAGGCCGGCCGCGCGGATGTGGCGCGGGCCTATCTGCAGAAAGTGCTGGAGCTCGCACCTCAATCGCCGGAGGCGGTGGAGGCGCGCAAATTCCTGGTGATGTGGGAGTGAGAACCGCGTGTTCCGGCTGATCCTCGACGAGCTTCTGGTCACGACGCATGGCGCCCTGGCCGCGCTGTTCCTCGACTATGAGGGCGAGACGGTCGAGCTGGTCTGCGACCGCGATCTCAGCGACCACGCCCTGCGCATCCTGGGCGCCTACCAGGGCATTTTCCTGGACCGCCTCCGCGACCTCTGCGCTCACGCCGACGCCGGCGCACCGCGCCGTTTCAAGCTCGAGTTCGAAGCGATGTCCGTGCTCAGTTACGACGTCAAGGACGGCTACTACGTCGTCCTCCTGGCAGACGCCACCTACAACGAAGGAGTGGCCTGGCGCAGGCTTGAACGTTGTCGCGACCGCCTGTTCGGCGAAATGTGAGCGATCGGAAATGGGGCCGCGGGCAAGATGCCCGCGGTGTCAGTGGAGCGGTGGACTTGAGTCCACCGGAGACGCGCGAAGGCGCGTCGAACAATCTAGCCCCGGGCTCGGCCCGGGGAAACGAG
>JBDTOZ010000535.1:0-3758 GCA_039932995.1 Acidobacteriota bacterium | reverse complement strand
CCGGCCCACCGGCGCTCGCAAATCACCCACGCTTTCAAGCGTGACGCGACACTAGTGGATTCTGACGAAGCGGAGATCCCGCGACACCTCGCGGGATAGACTCCGGCAACTTGATTCTGAAGAGTCTCTCCGCCCAGAGCTTCCGTAATCTCACCGCTACGGAAACGACGTTTCACCCGCGGGCGAACGTGCTCGTCGGTCGCAACGGACAGGGAAAAACCAACCTCCTCGAGGCGGTCTACTTTCTGGCGACCACGAAGTCCTTTCGTACGAATCGTGTGGGAAGTCTCTTTCGGTTCGACTCTCCCAGCGTGTTCGTGACCGGGGTCGTGGAGCGCGATCACCTCGACAAGGTCCTTTCGGTCGGGCTGGAAAGCGCCGAGACCCGCCGGCGGGTCCTGATGATGAACGGCGAGAAGGTGACCCTGCCGGCCTACCTCCAGGCCCTCAGCGTTTTCGCCTACTCCTCGGCGAGACTGGATGCGATCCGCGGCACTCCCGAAGAGCGGCGACGCTTTCTGGACCGCGGGCTTGCCAGCGTGCAGCCGGCCTATCTCGAGCAATTGACGCGGTACATGCGGGTCCTCAAACAGCGCAACGCGCTCCTGACCGAAATCTCACACCGCCGGCAGGCCGCCTCCAGTCTCGACGCGTGGGACAACGAGTTGATGGTGGCGGCCAGGGCCGTCCATCGCACCCGGGAGGCCTACGCCGTGGACCTGGCGACGCTGTTCCGGGACATCGTCGAGGAGCACGGCTACCACGTCACCGGAGTCTCCCTGAGCTACAAGCCCAGTTCGACCGAGGAGTTGTCCCGACACCGCCGGGAAGAGCTGCGAGCCAGAATGTCGCTGGTGGGACCCCAGCGGGACCTGGTCGAGTTTCTGGTCGATGGCAGGCCCGCCGCGGAGGTTCTCAGTGGCGGCGAGCAGAAGATGATCGTGCTGTTCCTCAAGTTCGCCAAACTGGAGCTTTTCCGGCGGCGTCACGAAGAGGCGCCTCTCCTGCTCCTCGACGACATCGACGCCGAGCTCGACCTGGAAATCCTGCAGGAATTGCTCTCCCGCCTCCCCGTTTCGACCCAGGTCTTTGCGACCTCCGCCAAAGAGGCATTTCTGGCGGCCTTGGAGGCCGGTCCCCATCGACGTCTAACTCTTGAAAACGGTGAAGTTAGAGTCGCCCGCGATTTCGCCTGAAAAGGCAATAAAATCGCAATCGTTTCGCGTTCCTCAAATCGGCGCAAACTCCCTCCCCGCGGCGCCGCGGGAACTACCCGTTCAAGGACTCCCGGAAAGCGATCTCGATGGCAGAAAACTACACAGCAGAAGACATCAAAGTCCTCAAGGGGCTGGATGCGGTGCGCAAGCGCCCGGGCATGTACATCGGCGATACCGATGACATCACCGGCCTGCACCACATGGTTTACGAAGTCGTCGACAACGCCATCGACGAGGCGCTGGCCGGGCATGCGGACCGGGTTACCGTCACCATCCACATCGACAATTCCGTGACCGTCACCGACAACGGGCGCGGCATCCCCGTGGACATGCACAAGGAAGAGGGGCGCTCGGCGGCGGAGGTCATCATGACCGAGCTGCACGCCGGCGGAAAATTCGACAACAACTCCTACAAAGTCTCCGGCGGCCTGCACGGCGTTGGCGTCTCGGTGGTGAACTTCCTGTCGGAGTGGCTGGAGCTGGAGATCCACCGCGACGGCTACGTCTGGCGCCAGCGCTACCAGCGCGGCTTGCCGATGACGTCCATCGTCAAGGGCGAGAAGACCACGCAACGCGGAACGCGGGTCACGTTCAAGGCGGACTCCGAGATCTTCTCCATCATGGAGATGAACTTCGACACTCTGTCGCAGCGGCTGCGCGAGCTGGCCTTCCTGAACTCGGGCATCCAGATCGAGATCGGCGACGAGCGCAGCGACAAGCAGCACGAATTCAAATACGAGGGCGGCATCGCCGCCTTCGTCAAGGACCTGAACAAGAACAAAACGCCGCTGCATCCGGATCCGATCTTCATTCGCGACGAGGAAGACGGCGAGCAGGTCGAGATCGCCCTGCAGTGGAACGACGGCTACTCCGACAGCATCTACACGTTCACGAACACGATCAAGAACGCGGACGGCGGAACACACCTGGTCGGCTTCAAGAGCGCGCTGACCCGGACCGTGAACAAGTACATCGTCGACACCGGCGTTCTCGACAAGCTCAAGATTTCCATTGAGGGAGACGACATCCGCGAAGGGCTCGTGGCCATCATCTCGGTGAAGGTCCGCGATCCCAAGTTCTCTTCACAGACCAAGGACAAGCTGGTCTCGTCGGAAGTGAAGACGTGGGTCGAGCAAGTCGTCAACGAGCGGCTGGCCGAATACTTCGAGGAGAACCCGCGCGAAGCGAAGCGCATCGCCGAGAAGATCATCGACGCCGCGCGCGGACGCGAGGCGGCACGCAAAGCGCGGGATCTCACCCGTCGCAAAGGGGCACTCGACTCCGCCTCGCTGCCGGGAAAACTTGCGGACTGTTCGGAGCGCGACCCCGCGCTGTGTGAGATCTACTTCGTCGAAGGCGATTCCGCAGGGGGCTCGGCCAAGCAGGGCCGGGACCGGAAGTTCCAGGCCATCCTGCCGCTCAAGGGAAAGATCCTCAATGTCGAGAAGGCCCGTCTCGATCGGATGCTCTCTTCCGAAGAGATCCGCCTGATGATCACCGCCCTGGGCACGGGCATCGGCGCCGACGATTTCTCCGTGGCCAAGCTCCGTTACCACAAGGTCATCATCATGACCGACGCTGACGTCGACGGCTCGCACATCCGCACGCTGATCCTGACGTTCTTCTACCGTCACATGCGCGAGGTGATCGACCGCGGCCATCTCTACATCGCGCAGCCGCCGCTCTTCAAAGTGACGCAGAACAAGAAAGACACGTATCTCAAGGACGAGAACGAAAAGTCGCGTTTCCTCCTGGCGAGGATCGCCGAGGCGGTGGAAGTCACGCCGCAAGGCGGAATCGGCGTGAAGGGCGAGGCCCTCATCAACATGCTCCAGCGCATGGAAGAACTGCGCGGTCATGGACGGAAAGTGGCCGTGCGCGGAGTGCCGCGCGATGCCCAGGAGGTTCTCCTGCGCGTCGGCTTCACCGACCGAACGGCCCTCGCGGACGAAACCGCCATTGCCCGGGCCATCGAGGCACTGACGGCGGCCGGATTCATGGACGTGCGGCTCGTGCGTGACGAAGTCACGGAGACGTCGTCCATTCACTTCCGCGCCGGCAACAACGGCAGCGGCAAGACCTTCGTCATCAATCACGATCAGGTCGGGCAGTACGAGTTTCGCCAGATGGTGAAGTCCTTCGACCAGCTTTCGGCGTTCGGCTTGCCGCCCTACGCGGTTCGGCAGGGTGATGAAACGACCGACTATCGCGACATGGACTCTCTGCTCGACCAGGTCTACAAGCTGGCCGAAAAAGGTCTGACCATTCAGCGCTACAAGGGCCTCGGCGAAATGAACCCGGAGCAGCTCTGGGAGACCACCATGAACCCCGAACGGCGCCGGTTGCTGCAGGTCACCGTGCAGGACGCCGTGGGCGCGGACGAGATCTTCACCATTCTGATGGGCGATCAGGTCGAGCCGCGTCGCGACTTCATTCAAAAGAACGCCCTGGACGTGACGAACCTGGATATTTAACGAGAGCGCATAGGGCAGGTCCCGGCGCAAACTCCCCGCGCCACCTGCTTCGAACCATGTTGAAACC
>JBDTOZ010000534.1:0-2339 GCA_039932995.1 Acidobacteriota bacterium | reverse complement strand
TGCTGGTTCCTGGTTGCTGGTTGTCTGCGGTGACCGCCCTGAGGCCCAAGATAGGCGAGGGGCCCGGCAGGGAGCTACCGAGCGGCTTCGAATCCCTCCGGGGCAACCGCTCCGGGGCAACCGCGCCAGACCCCAACCGCTCCCCAGGCGAGATCCCCCAGACAACCAGCAACCAGCAACACAGCAACCAACAGCCGCAGCAGCAACCAACAGCCGCAACCCAGGGAAGTGCCCGCCTCCCCTAGACGTTCCCAGAACGGCGCCCGTATTACCGGCACGATGTCCCTCAGGCTTCATCTGATGAATCCGACTACTCCCGCAGCCGAGCCGGACGACCGGCAGCTCGTCGAGACGATCCGGCGCGGGGAGACCGACGCGTTCGAGACCCTCGTCCGTCGGAAAACCACCAAGGTCTACGCCCTTTGCTACCGGATCATCGGCAATGCCGAGGATGCCAAAGACATCTCCCAGCTCGTGTTCCTCAAACTCTGGGAGAACCTCGAAAAGTACGATCCCCAGTACGCGTTCGACACCTGGCTGTACCGGATGGTGACGAACGTGGCCATCGACTTCATGCGCAACAAGCAGTCGCGAGACAATGCCGTGAACTCGAACCTGCGGTTGGTCAAGACCGCCGCGGAGGCCGAGCAGGGTGTGATCGTGCAGCGCAAGGAAGTGGAGAGCGTTTTCGAGAACGTCTCCTCCGTGCTCTCCGCGAAGCAGAAAACGATCTTCGTCATGAACCAGATGGAGGACCTGCCCTCCGCCGAGATCGCCAAGATCCTCGGCTGCCGTGAGTCGACCGTGCGCAATCACCTCTTCAACGCGCGCAAGCTCATGCAGCGACAGCTCCAAAAGCGTTACCCCGAATACGCACAGCTCTGGAGGGAGAAATGATCTCCTGCGAATCCTTCCGGACACGCTTCCATGTGGGAAGCGACGATGCGGCCCTGCTCGAGCACCTGCGCTCGTGTGACCGCTGCCTCGATCTGGCCGCGCACTCCGACCCGGACGTGATGTTCCGCGCCCTCGGCGGGACGGAGATGATTCCGCCCGGCGGCGTCGAAGACTTCGTGCAGGGCGTGATGCAGCAGGTGCGCGTGCGCGGCGCCGAGTCCACCGTGACCGCGTCGCACGTCGTGGCCTGGCCGCGTCAACTGGCCATGGCCGCCGCGGTCTCCGTGGCTATTTTCGGGTCGACGCTGGTGTACCGCACCGCCGGTCCTCCCACGGGACTCACCGCCCGCGCGGCGCTGAAAGCGAGTCCCGTGATGATGGCCAGCACGAACCTCACGACGAAACCCGTCGTCGAAACGTATGAATCACAGAATGCGACGATCGTCGAAATGCCCTCCGAGGAATCGGACCAGGTGAAGATCGTGATGGTCTTCGACGAGAATCTGCCGGCGGACTTATGAAGCGAATTTCAGTAGCGATGTTGTTCCTCCTCTTCGTCTCCGTGGCGGCCTTCGCCGATGCGGCGGACGTGGGGAAGAACCTGTCCGTGCGGACCTTCCAGTTCAAGCACAAACAGGCCGACCAGGCCGCGGCCATGATCAAGTCGCTCATGAGCGGCAGCGGGAGCTTCACCGTGCAGCCGACGGCGAACTCGCTCGTGGTCACGGACGATCCGGAGAACCTCAAGCGAATCGCCGCTGCGATCGCGCAGTTCGACGCCCCGCCGCAGCCCTTCCAGCTCTCGGTCCGCCTCGTTTCCGCGGCCCGCGGCGGCGGTGGCCGGCGTGTACCCGAGAACCTGCGCGACATCGAGTCGAAGCTGGCCCTCCTTCGCTATGACACCGTCGAAGCCCTCGGCTCGGCTAACGTGGACGGCAAAGAAGGCGATGCCGGAACCGTCGACCTGGCCACCTATCGCGCCGACTTCCACTTCGGCGAGTACGACCCGGCCAGCGACTCCATCAAGATCTCGGACTTCAAACTGAGCCGCCTCGACGGCGATCAGGTCGCTCCGATGATGAAGACCACCCTCAACCTCAAGCTCGGGCAGACCGTCATCATGGCCGTCACGCGGGACGCGCAAAGCCAGCGTGCGCTCATGATGGTCCTGTCCGCCCGGCGCTGACGACGACAGCGCGCCCTGTTTTTCTCTCCTACACCCCGCGGCAAGCCGCGGCGCACCACCGCTCACCCGGTGCGCCGCGGTGGCGGGAAGTGGGTAGGAGTGCGCGCGGCAGAATGTTTTCGCAAGGACGCACCGACGGAGCTGCCGCACGTGCCTAAGGCTATGCCAACCAGCGCTGCCGGCCGTGCCGGCTAGCCCACCGGCCCCATGTTGCCGTCGATGTCCATCTCGTGGACCGGCATGCCCAGTGTGCCGA
>JBDTOZ010000533.1:0-3182 GCA_039932995.1 Acidobacteriota bacterium | reverse complement strand
TTCATGGCCAGTATCGGCGGGTCCTGATGTGATTCAGGATTACGACGGTTTCTGGCCTTCCCCGGGTACAATCCATCCATCCCGATCCAATGCGACTTTTCCTTGCAACGACTTTTCCGGTCGAAGTGTTGCGTCTCGTCAACGCGCGCGTCGATCCACTGAAGCCTCGCCTTCCGCCCGCATCGTGGGTGCGTCAGGAGGCGCAGCATTTGACGCTGGCCTTTCTCGGCGAACATCCGGAATCTCTGCTGGCGCGGTTGGAGGGAGCCCTTGCCGGCGCTCTCACGACTGTGCCGGCATTTGAGGCGCGCCTGCGCGGATGTGGCTTCTTCCCGAATTCGCGTCACGCCCGCGTGGGATGGATCGGTCTCGAGCCCGAATCCGCGTTCATGCGCGCCGCCCAGGCGGTTCGCGACGTGGTCACGGACTCCGGCGTGAAGCTCGATGGCGCCGACTTCAAAGCCCACCTCACACTCATGCGCATTCGGGAACCGTGGCCGCCCGCCTCCATCGATCTGTTCAACAGATCCTTCCACGACTACGAGTCCGTGACCTTCCCCGTCAACGCCGTGACTCTGTTCTCCAGCAAGCTCGATCCGAAGGGGGCCATGCACACCCCATTACGCGCGTGGCCCCTGGCAACGGAGTGAGCTCGAAAGCGAGGACGCCCTTGGGACTGCGCTCAGCGGCGTTCGTCGCGGACTTCGCGGCCGCCGGTGGCGCGGCTCTTGGCGATCTCTTTGCCGCGGAGCTGGCCGCAGGCGGCGGCGATGTCGCGTCCGCGCGAGCGTCGCACGGTCACGCGCACGCCGTTCCGCACCAGCGCGTCCACGAAACCGTCGATCCCCCGGTCCGAGGGACGCTTCATCCACGGCGGCAGATTCACGTCCTCGTTGAACGGAATGGCATTCACTTTCGCATTCACGCCGCGAATCAGCTTCGCCAGTGATGCGGCATCGCGTGGAGAGTCGTTGTAGCCGGCCAGCAGCACGTACTCGATGGTGATGTCCCGTCCCCGTTCCAGCGGAAAGCGGCGCAGTGAGGCCATCAGCTCCTCGAGCGGATACTTGGCCGTGATGGGCATGATCTCCTCGCGTCGCTTGCGGTCCGGCGCGTTGATGGAAATGGCCAGGTTGGGCCTGCGCTCATAGGCGGCCAGCTCGTCGATCCCCGGAATGATGCCCGAGGTCGAAAGAGTGATCCGCCGAGGGGCGATGTTGCGATAGAGGATCTCCAGCGAGGCGATCACGTTCTCGAGATTCAGCAGAGGCTCGCCCATGCCCATGAACACGACGTTCATCTGCTCCATCGGAATCTGCTTCTCGCGTTGGATGACGAAGAACTGCCCGACGATCTCGGCAGGCGTGAGATTGCGGCCGGCCCCGAAGAACCCCGTGACGCAGAACGTGCAGCCCACGGCGCACCCGGCCTGCGATGACAGGCAGATGCTCACCCGATCCCCGATGGGCATGAAGACGGACTCGATCCTTTGGCCGTCCGCGAGCCGGAACAGATATTTCTGGCTGCCGTCCGGTGCCGGCTCCGTGCGCGTCACCACCTCGGGCATGGCCACCGTGAAGCGCTCCGCCAGCCGCTCCCGCAGCTCCCGCGGGATGTTGGTCATGGACTCGAACGAGTCCACGCCGCGGACGTGCGTCCACTCGGCAATCTGCTGCACGCGAAAAGCGGGAGAGACGACCTCACCGAGGACGGCCTCGAGTTGCGCGGGCCGGAGATCGTAAAGATTCTGGGGCGAAGTCGTCACGTGAGGCTGCACTTCACTGGCTCGATTCGCTGCTCTCACTGGCCGGCGCGTCCTCGATGAGACGCTGCGTCAGAGGCTCCACCCGTCGCGCACCTCTCACCTTGCGGGTGGGATCGATGCCCAGGCCGCGAAGCATGGCCAGGTCGTTCACGTTGATCCGGAACTGCACTTCCCGCATCGCCGGCGCGGGGAGGACCTCTTCCCCGTCGGCATCGGGATCCTGCTTGTTCAAACCGATGGTCGCATCCAGCACGACGTAGAGGTCGTAGCCTTCGTCGCGAATCCGCTGGATCTGCCGGTTGACGTCGTCGGAACCGGAGATCGACTCATTGATCGCGGTCCCGAGCTCCTGCAGTAGCTGCTTGATCTTGTCGTCCACGCGCTCTCCGTCACGCTGCACGCAAACCATTGATACTAAGCAGCTTACATTTACGTGCGTCAGTCGAGATTATCCAAACGGGAAGCCCCAAGGTCAATATTCCGAATCGCCGGCAAGCGGCGTAGACTTGTTGGCTGCCTCGGCGCCCCTCAGCCTACGAGCTCCACAGCTCCGACCAGAACGCCAGGTACTTCCAACGCCCCCACTTTGCGTAGCGGCGGACCATCGTCGCGTCCTTGACGACCCGACCTCCGTGGTAACGCTCGCGCACGAATCGACGGAACTCGGTGTCGACGGCGATGAAATCGTGACGGCCGTCCATCGCCAGCAGGTGCGCCGCACCATAGGGTCCGATGCCCGGCAGCGTCTTGTACCGGCGGAACTGTTCTTCACTCGACAAGGTCGGGTCGGTGATTCCGCCGAGGTCCACGTCCGCGAGCGCACGGATGGTCTTGGCCCGATAGCCGAGGCGGCAGTCCGTCTGCAATTCCGCCTCGGTGAAGCGGGCCACGTCCGCCTGAGTGGGAAACGCGCCTTCCCGGCCACACTTGGCCACCAGCAGCTCCACCATCCGCACGGTTTGCCGCCACATCGTGTTCGTCGTGGCGATCACCTTCACCGCGTCCTCCCACAACGTCGATCCGCAGAGCAGCCGGCCGAAGCCGGCCTCCTCGACCCAGAGATGCGGAGCGGAAGTCCGCGTCATCCGGAAGAACTCGGAGAGATCGAGCGACAACTGAAACATCCGCGAGAGCCGCCTCCGCAACTCATCGCTGTCCGCGGCGCCCATCACCCGCAGACCGCCCTTTCGGACAGAGATCTCCAGATCCACCACCCCTTCCTTCAGGGATTCCTTGCGCCGGAGAACCTGCTCTTCCGGCGACCAACGGAACGGCGCCAGCCGGTACCAGCCGTGCGATTCCACGGTCGAGGCGAAGGAGAATCCGGGAGGAAGGGAAAGGTTGGAGGCGACGGCCGGAATCGAACCGGCGGATAAAGGTTTTGCAGACCTCTGCCTTACCACTTGGCTACGTCGCC
>JBDTOZ010000532.1:0-32284 GCA_039932995.1 Acidobacteriota bacterium | reverse complement strand
CCGACGCGGTCACGGTCGCGGAGATCGTGAGCCTGTACCGATCCGGCGGCGATCCCGCCCTCCGCCGCCGAGCGGCCAACCTGCGCGCCCTCCCGGAAGGGTGGCGGGACTACTTCAGTAGATCGCGATAGATCGCGGGGTTCGGAGGTCAGACGGTCTTGGTGACACCCCCCGAAAGGGCATCACGGCCTCCCGGACGTCGTGTACTCTGATCTCCTTCATTCCATCACGGAGGCAGAGATGGCGCAGCCGCCCAAGATCTCGTGGTCTGTCAACACCCTGTCGGTGGACGTTCCCGCTGGCGAAGCGATCGAGCATCCGGTGTCCTTCCGCAGTGATCAGGCCTTGCCCAACATCACCATCGCCGTCGTTCCCGAGTTGGCGCGATTCGTCACCATTGATCCCTCCGCGGCCGGCAAGGTTCCGGCGGGCACCCCGGTCGACCTGAAACTGCGATTCTCCGTGCCGCCCGAAACGCCGGCCGGCTCTTTTGAAGGAACAGTTCACGTGCGCGATGGCAACCGCACGCTGGCTCGGCCACTCCCTCTGACGGTGCGCGTCGTGGCGGAGCGGCCGACCTGGCAATCGAAAGGGGTAGTGACGCTGTCGGGGCTCTCTCCCGCCACCTTCAACCCGATCAACACGACGCTCCGTTTTGTGGTCAGTGCAGTGTCCTTCTCCCAGCTGCCCGGCGAGGTAATGGTCAGGTTGAATGGGGAAGTGCTCCCCCACACGATGGTCAGCGCGACGGAAGTCTCGACGACGATCTCGGCGTCCGAAGGACGGAATCGGCTCTCCCTGCAGGCCATCGATGACGCGGGCCGCTTGCTGTTCTTTGCCGTCACCTTCTGGGCCGGCTCGCGGACGTTGCGCATGCGCGTCGTCGACGAGCGTGGCCAGCCGGCCGAAGCCAGCGTGATCCTCAAGGCTGGCGACGATCAGCGCGTGTCGGCCACCGCTTCCACGGTGGCGGGCACGGCCACGTTCCCGTCAGTCAACGACCGGACCCTGCTCGTCGAGGCCCACGGCCCGGAGAATCGGTTTGGCCAGACCGCCACCCACGGCGGTGCCGGTTCGGTGGTGTTGCCGATGCGTGCGTTCGAGGCGCCGAGCCCGATCGCGAACAACGATTTCCGCCAGGGCACCAGTGGATGGAACGTGGGCCGCGTCCCGGTGCGCATCGTGCCGCACGTGGAGGCTGCGGGGGGCTCGAGCCTGCGCGCGACACAGCCGGCTTCGGTGGCCCGTCCCGCGGATCGCGACTCGGGTTGGCGTGATTTTCAGAATCAGCACCGCCCGCACACCGCCGCCGCTGCTACGCCAGGAGATGATGTGGATCTGGTGGTCCCCACGCAGGGCGAAGGTCCGCAGACGGTCTCTCGGACGTTTCAAACGGCGCCTTCGATCAAGAGTGTGGTCGTGCGGCATCGGTTCGTCACCTCCGAGGTCCCGGGTGGCTGGTTTGGCTCGGAGTTCAACGACAGCTTCTCGGTGACCCTCCGCAGCCAGGCCGCGGGAGGAGTGGCCACACTGAGTCAGACCATGAACGGCCTCGGGTTGGAGGCATTCATCTTCGATACGGGCGAGACCCGGGAGTGGTTCGAGGCCCGCCTGCCGGTCGATCGGGAGGGAGACGTGATCCAGATCGACGCCACCGTCTCGAACGTCGGCGACGGCCTGTACGATTCGCAACTGATCATCGACCTGGTCAAGGAGAAGCGCGTCGAGATCGGTCCGCTGGAGGCTGTGGTTTGTGGGGCAACGGCCACGGTCGAGGTGACCATGCCGGCGAACGAGCCGCCCGTCACTCTGGAGCTGACCAGCAGCGGCGAGGGAGAAGCCACGTTCGCGGGTGGGGAAACCACCATGACCATCACCGCCACCACCACGGTGACCATCAACGGCGTCAAAATCAGCTCCACCAGCGGCGACGTTCGCCTCACGGCCAGCGCCGAGGGAGAGGAGCTCGACTCCTGCGACTTCACCGTGATCTGGGTGGAGCTCGAGATTCGCAATCGCGGCCCCGTCTCCCAGGACAACGACGCGGCCTGGAAGTACGTGGACATGATGGGCACCGATCAGCTCGGGTTCGTCGTGTTGGGAGCGAAATTGAATTACAACCTCTTCACCTGCGCCATCGAGGCCGTGGGCACAGTGAAGCCGGACGATTTCCAGGGTGAGATCGTCCCCATGAGGTTCCTCATCCAAGGAGCCCACTATCAGAACGAGAAGCTGACGAAAGAGGTCCCGCCTGGAATCGACATCAGCCGCTACCTGATCGATACCGATCCTCGGCCGGAAGGCCACGTCTACGACATCGACGCTCCGGGAGACCGGGCTCATGGCCATGCCCTGGGCATCGTCTACCGGCAGCGCATCAACATGCGCCAATGGTTCATCTACAAAGACCAGATCGTGTCCGACATCAAGCCGTGGTTCACCCGCACCTCATTCCGGCGCCTCGAGGGGAGAGTGTACGAAGCGATGTACGACGCCCCCGGCGACAACCAATGTGGTGAAGGGGAGACGTCGTTGACGTGGAACCTGCAATGAGGGAGGGCCCGTCGCCGTCCTGGCCGGACAGGCGGCCCGGAACCTCGCCAGATCCCGGGACCACCGCTGAGCACGGGGATGATGCGGGAACGCAGTTCGAACCTCGGAAAGCTTGGCAGATCGGGAAGCGCCACCATTCCGTCGCATCCGTGTCTCTCTGTTGAGGGGAGACAGCGCCTTCCTCACACGAAGCGCGAACGGCTCCCGAAGGTGAAAATCTGAAGGAGGAACGGATGGCAGGGTCATTCGTGATCGAGAAAGGGAGCACCGACAAGTACCGCTTCAACCTGCGCGCGGGCAATCACGAGAAGATCCTCACGAGCGAAGCCTACGGGACGAAAGCCGCTGCGGAAAACGGCATCGACTCGGTGCGTCGGAATGCGTCGGACGACGCACGCTACGTGCGCATGACGGCAAAGGCCGAGAGCTTCACGCTCACCGCGACGAACGGGCAGGTCATCGGGACGAGCGAGATGTACTCCTCGACATCCGCGATGGAGAAAGGGATCGCGTCCGTGAAAGAGAACGCACCAAGTGCGACGGTGATCGATCGAACCTGACCCAAGCCGTCGAGCCGCGCCACGCGTGAGGTCGCGAGCAAGGCCACGCGCGATAAACAAACGGCCGCTAGTAGCTAAGAGGCGTGATGCCGCGCGTTGTTGGGGGGATTGGGGGTAGTTGTGATTGGTCGGGCAGGGGGGATTTGAACCCCCGACCACCTGAACCCCATGCGCCCCGGAATCGCGGGACATCTGGAGCCACCTCCTGTTTTCAAGCACTTACGAACAGCGATTCTATCCGGTCTCGTCCCGAATCGTCGCGACTAGGCGCGTACTAGGCGCGCTCACCGCCGATCGCGACGACGACGTGAGCGCCGCTCGGACGGCGGTTCGATGCTCGGCGGCGGCGGTGGCGGAGACGCTGGCGTGCCGCGCTCGATGCGCGTCTTCACCGCGTCGGCGCCCTTCTTGTAGACGGTGACGCAGAGCAGTTGGCCGGCTTCATACAGTCCCCAGAACCGCGAGCGGCGATACCGTTCAATGCTGAGCATCGCGCACCTCCGTGATGGTCTGGCAGCATGTATCGGCGGCAACCCACCGCAGGCACTGCGGACAGACTGGCGGATCGAACTGCCAACCTGCGATGTACGCGTGCTCGTCGCTCGAGTGAGTATCGCAATCGACGCACGCGACCGCATCCTCCTCCGCGTGATCTTCTTCCGGGGCGAGATCCTTCCCACTCTTGAACGCGACAACTTCGGACATGACACCACCTCGTCGTTGATTTCAGGGGGCGCACGTCTTCTCTCCACCGCACCCGCGAGCGCACCCTCGGGCGGCCGACGCAGAAGCGCTGCGCGGCGCTGCACGATCGATCGGTGCTCCGCATGGAAGCGAGCGCGTGATCGACGGCGTGCCGAACGGCTGGATCGGCCGCGCGAGAGCGTTCTCGCGGGAAGGGCGGGGGAGAGCCGGGATGTGAAGGAGCAGGCCGGGAGGTCGTCAGTGAACCACGGGGTCCGCGTCCGTCCCGCACGTCGGATGCAGTGCGGCGCACGCCGTGCGCGGGTCGGGCGGCATCGCTATCGGATCGGTAGACGACAGCGGGTGCGTGGGAGGGAACGGAGGGTGGGATGCGCCTTTGCCGTTCCGAGGTGCGAGGTGTCCGGCAGCGCGCCATCGCAGAACCAGATCGCGGCCGCGGGCGAGGCGACCGCCCATCCGGCGAGGGTGAACGCCATGACGTCGGACGCTGCGGCGTCGCGCGCGATGTGCACGAGCGTTTCAAGGCGGCGCAGTGGCGCGCCGGCGCGCGCGTCGAGGACCGTCACCCACACCGCAAAACGTTCGAAGCCAAAGAGCGTCCGCACGAGCTCAGGCCGTGCCGCGAGCGCGGCGTACCGCTCCGCCTTCGTGCGACGGAAGTGCGCGAGCGATTCGTGTCCGCGATCGTGCTCGCCGAACACGAGCGTCGGTGTTCCGTGCTGCTCGAGAACGAGCACGTAGTCCGGCTGCGGTAAGGCAATGCCGGCGGCGTGGAGCGGAAGCGGGCGATCGAGCGTCGTGGACCAGAGCAGGCGCGCGTTCGGAATGCGCGCGTACGCGATGAGGAGATCGTTGCATTCGCGCTGGTGCGCCAGAAAAGCCGGCGTCACGCGCGGCCGAAGGACGAGCGGCCGGCGCGTACGTGCGCGGAGGAGAAGCGCCGCAATGCACTCTGTCGGTGTTCCAGCGCTACTCGCCTGCAATGCATTGTGGGCGAGAACGAGCGCGCGCGTGGTCGGAAGCACGTACCGCGGCCTTCCGCCGATCCTGGACACGTCCTCCCACACGTCCAGCCATCCATCCGCGACGAGTGCCTGCAGCCGCTGGCCGACACGTTGCGGCGAGAGGTGCGGAAAGACCGAGCGCCGCAGCTGATCAAAGGACAGGATGCGGCAGCGACCGAGTGCGAGCAGAACCTCGCGATCGAGGGCGGAAACCGTTGAGTCCTGTCGTCGAATTCGACGACGATTTCGCTTTCGCGGATCTGGAGATGTAGGCGAAAGCGCGGGTGACGAACGCGCGGCATCTGGACGCGACGCGCGGCCGTCATTGGTACTGCGATCACGCGTTCGCGCGTGGTCCTCCGCCGCCGCGCCTGGGCCGGGGTCTAGCGATTCGGAGTGCGGCTGCATACTGTGAAAGAAAAAAGACCGACCTCCTCATGGTAGTGAGCCGGACCGCGCCTCTGCGCCGGTCGCCTGCCCGCATCCGCATGGACTGTCCCGCCACGATGGCTTTGCCTGGCCATATATGTCGCGCACCGCGTGCGTGCTCGGCTTCTTCGCGGTCGCTCGGCGCACCCGTTTCACGGCACCCTTAGCGCTCCTTCCTCACCGCTCGTGCCTCGACCCGTCCTCGTCATCCGCGAAGTGGAGCAGCTCGCCCGCCGTGCGAAGTGGCGAACAGGCGACCTCGCCGAAGCGCTCGGCGTAAGCGTGGCCATGCTGAACCGTCTGCGCGCCGGGACGCACGCGCCATCACGCGAGGTGCTCGGGGCGATCCTCCGGTCCTTCGGAACGAACGCGCACGTGCGCGACCTCGTGCTCCATTTCCTCGAACACGAGATGGCGCAGGTCCGGGTAGGGCGGCTTGAGGCACCGAACACCGACGCGCTTGCGTCGCTCGATGCGAAGACTCGCGCAGTGGTCCGCGCGTTCGTGCGCGATTTCCTCCGGCGCAGCCTCACGTCGGGCGCGGGCCTTCACGTGATCGGAGAGGATGCGGGCGTGCTTCGCGGCGTCGTTGCCTACGTCCGGACCGCGCTCGACGACCAGGGCGTCTCCTCGGTGCTGATCGCCGGGAACGCGAGCGTTGCCGCATCGCTCCGCGAAAGCGCGCTCGCTGCACCGCTCCTCATCGTGGAACGCGCGGACTTCGCCTCCGAGACCGTGCGCACGCTCATCGCCGCGCGCGCGGAGGTGCGAAAACCGGTGCTGACGACGGCGACAGACGCGAAGCACTCCGTCCACGCCGATGCCCCGGCATCGACGCTGTCCATCCCTTCCCCGCCCTCTGATGCCACAACCTGATCGGATCGCGCTTCGTGTGTTGCAGCAGCGCGCCACGCCGCCGGACGGTGTGACGACCGTGCGTGTGGATCTCGCCGCCTTCTTCGAAGCGCTTGCGGAGGTCGGCCGCGACCCGGCCCTGCTCCTTCTCACGATTCGTGCGCTCCGGCAACGCACCGGCGCGGCCCTACGCCTCGATGATCTCGTGTGGGTCATGGGCGCGCGGTCGAGGCGCATCCGGGCATGGCTCGATCGGCTCGCGGCCGAAGGACAGATCGTGTACGACGTGACCGATGGCGCAATCGAGATCGAGCTGCCGGAACCGACGCCGCCGACGTGGACGGACGTGCAGCCGCCGCACATTCCGCTCCGGTACGAGCTTCCGACGCACTGGTTCATCCACGTACTGCCGCGCCTTGGCCGCGCGACCTTCACGACCTACCTGTACCTGCTCCGGCGCGATGGCCTGACTGCGCCTGCGACGTTGGATCTCGCCTCGCTGACGCGCGAGACGCTGCTCCGAACGACGCTGCATGCGCGTTGGCATCTGTGGCGTCTTCGCCGCCACGGCCTCGTCGCGCTGGATAGGGAGGCGAAGACGCTCGTGGTTATGGACCCGCCGCCGCTCACGCCCGCTGCACGGCGATGGCTTCGACACCTTCGGACAACGGGCCTCACGCCGCCGCGGCTTGTCCTCGCCGTGGTGCTGGTCCTCGCGGCCGTCATCGTCGCGATGGTTCTCGGCCGTGCCGCATCCGGCGCATGAGGCTCGCGCTCCGCCACCAGACCACGCGCACGCGCACCCTTCAAGGACTCCGCGCCTTCTACCTCGCGCGCGACCGCTTCCTGCACGAGCAGGTGCGGAGGCACGGTCTCGGCCTCCCGTTCGCGACGTACGCAGGACCGGACGGCGCGGAGGTCGTGTGCTGGCTCACGCCGGACGACCTTCGGCAGCACACGCTGGTGCTCGGCGCGACCGGATCGGGCAAGTCATCGCTCCTAGAGCAGATGGCGCGCGCCCACTTCCAGAGCGGGCAAGGGCTCGCGCTCCTCGATCTCCACGGCGACCTGTTCACCCGGACGGCGGCCTTCGCGGAAGAACGAGGCGTGCTCCGCATGACGGTGCTCGACTTCACCCGGCCGGACACGCTTCCTGCGTGGAACCCGTTGACGCCGCTCGCGGACGTTGAGACCTCGCGCCAGGTCGATCTGCTCGTCGGCGTCCTGCGGCGTCTGTACGCCTCGGAGACGGCGGCATCGTGGGCGTGGGGCGTGAAGGTCGAGGAAATCACCCGCGCCACGCTCCGCGCACTCATCGAGAGCCGCGTCCCGGCGACGCTCGTCGATCTGAAAGCGTTCCTCCTCATTCCGACCGTCCGGCGGGACATTCTCGTGACCGCGAGCCCCGAATCACAGCACTACTTCGCGCATCGCTTCGGCGCACGCGAAGAGATGTACGTGTCGGCGGTTCTCAACAAGCTCGATCCCTTCCTCGGCTCGTTCGCCGTGCAGCGCTTCTTCGGTCGGCCGACGTCGACGTTCGATCTCTTCGCGGCGGTGGACGGCCGCGCGACCGTGCTCGTGAACCTCGCGCGCGGCAACCTCGGCCCGACCGCGGACGTACTCGGGCGCTTCCTCGTGAACGCGCTGCAGCTCGCGGCCCTTCGGCGCGAACGGCTCCCGGTCGATCAGCGCGAGCCGTTCTCGATCATTCTCGACGAAGCGCACAACCTCGCGGCGCCGGAGAGCGGATTGGAGGATCTGCTCGTCGCCGCGCGCAAGTACCGCGTGTATCTCACGCTGGCCGCGCAAGGGTTGTCGCTCTTCCCGCCGCGCTTCCGGCCGCACCTCCTCGGCAACACGGCGCGGCAGTTCTTCTTCCAGATGCCGTTCGACGAAGCGCGCTCGCTCGCGCCCGAGCTCTTCGAGCCGCTCGGCACGATTCGCCGTGAGCCGGTACGCCCGTACGACGATCTGAACGACCCGCTCCTCACGCCCTCCGAGGAGATCGCCGCGCGCACGCGCGAGCTTGCGAACCTCCCCGTGGGCGCATGCTACTGGCTCATGAAGCGGCGCCGGTTCAAGGCGCGGCGCATTCAGGTACGGAAACCGGCCACGCGTCCATGATGAGGCGTGGCGAAATGGCGCCGGGCCGCGGCGAGATTCCACGTGTGGAAATCGTTCCCTTGGGCATCGAGCTCCGCCCGCAGTATCGAAGCGCCGTGCCTCGCCGGCCGCTTCAATTCGCAACGCTCCAAGCGTTCCTCGATGCAGCGGGAATCGCGTTGGCGAGCGATGCGGAGGCCCGGGGGTTGAGTGCCCTGACGTTGCGATGGTGGGAGCAATCGCTGCGTACGTTCGCGGGATACCTGCGTTTGACGCATGAGGACGTGAGGTTCTTGTCCGGCGATGTCGAGCTGCAACTCGCCGTTATCGACGGATGGCTCCGATGGCTGCGGGCCGAGCGGCACGTATCCCATACGACTGCCCGCACCTACTTCGGCGCGTTGACGGCGATCGGGCAGCGATTGGAGCGCGCGTACGGCATGGTGAACCCGTTTGGTCTCGTCATGCCACCCCGTGCGGGTCGCCCGCGTCCGCGCGTGCTCACGCGCGAGCAGGCGGAGACCCTCGTCAGCACGATCACGCACTTCCGCTGGCGAAACACGCTCGTTCGCTCGCGGAACCTCGCCATCGTTGGCTTGATGCTCTACGCGGGGCTCCGGCGCGGAGAAGTGGTGGGGCTGACCACAGGCGACGTGCACGCGACGGCGGGGTGGCTGATCATTCGGCAGGGGAAGGGCAGGCATGGTGGAAAGCCGCGGACGGCCTATCTCCCGCCGCAGCTCCGCGAGATTCTCGCGCTGTATCTGCGAGACCGCGACGCCGCGAAGCCGCGTCGGACGCACCCGGAATTCCTGACGATGACCGCTGACAATCGGCCGGTCACGGCCGTCGCGATCACGCGGCTCTTTCTCCGGTTGTCCGCGATCCTCGGCTTTCCCGTTTCCCCGCACATGCTTCGGCATACCTATGCGACGCTGCTGCGCCAATTCGGCGTCGCCGACCGCGTGAGCATGGACCTGTTGGGACACGAGAGCCTTGCCATGCTCACTCGATATAGCCATGTCTTCGAGCCGGAGTACGAGGTGGAGAGCCGGAAGCTGCGTCTGGAGGTGGACCTGCCGCTCGGCCCGGCATGAATGAGAGCGTTTCCACGGCCCGGAGCTTGTCCTCCTCGAACAGCCGCATGTAGCGCTCCGTCGTCTTCATGTCTCGATGGCCGGCGAGCTCTCGGATGTGCTGCACGCCGACGCCCGGTTGGCGCGCGAGCATCGAGACAAACGAATGGCGAAGCATGTGGAGCGAGAAGTGAATGCCCGCCGTTTGTCGTACCCGAACGACGATGCGGATGAACGTTCGTGCTTGGACGCCGTGGCCGGTAAGAGGAAGCCTTGCGTCCCGTCCCTCGATGGCCGCCGCGCCGCGCGCGCGGCGCGGAACGATCGCGGTGAAGAACTCAACGCTCGTGAGCTTCGCGTGACGGCGAGCGTTCACGTAGTCCTGCAGGATGTCTTGCAGCTCACGATTGATATAGGCGATGCGACCCTTTCCGCCGCCGCGGCCCTTGCCGCGTTGGATCACGATTCGCTGATCGGCAATCTGCACATCGCCGAACTCAAGGGCGAGAATCTCGTTCCGACGGAGGCCCGCGTACAGCGCCATCGCGAGCATCGCGACGGCGCGGGCTCGCTCGTAGGGCGAACGCCACTCCGCGTTTCGAGCGGCGGCGAGGACACGGACGCACTGATCGTACGTGAGCGACTTCGGAAGCGCGTCGGGGGTTGGCGGTTGCTTGAGGCGTCGAAACGGATTCGGGAACCCGTCCGCGTCTTCCAGGTATACGAAGAACGCACGAAGGGCTTGCCAATACGATTTTGCGGTGAAGGCGGAGATCGGCCGCGCGCGATTGAGACTGCTCGCGAGCCACTCCCGGATCACTAAGGGGGCGTTCGCGTCGATCACGGAGATGTTTTTGGCGACGAGGTACTTCAGGAACGTGCGGAAGGTGTCGCGATACCACCTCGCGGTCGCTGGACTCACGCGGCGGTAGCGAAGCGAATCGCGGTGGAACGCCAGGAAACGCTCGTGGAGCGCGTCCGGAACGTCGTAGGTCGGGTGTAGGGACGGAGGAGGCGGCGAACTCTCCGGAAGCTGCCAGGAATCGGAACGAAGCATGAGACGTGAGGGGAGTGGATGAGGCCCCGGATCGTCCTTTTCGGGTACTAGAAGGTGGCTACAGCCTGGTGCCCTATGCAGAATCCGACTCCGGCAGCGATGGCTGCGAGAATCGGCTTCCGCATGCGCTCGAAGCGCGTCGATGGGTGGGCGACGGGATTCGAACCCGCGACATCCAGGTCCACAACCTTGTCAGCTCGTGGTCGCCGCGGATTTGCGGCGAATGGAAGCGCTTCGCGCGTGATTCGATGCGGCTTGGAGTCGCAAGGTAGTCGCCTTGTGACCTCTTAAGTACCGTGGGAAGGATCGGTGGGAGCGCCTTCTGTTTAGCATCTTGCCGGCCAAGCGTCCATGCATTCGTTTTAGCCACGTAGACCGCGCGCTCCCCACGCTGTAGCAAACAATTACTACGTTGAATGACGTTGAATGCGCTCTACCGCTCGTAGAAACGGTCCGCATCCACGCACGGCAGACCGTCGGATCTCGCGTCCAGAGCATCGTCGGCCTATGATTTCGGGGAGCAAATGTGGTCTGACCGTGAAACTAGCGACGACTGCCTCGGCTTCTCCAGTTATGTGGAGAGCCTCGCGGATGTGTGTCTCGAAGCTGAGATCGCCCCGCTCACCGTCGGTGTTTTCGGCTCGTGGGGTAGCGGCAAGACAAGTCTCATGTTGATGCTACGCGCGGCTATCGATGCGCGGGCAGCCGAGGCAGTGGAATCTGGCGCTCCCAAGATCATCACGCTATGGTTCAACGCGTGGCGATATGAAGGAAAGGAGGAGATCCAAGCCGCGCTGATCCACGCAATTCTGCGCGAGCTCGAAAAAGACAAGTCGCTGGTCCAGGACATGAAGGACACCTTCGACCGGCTGAAGAAGGGGGCGAGTGTCCTAAAGCTCGCGAAAACGATTGCGAAGAGCACGATCACGTTGACACCCGATTTCGGTGGCCTGCTTGAGGCGTTCAGCGATGAATCGGAGAAGGTGGCGGACACGATGGAGCGTTTCGAGTCCGACTTCGAGAGCTTGTTCCGGAGCGGGAAAGTCGCGCGGATCATCGTATTCATCGATGATCTCGATCGGTGCAGCAGCGACAAAGTCGTGGAGGCGTTCGAGACGATCAAATTGTTCCTAAACACGCCAGAGACGACCTTCGTCATCGGCGCGGATGCCGTAAAGATCGAAGAGGCGATCAGTGCGGTGTATCGCGTGGAACGCGACCGCAAGCAGATGTACTCGCGGGACTATCTCGAGAAGATCGTCCAGCTGCCGTTCTCCATCCCCGAGCAGCGGCGACACGACGTCGAAGCGTATGTGGCGATGCTCGTGCTGCGCGGCTACACGACGCCAGATGGTTGGAAGAGCCTCCTCGGCGGTCGACGCGACATCCTCGCGAAGGGGTCCGACACGTGCGCAGCCTTCAGCGATTGGGTTGGGGAGAACGCTGCGGCGCTCAGGCCCGACACGGCTGGTGCGGCTACACAGCACCTTACGCGCGCGCTCGCGACGACGGACGTGCTCGTGCGCGGGCTTCGCGGGAATCCGCGGCAGATCAAACGATTCTTGAACATCCTGGAGCTCCGCGGACGCATCGCACGTGCGAACGCATTGGAGGTCAGCCCCGAACTCCTCACGAAGATGACGGCGTTGGAGTACACGTGGCCTGAGTTCTTCGCGCAGATCGTCGAGACGGTTGCGCCGGACGGCACCTCGGAGTTCATGGCAGAGCTGGTGAAATTCGCTGATCGCTCCGAGAAGCCCTCGGACGATTCGCCGATGCTGACGGCCGCCTTGGAGCTTCCGGGGCTCGCGGAATTCGTCGCCGCAGCTCCGATGATTGACGCGACGACGGATCTCTCCCCATATCTCTATCTGGCGCAGACATCCCTCGATCCGAAGCGTCGGCCAGCGCTCCTTCCACAAGACGAGCTCGCGCGAGACTTAGCGGAGCGCATCGCCGCGGATGACGCGATCCGAGCACGCGCAGCGGCGAAACAGGCACCCAAACAAGACCCAAGTATCGTTGCAGCCGTGGTGCGAATCGTTTCAAGCAAGATCGCAACGATGGATGGCGACAAGCAGAAACGTGCTCGTGTGCATGCGCTCCACGGTCTTGAGGAAATCTGCAAAGCGGCACCGGAGCACTACCGAACGGTTGTCGAGACGCTGCGGGTCACGGACGTTCAAGACCCCGGCTTCGCGATGAGTGCAACTCGCGTACTAAACTCGGCGAAGGCGTCGGGAGTGACAGAGGCCGAGGATGTTCTAACGGCGTATGAGAAGCGTTCGTTGTTCAAGGCCCCATCACGTCGCCCGGGCCCACGTCGCGTGAACTGATATGGGTACCTCTGCCAGCTACGGAACCCCAGCCGGTGGCGATTGGAGCGGCGTGAAGCGCGATGTCACCGCGGTTCTCGGCGGCGGTAATACATCGGCGTCTGCGGCAACCATCGTTGGCGGCACAACGTCGGCGTCGCTTGGCCTGTCGTTCGGTGGCGGCGGAGGTGGAGGTGGTGGCGGCGGCGGCGTGGGCGGTGGCGGTGGTGGTGGAGTGGGCCGAGGACAGATCGCAGGTTTCGTCGCGGGAGTTGGCGGCTTCGGTGGGGCCGTCGGTGACGGAGGGCTGGACGGAGCTCTCGGCGGTCTCGGTCTCGACGAATTGCGCGGACGGCCGGCGGCCGAGGTCGCGGCAACGATAAGCGAATATTTGGCGCGAGATGCGACCGGTCTCGATGCGGAGTTTCTCCAAGCTGCCTTCACGGACACCTTGCTTGAGGCGGCAAGCCTTGGGGACGAGTTGGGGTATGACGACTTCAAGCAGGGCTTGGAAGAGTTCGTTGGAAGTAATGGGCCCGACGGACTCGTCGAACTCTTCCTTGAGCATTACGTGTTCGAGACGCTCTGGGCGCGCATTGAGCAGCATGCGGTGGATCGCAGTGCCGACTTAGGAGCGCTGGAAAGCTTGATGGCCGGCGTGAAAGGCGAATGCGATGTACAGGTACGCGAGCAGATCGACGACGCACGAACATCGGGGAGTTTCGAAAACATCGATTGGTTTGGTCGTGCCGGCCGCGAACTCGGGATGCAGATCGTGAACGACCTCGAGTCACGGCTATCTGCATTACGGACGTCATGATGCCGACGCACTTCCTCCGTTACGTTGGTGAGCCGCGTTCGGAGGACGACGGCTATGCGGCAGCACTCAACGACGCGAATCTCACAACCCTCGATCCGTGGTCGACGAGTGACGAGAACATCGAGGCGCACTTCGTGTTGGGAGGTCGGCGCTCGACGGTTGAGTTGTCGCCGATGGCGCGCGACGTATTCGATCTCGGAGCGATTGTCTACATCGCGGACGAAATCGTTCCGCGCGCAACTGCGGATGATCGTTGGACCCGCGTATTCGCGTTCACAGTCCCCGTTGCAGACATGGCACGCTGGGAGAGCGCTAGCTCCAAGCTCGTGTCCTGCCTCTCGTTCCTCTCCGGAGACACATATGCGTTGACGTGGATGGAGCGCCCACCGAACGTACCGGGTGGGCCAGCCCATCGGACAAAACTTGGTGGTAACTACGACGCGGTGTGTCTCTTCTCGGGCGGTGTGGACTCGCTACTCGGCACGAACATGCTGCTCAGCGAAAACAAACGTGTACTGCTCATCGGTCACTACGCCGATGGCGTGACATCGAGCGCGCAACGCGACCTGTTTGCCTTCATCGAAAAGAAATACCCTGGCCGCGCTGCGCTTCTCCAAGTGAACGTTGCGCGGAGTCTTAAGCGCAACCACCGGTTTGAGTTACCCAAGAAGGCCGAGATAACCCACCGGGCGCGCTCGTTCCTCTTCTTGACGGCAGGCGTCGCTGCTGCGATGGCGACCGGAACGACGCGGCTCTATATACCCGAAAACGGTCTGATCGCCGTCAACGCACCGCTTGGTCGTTCTCGGCAAGGTACGCTCAGCACGCGGACCGCACATCCCCGCTACATTGAGCTATTCAATGATGTGCTTTCCGCACTCGGAATCGATGTTCGCGTCCAAAATCCGTTCTCCTATCAAAGCAAGACAGACATGGTCCAGAGCGTAACCGAGGCAGATCTTCGCGAAGCTCTTATTCGGAGCGTGTCGTGCGCGCATGCTGGGAACCTCCGATGGGAAGGCGATAGTACGATCACCCACTGCGGTTACTGTGTCCCGTGCTTATATCGACGCGCCGCATTCCTTTTGGCCGGCATCGAGGAAGATGGCTATCTCTACGACGTCTTCAAAGATCTGCGGAAGATGAGCGATGACACAGCGCGCGACTTTCGGTTGCTGGTACGGTTCGCGCTGTCGATCGCGTCCGCGAAAGAGGTTGAGGTCATGGCGGCGCTGCTTCGTCACGGTGCGTTCAGCGCAGGTCCGACAGGGGACGAATATACGCGACGCGCGCAGATGCTCCGCCGGTGGGCAGCTTCATTCATAGAGTTGGCCCGCCAGCGAGCTACGACACCGACGCGAAAGATTGTCGGACTGTAGGTATGCGGTACGTTGATGCCCACTGTCATCTGGACCAATATCCTGACCCGAAAGCTGTGGTGGGCGCATGTGAGGAGTCGCAGACCTACACGATCGCGGTGACGAACCTCCCGCGTGCGTTCTCGAATACACAGCGTCTTGTCGATAGCCGGCAATTCGTGCGTGCCGCTGTTGGACTTCACCCCGAATTGGTCGCGGAGCACTCGAACGCACTCAACGCCCTTCTTTCGCTCATCGATAAGACAAAATACGTCGGTGAAGTCGGACTCGACTACACGAAAGCAAACGCAGAGATTCGGCAGTTACAGCGCGACGTGCTGGGACGCGTGTTCGAGCGATGTGAAGCGCTTGGCGGAAAGGTAATCACGATCCACAGCAGGCGAGCTGCCGAAGATGTACTCGAATTGGCGACCTCGCTGAGGCGGAGTACCGTCATTCTTCATTGGTTCTCGGGCTCCGCAAAGGCGTTAGCACGCGGCGTTGCGATGGGATGCTTCTTCTCGGTCAACCCGGCGATGACACGCTCAGCGACGGGACGAAGCGTCATCGCGGCGGTTCCTGAGGATCAGCTCCTCACAGAGACCGATGGGCCATTCGTCCAGCACACCGGCCGTCCGATGCATCCCTTCGAGATGACGACCTTCCTGCCGACTCTCGCCGAGTTGCGCGGGACGACGACAGCGGCGCTTCGATCTCGCATTCTGCGGAACTTCGCGCGAGCAGTATCACTCGGAGACGCCGCGCGGTGACGACGATGCCTGACTACACGATCCCCGACTCACTCGTCGCCCGCTTCGCGGCGGACTCCTTCTCTCCTCGGCTGCTCGTCAGTCGCCTCGCACCGGATGATCCGCTCCTGCGGGAGATCGACCAAGCAATCGCGGACATACCGCCTGAAGTGATGGAAGAGGTTCTCACCGATCCGGTGTCGAAGGTGTGGTTGGGTATCGACGAGTCATTCGCAGACCAAGGTGGCCCGAGACGGATAGCGTTTCACCACCTGTTGAGCTGGGAGATCTATCGTCGTGGATCGACGGCATTGCAGGATCGAGCGCCGCGACCGAAGCCGTACGATCATCCCGCTTTGGTGGATCTCGAACCGGATGGCGAAAGCCTCGTCCCGCTGTCGGCCTTTGAGATTGGCATGGGCGGCGGATTGGTCCGGAATGGATATGTCTTTTCTCCGACACTACCGCTAGGAGGCGTGAGCTCGCAGAGTTCGTCGTCTCGGGTGCTGTTCGCGCTCGCAGGCTTGGAGCCGCGCATTCGTGTCGATCCCTTGCTGATCCAACCTGCGGAGAAATTTGTCCCGCAGGCGTTCCGAATGTTCGCCTACGGACGGCCGCTGGATTGGCAGCGAATCACAGGCCTCCGTGGCGAAGAATTCGCCCGCTGGCTTCCGGATGAGATGAGCATGCCCTTGGACGCGGCGTTTACGGACGTCATATGGAGTCGGCGATCGGATGGCATTCATTTCGAATGTGAAGAAGTCCCCAACGTTCGAGCGATGCGCGCCGCACGGTACTTCCACGCCATCTATGAGCCGGAGACTCAAGTGATCGTGCACGCCGACGCCGCGCTACGTTTCTATTCTGACGACGAACTTGCGGCCCGAGGGAGCGAACACCTCCGAAGGCTGTCGAAGGTGGGAGTGAGAGTGAAGCTCTTCCGCGTCGATGGAGACATCGATCCCGAGGTCTGGTCAGGACTCGTAGCGGGAGCATTTTCCGGAAACAACGATGTGCAGCGGTACTTCGTGGGCGAACGAAACTTTGAAGACGAGTACTCGCCGCGGCTGCGAAGCAATAGCTAACAAGAGTCCCCCCACTGCTCCGAGCGAATGACGCGCCGGGCAATGTGCCATGCGGCTCGTGCAACTCGACTCTGAACGTCTCCGTCGTGCGTGCTTCTCATCGGCTATCAACTCAAAGCCGTCGCTCGTGAGGTTCCGGCGTGATAGATCAGCAGGCCGGGATGTGCGGCGGCCTTTGTAGTGGGGGCAACAACGCCGTGCGGCGTCTCGTGAACGGCGTGCCGCTCGGTAGAAACTCACGAGGCCAAAATCCTGCGAATAATAAAATAGCGGGGGTTAGATGGGTGGTGTCGATTCAGGAGTGCAAGGCGGTCAACGTCGACGTCAACTCGACCGTCGTCGTCGATCAATGCCCACTCGCCTTGATGCGACTCTAAGAGTCCGCGCAGCTGGTCGCGAAACATCGCGCACAGCCGTCTGCTCTCAGTGCTCTCCGGAACGGCGCAGCCCTCTGATGGGCCGCCTGCCGGCGCTTCTCGTAACGTCACGTCGGTACGGATAGGAAACCAGTTGTACGATACTCGGTCTCGGACGGCTGGCAAGTTCATATCAGCGCCCCATGATTTCCTCTACGTCACTCTCGGCCGTATCCAGACGCTCCTGCCACGGCTCGTACTGTCTGCCGAAGATCTCGGAATGTTGCTGCAGCCACTGTCGCCCCGAGTTCCGCCACCGCGATGTGAGATCGCGCACGCGGGTGATGTGACCGTGACCACCTGGACGTGTGCGCTCGCGGGTCAAACTCTTGTAATGCGATAAAAGCGCATAAATGAATGCGGGATAACTTCGAAAGAACACGTCAGCGGTGACACTCTGACAGCTCACCTCTTCAGCGGAGAGAGAACGGTAGATCGAAGCCAAGCCCGACGGCCGTGCCAACGGCGTTTTCCAAGTGTCTCTGAGGATGGCAAGTTCGCGCGAAACCACAACCTCGAACCCAATCAGAGCCGACTCGATGCGATCCACAAACCCTGCCAGATCCGTGATCCCAGCGTCGAGAACCGCACTCTGCACTTCGGCGATTTGATCGAATGCCCATTGCAGATACGCAGGAGAAGCGACCACAACTTCAAAATAGCCACGCCCAGCACTCGATAGGTAGACCTTTCTGTCGCTCTTGAGCCACGGATCCAAATCATCGTTAGAATCGCTCAAACCGGCAAAAATCAGTCGGGCGTTGATATGTGCCATTTGCCGCAAAGCGACGTAGATCTCCTCATCGGGATCAAAGCCGTGTAGATGCAAATCGCTATACAGTTCACGAACGCTGGCAGAGCCACGCGCGGCCAACAAGTACAACAGTCGGAGGATAGCCGGGCACACGCGCGTGCGCCCAAGTGCAAAAACGTTCAGCGCGTTAGGCTCGATGGTTGGGTCATCGGCGCCGGGGTCGATCAGCATGCTCGCGGCGTGAAAGCGACTGGTCAAGGGTTCGAACACCGCCCGACCGGTTCGGTCTCGCATACGAATATCAATATTGTCCCGGAGAACCATGCGTCGGGCGACGCTAGTTTCGTCAATCGGCGACTCCAACGCTGTGCTTGCCACGCCGGCGATCCATCGTACAAGCTGGACGACCCGCGGCCGCTCTTCCTCGGCAACATCTGCCACTTCGCGCTGCAAGCGCGCTTCAAATGCTGCAACAACTCCCCGGTCGATCATGACGCCATCGCGGGGCGGAAGTGCCTGCACACGCTTGAGTGCCGTTGATAACGCAAGATGCAGTGACCACGTAACACGCAGGGCCCCCTCCGGCTTTAAGAGCGTCTCGGCCAACAGTTCGCGACCTATCACGCATGCTTTGTGGCGAATCTCATCCTCAGCGACCCGCCCGTTGTCGCCGAGCAGGTACATATCGCCGAGCAGGCTGAGCATCGACTCCGCGAGACGTGTGCCCTTGGCGTCCACCGCGGTCAGGCCTGGCTCAACATCAATTGCATATCGCAGTTCCTTTACTTCGTCCGGCGTGAACTGTGCGTCGACAATTCGTGCCAAGCTACCGTCGATCTCCGTAATGAGGTGAACGCCAAAGAGCTGCTGAACATTGTCCTTAAACTCATTCAGAATTTGATCTGAGTAGATTTCCGGTGTAAAGCGACGGCTCATACACCAAGATGTAGCGAACGCGAAGGCATTCCGAATATTAGTGCCCGCCATAGCCGACAGGAGGCGTCGGAGGGTGCCGCGTCCATCGATCAGATGGCGCCACAACTCGAACAGTCGGCTGATGACGGCCTGCTGAACCTCGGGGCTCTGCGCCGAAAATGTCGAGAAGCTATTCATCGCCAGAAAGAACCACGTGAGCCGATACAGGACCATGTCCGCGGGATCGACACTCTCATGATCGAACATGTCGGACTTGAGAACGCCGAGGTGATGAATCGCCGTGGAAATGCGGGTCAGGACTGCTACTCGCAACGGCTGCCACATCTGTGAAGACACCGAGGTTTCGAGTACATTAACGAGTTTGTTCTGAACAAGCACAGGAAGGGGATCGATGTTGTCGATCACGACCAACAGCGCGCGCTTCTCTTCCGCGAGCGCACGTGCCAGTTGCGTAAGGATGAGGAGACGCACCTCAACCCGTTCGCTCTCATCGAGACTATCGAAAACGCGTATGAAATCATTAATCGTGAAATCAGACGTGTTCTCGGCCGTGAGCTTGCGCTTGAGATGAGCCTGTGCCGTTTCCAGGCTGGTGTAGTGCTCGCGGGCGGGTTTGAACGTGGCCGCATCGGACACAAGCAGTCTGAACGCAGCGTCGGTAAAATGCTGGGTAAAAATCGTATCCAAGATCCCAGCGATATCACGAAGCACGAGCTCGACGGCGTCGGTGAGAACTGCACCGTCGTCTTCACTCCGAGCCTGCCGCAGAGTGTGGATGCGGCCGCACGTGGTCTGAAGATCTACAATAAAGAAGAACCGGCGCAGCCCATAGGGATTCACCCATGTAAGCTGTTCTGCCGCGGCGGTACAAACTCGTTCGATATGCTGAAAAGTGCTTGATTTGCCGCTTCCAGAGCCACCGCGTATCGTCACAACGCCGCCGCCAGATTCATCAAGCAGACGATAGAGTTGGGAGCGTTCATACGGACCGAGCGTGACCACCTGTTCTAGCCACGGGGGAAGTGGGGCTGGGGTGAGGGCCGTTGTGTCCCGGCCGCGCCCGGGATCAAGCAGCGTACGCCGGAGCTGCGAGAGTGCGCTTCCCAAGTATTCGGGCGTTTGATGCACTGGAAATTGCACAAAAAGTACGTGCAATAGACGTGATAACTCGCGTTCAACGACGTCTCGGTTTGCTCGTGCCATGTCTGGTTGCTATCACCTTTCGGAAGACTCGCTGCCGGATGGATCGCTTTCGGGGTGGGCGGTAACGGAAGGAGTTAGTTTTGAGAGTAGCTCCTGAGCGCGTCGGGCGACAACCACGATCGCGGGCAGGGTTTGTTTCAAGTGCGTGGGTCTCGAATTTTGACGGACGAGATCCGTGAAAAGACGATCGAGTTCTTGCAACTCGACTCGTGTACGGCTGAAGTCTTCCCGAGCATGTGGTAAAAGCCATTCCGCGTTCGTCCACTGCTGCGCGAGTCGTTCATTCCACCACCCGTCAGGCGGCGCGGCGGATCGGAGAAATGCTCCGCTCTCGTCGGATACGGAGTCTTCGATTAGTCGCGATACTCGTCCGTCAATTTCTTCAACCACGTTGCGCAGCGGTTCCCAAAGACGTCGGCGCTCAAGGCGCTGCTGTTCTAGTGTGCCTCGTAGAGCCGCTCCGGTGATACGAGACTCCATCGCAGATCGCTCGGCGGCGGCGGCCGCAGAGCGTGCTTGGGTGGCCGCGGCTTCAGCCTGGCGTGCAGTCATATGGAAGAGAGCGGCGGTAATAATGAAGTAGCCTGCCGCGACAAGCGCAGCCCAAACCGCAGCGATCGCCGGCATCCAAGCGGCCCAATCGCGGGGATCGGGCGACATTTCCCAGTTCAGGAAACTGGCTATGAAAGTGAGACCGACAAGCGGTGCCGCGAACGCAAAGCCTGTAGTAATGGCGGACGCGCGAACGGCATGTTTGGCAAGCCACGCGATGGGATCCGGATGCATGTTGTCTATTTGACCTTCAGCATCAGTCAAGGCATAGACCTCCTGTCCAGATGAGATCCAGATGGGCAAGCCGTGCGCGTTGTAGGGAAAGCCACCTCGAGCTTAGGAGTGACAGATCTTCGACTTTCCCTACCCCTGGTTCGAGAATCGATGTGCCTAAGGTTCGTCGTGCAGGAGACCGGCTGTTCCGGGATGTAAACCGGACACGATATTTTCCGGTGCGCGGGAAGTGAACGCTTCCGCCCCCAGCTACGCTGCGGGGCATGACCACCCTCATCCCCATGGCACCGAAGGAGGTGCAGAAACTCGAGATCGTCCGGGACATACGTGCCGGACGCCTGTCCCAACGGGAGGCGGCGACCCTGCTCGGCGTCACGGACCGCGCGGTGCGTCTGTGGCAGCGGGCCTACGAGGCCGGCGGTGCCCGCGGCCTGGTCCATGGCAACCGGGGCAGACGGAGTCCGCAGAAGCTGCCCGCTGCGGAGCGGCAGCGCATCGTGTCCCTCCTGCGCAGCCAGTTCCCGGATTTCGGGCCGACGCTGGCCTCCGAGAAGCTCGCCGAGCACTACGGCATCCACCGGGATGCGAAGACCCTCTGGGGCATCATGGTCGACGAGCGGCTCTGGATTCCCCGGCGACAGCGGCGCGGCGGGCAGGTGCCCGTCCACCGGCAGTGGCGGGAGCGGCGCGCCCACCGCGGGGAGCTCGTCCAGTTCGACGGCTCGTACCACGACTGGTTCGAGGGCCGGGGCGGGTTGCACGAGACCTGTCTCCTGGCCGCCATTGACGACGCCACGGGCGAGCTCCTCCAGCTCGCCTTCGTCCCGCACGAGGGCGTGCTCCCGGTCATGGGGTTCTGGACGGCGTACGCGGGCAGGCATGGCCTGCCGAAGGCCCTCTACCTCGACCGCTTCTCGACGTACAAGATGAACGCCTCGGTCGCGACGACGAACCATGACTTGAAGACCCAGCTGCAGCGCGCCATGGGGTCGCTCGGCGTAGACCTGGTCTTCGCGCTCTCGCCGCAGGCGAAGGGACGCGTGGAGCGCCTGTTCAAGACCTTGCAGGACCGGCTCGTGAAAGAGCTGCGGCTCGCGGGCATCTGCACCGTCGCCGAGGCGAACCGGTTCCTCGACAAGCGGTTCGTCCCGGCGTTCAACCGGAAGTACCGCGTGGAGCCGCGCGCGCCGGGGGATCTCCACCGCAGGATGGGCGTCCGCGACCTGCGCCTGCTTCCGGAGACGCTCTGCCGCGTCGAGCAGCGCCAGGTCATGGGGGACTTCACCGTGTCGTTCCAGGCGGCATGGCACCAGCTCCTGCCGACGGCGGGCCTCGCCATCCGGCCGAAAGATCCCGTGACGGTCCGGCAGTACCCGGATGCATCGCTCTCCTTCTCCATCCGCACCAAGCGCGTCGCAACGAAGCCCATCGCGAAGGAGCCCTACATTCGCCGCACCCGCAAGATCCTTCCAACGCTTGTGGCAGCCTAGGAATCGGGGAAACCGGAAGTTTTCATTTCCCGCAAAAGCGGAAGAAATCATGACCCGTTGACACCGGCTGTTCCGGGATTGACGCTTTTGCTGAAAAGCGTCAATCGCCATCACGTCCTCGCGATCTCCTTCGACACGCGCACACGCTGGTAGGTGGCGTCGCGTCGTTTGTTGGTCACTTGGGCGTAGATCATCGTGGAGGAGATGCTGCGGTGACCTAGCCAGTCCTTGACGTCGGCTGAATCCACGCCTTCGTTCATGAAATGTACGGCGATGCTGTGCCGGAACACGTGCACGTTCCGACGGTCCTCGGGGAGGTGCGCAGCCGTCGCGTAGCGGCGGAACAAGTAGTAGATGAGCGAAGGCGAGATCGCGCATCCGGGTCGTCGGGTGCTCTGGAACAGGAAACGGCTTCCTCCGAGATCGCGTGTCGGCAGATAGGCGCGCAGCAGCCGGACGGTGCTCGGGTGCAACCGGTACGCGCCGGGGATGCCGTGCTTCACACGACTGATCCAGATGGACCACGCCTGTAACGAGATGTCATCAACGGAGATCAGGGCGGCCTCGCGCCGTCGTAGGCCGTGCCGATAGATCAGATCGAAGAGCAAACGATCGCGGAGATGGTCCTTCGGAATAGCGGCGAAGAAACGCTCGACGTCTTGCATCGTGACGTATCGCACCGCCTTCCGGTGCGGGGTTCCAGCTTGCTGACGGTTCAACACGCGAAGGAGTAGTTTCACGCTTTTCAGCATTTTGGCGACAGCGGTAGGGGATGGGCGGAATCATCGGAAGTATGGCGAACAACCGCTCGGCGCGCACGAACGTGCGTCTTGATGGCTATCCTCGTCTTGTACAGCGTGCCGCCAGCCAGCGCAGCGTCTCCGGTCGATCGCAACGAACGGGACATACCGCGGAACCAGCGTGATATCGCGGGCGAGGAACCGCAGCTCCCGATCGCGGCCGCCATCGATCCCACCGCCGCCTGCTACCCGCTCACCCGCCCGAAGACTCGACGCCGCGCGGTCGGCAAGGGTGGACCTCCGTGCGCCTCGAATCCGACCGTGCGCCTCACGGTCGAGCCGATGGCCTGTGAAGGCGACCGCGTGAGCGTCTCGTGGCAAGCGTCCGACTCAACCGCGCGCGTCCACCTGCAAGGCGTTGCCTGCGATCTCCCGGCCACCGGCTCGATGATGGTGACGGTCCGCGCGGCCACGACCTTCCACGCCATCGCGACCACCTGCGGGATCGGGCCGGAAGCCTCCGCGACGGTCGCGATCGAGCCACGTCCCGAGGTGACGAGCTTCTCGGGCGAGCACGCGATGCTCGCTCCAAACGGGATCACGAGCCTCCAGTTCACCTACGAGCACGGCACGTCCTGGTCGATCGAGGGCGCGCAGTCCTTCCAGAACGACCCCCTCGCGGGCGCGAGTCCCTTCGGCGGCAGCGCCCGCGTCTACTTCGCGTCCGTCCCGGCGGAACCCGTCCTGACCGTCCTCGGCCGCTGCGGTGCGGCGGTGGTGCCGCTCTCGATCCCGCGCTGCACCGAGGAACCGCCCGAGGTCGACGTCGGGCAGTCGTCCGGCGGCGCCGCGCTCGGACAGCAGCAACGGTGGACGTTTCTCGCCGGGAGCACGATCACGCGCTGGTGGATCGAGACCGATAACGGCCGGTTCGTTCCGTCCTCGGGTGCGCGCCCGGCAAGCGGCCTGATCGAGACCGTGTACGAACCCGCCGCGCCGGGGAGGCGTTCGTCATGCTCTACGGCGACAGCGCCTGCGGCATCGACGGGATCGGGGGGACGCAGACCGTCTGGAACTGCGCGCAGCCGCTCATCCAGTCGTTCACCGCGGGCCAGACGGCGCTCGCGGTCGGCCAGAGCACGTACGTCTCCTACATCACCCAAGAGCGGCACAGCGAAGTCGGGAGTGTGGCGTCGTCTCTCGGAAACGCGCTCGGTGGTCCCGTGCACTCTCCGTTTCCTGAGACGCGGCACACCTACACGGCGACACAGGCCGGCGTGGACGCGGTCCCTCAACGTGTCCACGCCCTGCGGACCGGCGACCGCGACGGTGGGGATCACCGTTCGATGAAAGGCGCCCGGCACGTGCGATCCTCCGTCGCAGCGTTCGTTCCGCGACGCGTGAAAGATCTCGCCGCAGAGGCGGAGCGGATTGCGTGCGTGCTCCTGGTGCTCGCCTGCGCATGCCTCGCCGCGTGCAGGAACGAGCAGGCCGGGCGTGCGGGCGGGGACGCCGGTTCCGTCCCGCAGGCGGTCATGGAGCATGGCGTTCTGCTGCTCAACGGGTCGATACCGGAGCACTTGGCGGTGTCGGCGAGCGCGGGCGGGGACTACGAGGTGACGCCTGCTGCGCGTGCGAATGGCGTCGAGGCATCGTTCGCGGTCTCCTGGAGCGGTGTGGAGCGGATGTCGGACGGCCGGGCGGAAGACGTCAGCGGAAGCTTCACGGCGCTCAAGCTCGCCTCCGACGCGTGGCAGCTCTTCGCCGGCGCCGGAGAGGTGCTGGACACGCTCTGCAACAGCGACGGGACGTTCGCCACGAAGGGCGATGACTATTCGGGCGTCTATGTAGGAAGAACCGAGAGCGGCAACTACCACAGCATCCGGATGGATCTCCAGCGGGACGGTACGACGCATACCGGAACGCTCCGGTACACGAACCCTGTGGGAGATGTGCAGACCTTCCGCATCCTCGGCTTCCACCGGGTCGCGGCCGAGGATGCAGCCGTGCAGCATATGGATGGGCAGATCGAGTTCTGGGCGCAGGAAGCGGGATCGTCCCATCATCGCCCGCAATCTCTTCCGAAGGATGCCTTGGAAGTACGCGGCGCCGTCTTCGCGCTCGGCTGGCTTCCCCCACAGCAGAGGGTCGCGGTGACGCTCCGTCGAGAAGACGGGTGATCGTCGCGGGCGGCGAGCACCGCGCCTTCACGAGAACAATCACGCGCGCCGCGCCGAGCAAGTGACAGAGAAGTGGTGTGCGTCACGGGAACGCTGCAAGATTTGCGAACGCCAGTCTTGAGCCATAATTCAGGCTATACTTACTGGAACGGCTGATGTGACTCCATCCAGGGTCTGCCGATGGAGGTTCACATGTCCTCTCGATTGCGTGCCGTGCTGCTGTTGATGATCGCGGTTGTCGCCGTGCCGATCGTCGCTGGAACGACCTACGCGCCGGTACCTGCCGGCTTCTCCCTAGGTAATCAGATCAAACTCAAAATTGACCTCGTCGGGCCGAAGGCGCTTATTCGAAAGAATGACGACCAAAAATTTCTAAAGCCCGGAACGCTGTATTTGTACATGAACGGCGTACAGATCGGCTCAGTCAAGTACGACAGCACGAAGGCCGAGTTTCCGATCCCGTTTAGCTGGAGCTTCACCTCGGGGTCGCGCACCTTCACCGCGAAAGCGTACTCGTCGGACTTAAGCGTCTTCGAATCGGGCTCGGTTACCGTCACCGCTACGACCACCGGCGGAGCTCCGACGATTTCGACGGCTGCGGTATTGCCGACGTCAGGCGTGCAGAACAGGACGCTCTTTCGATGGACAGCGACAGTTACGAATGCGACATCGGTAACGCTCTGGATCGTTCGACCGAATGGCGAGCAGGTCGCCTTTGGCATGACACCCTCGGGGACTGATTGGCGGCTCGATAAGACCCTGCTCGCCACCGGCGCGTATCAGTTCTATGTAACGGCAACGGCGGCCTCGGGGCAATCGGTGCGCTATCCGCCAACGGGAACCAAGCCGAACCCGTCAACGATCTACCTCGTCGCGCCGCGGATGGGAGGGACGACGTCTCACGTCAGCGTGCATCTCTACCGCAACCCGGATCAGCGAGAGCAACTTCGCCAGTATCTTCGCATCATTCGAAGTACCGCTCTCGGGACGAGCGAGGCGACGTGTGTTCAGAGTGGGGGGCGAAGCGCGCAACTGGCCGTGCAACTCGAATTTCCGTTCTCGGAGTACGTCAACAGGGGCGAGACTGCATTTCTCAACGATCTCGATGAGACGATTAAGCTCGTCGCCTCGGAAGGGTTCGCCCTGCACCTCTTGCTGTCGGTGCACTATCGCCCCGACGTGAATAAGCGCCTCTGGAACGGCGCTGATTTCAATCAGACGTGGCCGGGAGCGAAGAAGGCAGACAAGAGCGATAGCTTCGTTCCGTATCAGCCGACGAAAGAGCGTGGCACCGGGAAAGGCCCGTACGACGTGATCTCCGAGAAGTTCCACGATCCGGTGCTTCGTCACCTCGCGGCGAATTCGGACCTCTACTCGAAGGTGGCGGTGGTGTATTTGCTGAACGAATTTGACTATGCGACGCCGCGTGCCACCGACGAGGTTTGGCCGTGCACGACATCGCAGCCGTGTCGGAACGAGGCGCTCGCGTACACGACGCAACGGTTTCTCGGCAACGGCCGTCTCGCGGCGGGTGGGCGAATTCCGGTGGGTGTCAAACTCGCGAGTGCGCTCGCACCATATTCCGCGTTTTACAAAGGCACGTCTGACCAGCTCGCGTACCTCCTCAACACGGTGATGGGACCCTCCGGCACCGATGTGCTCGGATTCGATGCGTATTGGAATTCGGCGAACCTCTACGACGGAGCGAACTACACCCGTTTCCGCGATTTTCTTGGAGCGTTTAACAACGGTCGACTTGAGATCGCCGAATATGGTCGTATCTGCGATACCAAAGCCGCAACGTGCGTGAATACCGCCAGCGGGCGCACTTCGAAGGAGGATATTCGCGGTCTCGCGACCACGGGATGGAAAGAGGCGCGCGGATTCAATCTCTTCGCGTTCAACGGCCAAGGGTGCTACGTGATCCACGATGGCACCAACTTCTGCTCCACGGGGGGCCAAGCGGAGCTCGCGGGCCTGTGGGAGCAGTTTCTCGGCATCACCGGATCCACGGCGCCACAACCATGTCAGTAACGATCATGCGGGCGGGAAGCACGGCTGAAGCATGATTCCGCTCCACCATGTCTCATTCGTGATCCGGGCGGGCACATACTCTTGCAGCGCTCCCGACACGAGCGATCTCGCGTAGAGGTCGATCGGATCTGACCCGATGCCGAACACGACGGCCGATCGGTCGCGCGTGCACTGATAGGTCTTGTTTCCTTGGTGCACACGGTTCCACGTCGTCTCGAAGAAGCGCGGTGCGTCCTGCGATTCACGGTAGAAGACGATCGGGGAGCGCGTGCTCTTCGCGGCGGTGTCGGACGTCAAGGCAAAGAGGTCCGCGGACGTTCCGGCGAGATCCCAAGAGTCGTACACGGTCAGGATAGCGAGGCTTCGTGCGTTTCCTGTCGCCCCACGGGCGAATTTCGCGAGGCGTGTGCGCACGGGAGCGGCTTCGGTTGTCTGGCGGGGATCATTGAGCGAGATGTTCCGTACCCGCTGATTTCCCGAGGGTTCGCGCCAGAGATACCAGTCGAAGTTGTCGGTGGAGAACGCCTGTCCGGTGGACACGCGATGGCATGCAAGATTGCCGTGGAAGATCCGCGTATCTTGCTGCCATGTCATCCCGCCCGCGCCCACGCAGGTTACGATCCGTCGAGGGGCTTTCACCCGCTGCGCCGCTGTGCGAACCGTCATCATGTCTTTGGACCTAGTCGTGAACGACGGCGCCGAGAATCCTGTCACGACGACAGCGGCATCCCTCTCCACGGTAAGCAGAGAGTCATCGATGGCAGCCGCCTGGCCGGGTGAAACGAACGACACAAGCAGCGCAACGACGAGGCCCGAGGCAACCGATGAGAGGACGTGGAAGTGAGGACGCACGCGCAGGGAGGGACAGCCTCAGCATGCTAGACCTGCAACGAGGGGAGCGCAACGGTTGTGCTGGTGCAAGGTGCGGAGCGACTTCCACATCGGAAACCGCACCAGCGCGTAGTGTTTATGTCAGCGCAAGAAGAAGTCCGAATGCGATGCCGTTGATAACCGCCGCGGCAGCGAAGGTGAGCGGGTAACGCGACACCGCGGCACGAAGCCACGACCGGCGAATGGCGGGCGCCTCGGCACGTAGGTTGATGATTTCCGCGAACGCGCAGGACGGACGCCGACAGAGAAGGACATGTACGACCTGCACGCCGTCCGCAATCGCGAGTTCGTGCAACCAAGGCGTCGGCCAGCCGTGACTGCCCGGCTGCCGCTTGCAGCGAGGGCATGGCGTCAGAGTCACCCGGTAGGTGTGCTGGCGCTCCAAAACGGTGGTCATGCGGGCTGCTCGTGGGCGACCTCCCACGAGAGATGATTGCGCACGTGGGGGGCTGCTTCAGAGAGCGGCAGGAGGAGCAGACCCTTGAGCCAGGTGTACGTCGGCGGCTCGGGAGAATCGAAGAACCGGACGACGCCGAACTGCGTTCCGTCTTCCAACTCGTCAATGTCGCGGACCGCGCCGCGCGGCTCGCCGGAATGTTCATCGAGAACGACGTGCGTGTAGTGATGGTCACGCATAGGAGTGGTCGGTAAGAGGTTCGGCCACGGTCGATGTCGCTGTGGATGTCAAAGAGCACGGCGTGCAGCTCGAAGGAATTGGCTGCGCGTCGATGGTGGAAGTCGTCCGCAGTAACAGGGGATCATGCGCAGCGACTAGCTGCGCGCACTCCGTCGAAGTGGGTGCGGGCGTGAGATTGCACCAGAGCGCCCGCTCCCACAAAGCTACGCGACCTCGGAGGCGTCAGGATCTTCCAACGCGACTTTGGTCACGCCGCTCCGTTTCTTCCAGGTGAGCATGTTCACTTCGTCCGCGCGGATCTCGGTGACGTAACGGCGGTAGCCGTCTTTCTCGTACGCGCGGTTGAGGATCATGCCCTCGACGTAGACGCCCTGGCCTTTCGCCAGGTATTTGCCGCAGATCTCGCCGAGCTTCCCCCAGGAGACGACGCGGTGGTAATCGGTGACCTCTTTCTTGGCGCCCTCCGAGGTGGTGTCGCGGTGGGTGGCGATGGGGAAGGTGACGCGGGCCCGGCCGGTTTTCGTAGTCGACTGCTCCGGGTCGGCGGCCAGGTGCCCGACAAGGATGACTTTGTTCACGCTGTGCATGGGAGTGGGGTGAAAGTTGAGAAAGAACGCTGTGAGCGGCTGACGTACAGCCGGTGCAATCTCACGAGCCTCGCGAAACGATCCTCGCGCACCTTGGGCGCGCGCAAACAGACTTGGTCGAAGTCACTGAATCGTGGGCCATCGTCCCTCGGACATGCTCGGCGAAAACGCCACGCACGGATGTGTGTCGAGCGCGTCCGATCACGCGCTCGACACGACGCAAGGCCAGACTCGCGCCCGCGCTCGACCCGCGCTATTGGCGGATGCGCGTCACGAGGCGATGCACGTCGGCGACAGGGTTAAAGGGCGCTCGATGCCAGGCCATGAACGGATACAGGGGATCATTGAAGTGCTTGAAGAACTCGATCGTATCGACAACAAAGGGCCTCCCTAGCGCGCCGGGCGCCTTATCGAGGCCGGGAACGTCGCGCGCATGCTTTTCGAGGTAGGACTGGCTGCATCCTTTCAAGCAACGCACATGACGCGGTCCAAGCTTCGTGAGCAGTTCGCCGTTTGCACGAAGCGGTAAGAACATCGGCGTGTCCTCAACCCGATGAAGCGCGAACGTCAGGTACAGCCAATTGAGGTACTCCCAATCAGGAAGCCAGACCGACACCCTCCCGTCGGGATGGCGAACGACCCGGGGCCGGTCCAATCGTTCAAGGCCGAGCTCTTCCAAAACAATGAGTTCGCGAACGGCACCGTGCCGGCGGTCGCGACGGAACCGTTCTTTCCCTTTTCGTAAAAGCGGGTTCTCAAAGACATAGCCCTGGGCGGTGAGATCGAGCAGTGTTTCACCGGCGGCGATCACTTCCTCTGTGCTCGCGCCGTCATGGACAGAGATGTAGACCTTCTTCCCTTCGTACACAAATTCAATAGGCATGGAGGTGCCCCTTCTTACGCGGCAAGGCGCCACGCATGGAGAGCGCAACGGCCGAAGGCCGCGCGCGAAGTTGGCATTAGGAGGAAATGGCAGGAATCGGGACTTGCAGCGCGGCCGCCCACCTGGTAGACCGGATTCGGATCGCGCATGAGGGCTTCTTGGGAAAGACTGCTTGCCCGTGCATGTCCCCCTGCTACCCGTTCGGTGGCAGGGTTTCCTTACGCACACCTCAGCTTAAAAGCTCATCAGCTCAACGTATACGGTGCGTATCGTCTGACTGAGCGCTGTTCCCTCATGGACATGTCGGCCTTCTCTCTCCATCAGGCCAAGATACCGAACAGCGCTTTTGAGCCCTCCATGTTGATATGGACGCGAGTGCCCTTCAGGAACGCGCACCACCTCTAGACCCGTGAAGGAGAATACACCGAACGTGGCGTTCGCGCGCGCAGCGATTTCGACGTATTTCGCGGGCCGCGCGGAAGGGCTATTTCCCGTTCCCTGGAGCGGCTGTGGACAGTGCACCGGAACTTCGCTCGCTGCGCACAGCGCGGTGACCGTCGCGCCCTAGTGTCGCGGGAAATTCGCGCGCGTATGGAGCCGCAATCATTGAAACCTGGTCACGCCACTCGCGCACCGGCTCCCGCGAGTGTATTGGGTGTGGTGACGGCCATCGTCGCGTAGGCATACGGTTCACTCGCTCGCGCGATTTCCGAAACGCGATCGGCGTGCGCTTGTGTTGCGCAGTGCACCAAGAGATGCAAGGCTGGCTCACGGAGAAGGAGTAGTCGGTAGCGTGACAGCTTAAGACGCAACTTAGTCGTGCTCAAAGCTCCGGTCTCGGCCTCCAACGCATACCGTTGCCCTGCGATGGTGAACAGGCAATCGGGCTTGATCACGACCACGCCGTCGGCGGTCACGAGCTCTCGATAGCGATGCGGGTCTGGCTCACGGAACGACAGATCCGCGACACCATCGGGTCGAACGTCATCGACCTGATGCCCCTCCATCCGGGCGCGCAACCAGATCGTCGACAAGGCTTCGGCAGCGAGCGCGTGGTGCTGCACGCCCGACGTGTCGCCGGAGATGAATCGCATGGCCGTGACGGTGTTGTTGTGGAGTACGCGGTCGATCTCCGCGCCGTCGATGCCGATTGCGAGCAGCGCCTCGCGCGCACGAAGGCGCGCGGGCCCGGCCTGCGCGAGCACCTCGCGCCAGCGGTCCTCAGGGATCGCATCGGGGCGAAGGCCAGTCCGCGCCGCCGCAGACGCCTTCCCGGATCCGATCGTGTAGAGGAAGTGCCGCGAGCCGTGCACGTAGCGGCTGAACGCGGGCGTGAAGCGCTCGACTATTCCGGCGCGCCAAAGGTGCGTGAGGCGCTTTGAAAAATACTGCAGACCCTTGCTGCCGTTGGCCCAGGATGCGGAGAGGTCGAGCGACCGCGTGTCCGCGAATCGGTAGTAGAAGAGATCGCGCAAGACCACAAGATCGCGTTGCTGCAGAACGAGCGGCACGAGCAGGGGACCACGATGGAGGCGCGATCGCTGGACCCGCTCAGGCATGCGGCGGCCCTCCCCGTTTCGAGCGACGACGGCGGCGCTTCTGTGCCGCTTGGTCTCGCGGCGTGGGACGCGGGAGATCGAAGACGGGCGGAGCGACCGGCGCAGGGCGCGGCGCGTCGGAGCCGATCGGCGTGGACGGCGCGGAGGGCGCCGCCGCGACATCGGGGCGAGGGCTCGCAGTCGCTACGCGAGGAGATGCGGCCGTATCGCGAGCATCCGGCGGACGCGGAGATTCGGCCGCGCCTGCGATCTGTCCCCACGGATCGTACGGCGTACGCGGTTCCACATGCGCGTTCCACGAGGCGTGCTGCGCACGGCGGAAGAGATCGAGGATCGGGACACCGGCGAGCCGGTGCGGGAAGATCGGCGACGGGACGTAATCGACTTCGACGCCGTGGCCGTCGAGCGCGACCACGCCGCGGAACCGCCGCCGCCGCAACGCAGCTTGCGCGAGCATTTTGACCTGATCGGCGAACCCCACCACATTCAACACTTCATGTTCGCTCGAGGACGACC
>JBDTOZ010000531.1:0-1566 GCA_039932995.1 Acidobacteriota bacterium | reverse complement strand
ACATGCACGCCCGGTTCTACGACCCGGACATGGGGCGGTTCTTGTCGGTCGATCCCGTGCTCGACTTAAGAACGAACATGACGAACCCGCAAGGGTGGAATCGATACTCCTACGTTCGCAACAACCCGTTGCGGTGGACAGATCCAACGGGTCGTGTGATCGCATACGACGATCAGTTCAAGAAGCGAGTGAGGGAGGACGCCGTCTTCCGAGCGGCGTTCGAGGCCTGGAAGACGACGAAATCAGGTGCCACCCAGTGGCGTACTATGGCGCGCGATACCGACACGAAATACACGTTGCAGGTTGGCGACGCGTCTTACCAACCATCGATCCTGAGCCATAGATTTCAGGCGAACGGGAGAACTGTACCACCACCGGCGATGGCGAGAGAAAACGAAAGCGGGAGGCTCAATAACCCATGGACTGAAACCGTTATAGACGCCGATCGCATGCAGAGGGATGGCGGCGCGGCGCGAACACAGGCGAGGACGATCGCAGGAGCACTGTTTGAAGAAGTCGCTCACGCACTCGATCTCGGCTCAGGCTCAAGGACCGAGAGGGAAGCGTACATGGCTGAGGAACAGTTTCATGCGGACCCGTCACCGACGGAACCCAGATGGATTCAATTTATGAAAGAATTGGATCAGATTCTGCCGCCGGAGCCCTAGTTATGCGAAGTCGCGTTGTCATACTTGCCACCCTTGCCGCTGCGATTGTCGGCTATTTTGCAGGTACGCAATTACGAAGTTGTCGCTACTTCCTGACGAATGATGCTGAGTTTGTTCACCTAGGCAAGAACTCGATCGTTATCTTGTCACCCAGCACAGTGACGCGAATGTTTGGCGCGCGGGGAAATGAGCTGACCTTGTTCTACGGATCTAACAGGATGCTCACCGACACTGGCGAAAGCGCGATAGTTAAGTCTCCACTACTGCCCATGTCGAGATCTGTTCGCGCGCTTTTCCTATCCGGTGACGACTGGTCCGATCTTCTCGTACCTGTCCACGCTCTTGAAACGAAGGAGCGGGTTCTGCTAAGGATCAATCTGCAAGCGCACGAGATTGTGGTCGGACCGGTGCGGAGCCTTGAGCATGCGAAGTACTCGATCAGCGCGGATGGCACCCTCGTCGTGAGCCCTTAGAGGCGAATGGCAATATATGAGGCTAGCAAGTGGACTAGGCCGAGTGAGGTCGAAGCTTATAGTCTCAGTCCCTATGAAACGTGCTGCGCTCGATTCACGCGTTCCATTTTTTCATCCGTCACCGCCGGCCGGATACTTTCGCCGGTCTAGGCGCCAGGGCACGTTCACCGCGATCCTTTACTCCCGTCTGCCGGGCGCGCAAAGCATCCGCACCCCGATCCGCGCCGAGCTGCTGTCTTTGGAAGAGGAAGGGGAAGGCTAGCAATTTGATCGCCTCGTTGAATTGCTTGAGCAGCGGCTTGTCGCCGTTCAGCTTGGCCTCGTGGGGATGGGAGCGCGTGGATGGAGCGGTCGCGTGGAGGCGATCAACGCGCGGGCCTTGGTCACGCTCACGGCGCGGTCGCGATTGGCGAGGAAGCCGTAGT
>JBDTOZ010000530.1:0-10921 GCA_039932995.1 Acidobacteriota bacterium | reverse complement strand
ACGGTGGACTTGGGCTGGTGGGCGTCACCCGGCACTCACTCGCGACGTCTGACACCCGCACTCTGTCGCCGCATGTGCCACACGCCATATGCCGCAATCAGGAGCAGCGTGGCCAAGGTGATCGTGGCGCCGGTCTCGAAAGAGCGTGGCCGGTACTGCATGCGGACGGAGTGGTGTCCCTGGGGAACGAAGATCGCCAGAAACGCGGCGTTGGCGCGGCCCACTTTCACGGCCCGCCCATCGATCCAGGCGCGCCATCCCTTCCACGCGGTATCCGAGAGAATCACGAACCCGTCGTGCTCCATGGTCACGTCGAGCAGATAGCGGCCTCCCAGCGTCCGCGAAACGACGGATACCCGGCCTGGCCCGTTCGCGCGAACCTCGGCCGCACCGTCGGTCTCGATCCAGGCGATCGATCGAAAGTCGCGAACGTCCCACATCCGCCCCACCACGTCATCCGCAGTCATGTCGGTGAGGGCCACCTGCGCCGGCACGAAGGCCCGTTCGATCACGTTCTCGTTCTCGAGCAGTCGCGTTCCGCTCTCCTCGGCGCGCGTCCGCCATCCTGCCGGAACTGGCAGGGCCGCGCGCTGCATCGCGAAGCGCACGTTGAGGAAGGAGAGGAAGGGCCGGGTCAGGTCGTCCACGCGGTTGAACCAGATCCCGTGACGGCTGCACCACAGCGGGTCCGTGGCCACGAAGGTCCCCAGCGTGAGCGCTTCGTAGCCGCGCGGATCCTCGAATCCGTAGAACGTATTCGTGGCCGGCGGAAGCGTCGTCGCGACGCCGACGGCACGGAACGGCTCGCGGATCTCCTTCCAGTTTGCGAGCAGCGGGATCGGCGGAGACGCAACCTCCGCTGGATAGGTGCGGAACGTGTCCATCTCCGACAGCACCCGCTGCGCACAGACGAGGCCGAGCAGCGCGGGCACGAGCACCCGGAGAGGAGGCTTCCAGCCAAAGAGAGCCGCCGCCATTGCCAGGAAGAACAACTCCGCGAACAGACGGTGATGCCCGTACGTGGCCGGTCCGAGCACCACATTTCTCGCGATCCAGAAAGCACCCGCGGAGAGGAACAGCAGGACCACCGCGAGTGTGAGCGCGGCCGCGCGATCATCACGGCGGCGCAGGATCTCCTCGAATGCCAGGGCGGCCAGGATGACCAGCGCCAACGCCGCGGCGAAGACGAACCGCTCCAGTTGCGTGATGCCGAAGAGTGGGAACCGCCGCAGCACGTTCAACAGAGGCGGCCAGCCGCTGCCCACGGCGATGCCGAACAGGGCCAGTGCTCCGAAGAACCAGGTTCGCGGGCCGCGCACACGCCACAACGCATACACGGCCAGCCCGAGGAGAATGCTTCCCACCGCACCCGTCTCGGCCGCCACGTAGGAGAGGCGCGGGCTTTCCCACGAACGGACGTGCAGTTGCGGGAAGACGTTCGTGGCCAATCCTGCCAGGACCTGTGGCCCGGAGATCTCCCGGGCCGCGGTCCGTCCGCTCTTCCTTCGGTATTCAGCCGACTGCGGAATGGCTTCCAGCAGAGGCAGGAGAAAGACGGCGCAGACGAGCAGCGTGGCCAAGCCGGCGCCTGCCGCGGCGGCGATGGCGCGCCACGGGCGTTCGCGGCGACGAACCAGCTCGAACGCACCATAGGCGGAGGCGACGAGCACATCGAGATAGAGCGACTCCGGATGACCGGCCAGCAGTGTGAGCGACAGGACCGTCGTCAGCAACGCGCCGGAGGCGACCCCGGGTCTGGCCGCAATGCGATGAGTGGCCACGAGAAGAAGTGCCAGATACGCGGTGGCGAAACCCATGGCGGTGAGGCTGTAGAGAACGATGCTGGCGGCCAGGCTCCAACCGACCGCGGCCAGGAATGCCACGCCTTCCCGGCACTCGAGCTCGCGCGCGAACAGAAACGCGCCCAGGCCCGCAAGGAAAAGGACGATCGCCGCGGAGTAGGACATGCTCACCGCGGCAGGCAGCAGACAGGCGATCCACGTGAAGGGCGAGTACGGCGCCGACTGCGCCTCGGCGGCCAGCGGATGTCCACAGAGGTTGTAGCCGTTCCAGAGCGGCCACTCCCCGCGACGGAACGACTCCCGCACGGCCAGTCGCCAGGGGAAGAACTCCGAGATGATGTCCACTGCCGACGGGTTGTGCGCCCCCGTCATCCCATACCGCTGTCCGACCGCGGACAGCGGGTCGTATTCATAGAGGATGTCCACCGGTCCATACACGCGACCGGTGACCAGGGCTGGTCCCAGGAGACCCATCGGCAAGACCAGCAGGACCAACGCCGCGGGCGCGGAAAGGGGACGCACGTAGCGATGCGCCAGCCCGAGCAAACCGAGAGCCGTCACGCCATACAAGAGGAGGAGCATGGACCCGCTCAATGTAGCAGGGGGAGGAGATGCGGAGCGAGTTTTGGTGTCCCCGGCTGGGCTCGAACCAGCGACCCACAGCTTAGAAGGCTGTTGCTCTGTCCAGCTGAGCTACGGGGACGGGATGGGACTTTGGATTGAGGATTGAGGATTGAGAATTTAGGATTGAGAATTGATTGGTCGGGGCGAGAGGATTCGAACCTCCGACCCCCTGCTCCCAAAGCAGGTGCGCTACCAGGCTGCGCCACACCCCGACGAAATCAAAGATACGCTGCGGCGGTCGTCAACAGGCCCTTCCGGATGCCCATTCCGAGGCACCGGCGGCAGAAGGCTACCTCAACGCGACCGCAGGTCCAACAAGGCCAAGCCAATAAAGGCTGCCGGCCGTGCCGGCTAGCCGGCGCGGGCGACGCCGAGCGTGCGGGCCGGCAGCATCGAACGCCATTTGTCGGTGTCGGCGCGGTTGAGCAGGAACTCGAAAGTCGTCCCGTGCGATCGAAGACGGAGCACGTGCGCGTCCGCGGCGTGCTTCTTTCCGGTCATGAGCTCATCGGAGTACTCGATCTCGTCGATCCGATTCAGGTCGAAAGAGGCCTCGAGGTCGGGGTTCTCATAGAAGAACGTGTCGTCCGTCAAGGCGATGGCCACCGGGATGGCCTCGGCGCCTTCTACATAGTCGGCGCGGCTGACGATCTTTGATTTGGAGCGGCGCTTTTCCATGATCGCCCCGAGAAGGTCGCCCTGGCGAACCTTGAGGAAAACGACCACGAGCACCGCGAGCACGATCAATCCCACTACGGTCAGGGTTGCAAGCTCAGGCACGAAACCTCCTCTTTGATCCGTTGATGCGGTTTTTTGCGCGTTCTCGGAAATGTACGCCTTTCCACACCACGCCCGCAACCGGTCCCAACCGGGATTGAGGAGAAACACTTATAGAATGCCGGGGTGGGCGTCTCCAGGTGGAAGTCGCGGAAGGAGCACTCCTCCGGGGGCGTGGTCATCACGGTTCGCGACGGAGTTCACTACGTGGCGCTGATCGCCACGCGCAACAAAACCCGATGGGGACTGCCCAAAGGGGCGGTCACTCCCGGCGAGACTTCGGAAGCCGCGGCCCTTCGCGAAGTGCGCGAAGAGACCGGGTTGGAAGCACGGATCATTCACGCGCTGGACACGATCGAATACTCCTTCCGGGCCCGCGACGCGCTGATCCTCAAGCGTGTCGACTTCTATCTGATGGAGTACGTGGCCGGAGAGCTCGAGCCGCAGCTCAGCGAGGTGGACGACGTGCAGTGGTTCGAGTTGAAGGCTTCGATCCAGTACGCGAGCTTCGACTCGGAGAGGAAGCTGCTCGAGGCCGCCCTGCGGGACGTTTCTCTCTCGCTCTCTTCGTAGAGTCGTCGAGTCGTCGAGTCTTCGAGTCGTCGAGGGGCACGGCGAGAGAGTCAGCTTTCTTTGTCGGGTTTCGGCGACTCGGCCCCGCGACGACTCGACGACTTGAAGACCCGACGACTCGACGACTCGACTTCGCCTCATCCGCAAGCGTCGGCACTCGCCTGGCCGAGGCCGATGCTCGATTGCTCTCCCAGACATGCTCGCCTCCGATCTCATCGACCAGCAGCTCGGAGACGACCGAGCGCGGCGCGACGGCGGTCACGTCCACTTTCTCATTCGCGAATTCGTCCCGATGCTTGAGCAGCAGCCATTCATTGCCGCGATCCGACTTGCCTCTGCCGCGGATGCGTACCAACGCCCATTCCCCGAACATCTTCTTCCCGTACAGCCGGAAGGCGAGCTTCCCGTCCTTCAGCGCCTTGACCGGATCGTCGGGCTCGACGAGCTCCCATTGGCCCTGGTCCCAGATGATGACGTTGCCGGCGCCGTAGTTCCCTTCCGGAATCTGGCCCTCGAACGAGGCGTAATCGTAAGGATGGTCCTCGGTCATCATGGCCAGCCTTCGAATGGATGGATCGTAGGAAGGTCCCTTGGGAATGGCCCATGACTTCAGCACTCCCTCCATCTCCAGACGGAAGTCGTAGTGGAGGTGGGAAGCGCGATGCTTCTGGATGACGAAGATCGGCAGCTTACGCTTCTTCGGCTTGCCGCCAGCGGGCTCGGGAGTATCCGAGAAGTCGCGCATCTGGCGGTACTTTTTCAGAAGGTCCGGCATCGGTTCAGGTCGCCGGTCACGGTGATCTGCACGCCTCATTCCAGTCGGAAGCCCATTGTTTCTCTCAAGTTAGGAAGCGAGCGGCGCCATTTTTGCAGAGGACCGCGGCTGCTGTATGTCTCCCTCCATTCGACGCATGCTCTGGGGAGCGTTCCTCGCTCTGGCCGTGCTCACCCTCGGCGCGGTCGGGGTGACTATCGCCATTCTCCAGTTGGAGCAGAAGAACGAGTTCGCCGTTCAGGAGTCGCGACCTCTCATCGACAGCGTTCGTGGGATGGATTCCTCTCTATCCACGATGACTTCGGCGGCCCGCGGTTACCTGATCAACCACCAGACCGCCTTCGTCCAGCAGTATGACGACGAGGCTCGCCGCTTCGAGACCGAAGTCGAGCGCGCCACCGCCTCCGCGCAGCATGACGATGACAAGGCCCTTGTGGAGCGGCTGCACACCCACTACCTACTCGTCAAGAAGCTGAGTGACCAACTGATCCTCGAGAAGCGCGAGCACAATCGCGTGAACATGGAGCTGGTCGACCAGATCGCCGAGATCCGCCGCACGGAGCCCGACCACGCCGCACTCCTCACCGACCGCCTCCGCGGCCGCCAGACCGGAACGCTCGAGCGCGCGGCCCGCCTCCGGCAATGGCTGATGATGGCCATGGTCTTCGTCGGCGTGGCGGTTCTCGGGATCGCGGCCGCGGCGGTGTCGCGGATCGAGCAGTCGTTGAGCGAGTCCATCGTGCGGCAGGTGAAGCGGACCGAGGCGATGATCGCGGGCATGTCGGACGGGGTTCTCCTCGTGGATGGAGAAGGGCGTTCGGTCTTCATCAATCCTGCCGGACAACGCCTCCTGGGCGAGGCCGGGGTGGGAGTGCCGATCTTCAAACAGGCCGAGGTTTATCGGCTGCGCGACGAGCACGGCCGGATGCTGGACCCGCAGGAGCTGCCGGCCGCACAGGCGCTCTCGACGGGCCGCATGGTGCAGGACGTGACGGTGATCATTGCCCGAGAGGGAGCGGAACGCGTGGCGGTCTCGATGAGCGCCACGCCTCTTCGCGATGACGATCACACCTCCGGCGTGGTGGTCACGTTCCGGGACATCACCGAGCGCCGCGCGCTCGAAGAGCAGATGCAGGTGCAGGCCGAGCGCGCCCAGATCCTCGCCGATGCCGGCGCGTTCTTCTCCAGCAACATCGACCCGACCTGGGTCACCCAGGCCATTGCCGAACGCGTCGCGGAAGTCCTCGGCGACTGGTCGGCCGTGATCCTCCGCAACGGCGACACCAAAGAGCTGAGCGTGGCCGCGATCTATCACCGCGACATGGCTTCGCTCGGCCTGGCCTGGTCGTACATCTATCGCCAGCCGCTCGCCGTCGGCGAAGGAATCATCGGCCAGGTCGTGGCCACCGGCTATCCCTCCATGATGACCGACATCCGCCCCTCGGCCGAGGCAGCGTCGGGCAGCTATCACACGTCGCCGTCGAAGCTGGCTTCGCTGCTCGTTCTTCCCTTGCGCACGCGCCGCGAGATGATCGGCGCACTGGTCATCGCCGCCAGCGATCTCGAACGGGCCATGACCGACGACAAGCTGCCGCTGGCGGAAGTGCTCGCCGAGCGCGCGGCGCTGGCCATCGAGAACGCCAAGCTCTACACCGAACAGGTCGAGGCGCGGCGCAAGGTCGAAGACCTCTCCCGCCTCAAGGACGAGTTCCTCTCCATCGCTTCTCACGAGCTGCGCACGCCGGTCACCTCGATCAAGGGCTATACGCAACTGGCGAAGATGCTCATCAAGGAGGGAGACCTCAACACCTCCGAAGAGTATCTGGACATCGCCCTCGACCAGATCGACCGCATGTCGCGCCTGATCCTGGAGCTGCTCGATGTCTCCCGCATCGAGACCGGCCGATTGGAGATCCGTCGCGAGAACATCGCCTGGGCGCAGTTCGTCCGCGACGTCGTGCATCGCCACCACACCGCGGTCAGCGATCGCCGCTTTCACCTCAGCGTTCCGGATGACGGCAAGCTCGTGATCGGGGATCGTGACCGGCTCGAACAGGTCCTCGGCAATCTCCTGGAGAACGCCGTGAAGTACTCACCCGACGGCAGCGACGTCACCGTGACGGTCGACGACCGCGGCGACTCGCTCGTCACCGCCGTGTGCGACCGCGGCATCGGCATCCCTTCCGACGAGTTGAGCCAGGTCTTCGAGCGCTTCCACCGCGGCCGGCAGGTCTCCTCGACGAATTACGGTGGGTTGGGACTGGGTCTCTACATCACCAAGCAGATCATCGAACGTCACGGCGGGTCGATCTGGGTGGACAGCAAGGAAGGGGCAGGGACGACCTTCTATTTCTCCCTTCCGGCCAGTGAGGCCTCGGTCGGCGGCAATGTGTCGCCGACGCAAGTGGGCGCACAAACGTAAACTCCCTTCGGAATGCTTCTCGCCACAGCCCTGGTCCTCGAGCTCGCCCGACAGTCGCTCACCGGATCGCACTGCCGCGATCGCCAGTATGTGAACGGCCTCCCTACGGACGAGTACGTGACCCGTCCCTGTTCGCCGAAGGACCTCGAGAACCTGACGGCGCAACGCACGAATCTCCTCGCGACCTCGCCGGCCTCTTCTCTTCGAATCGTGGACGGACATGTCGCGCGCCGTGTGATCGTGGAGAGCTCGCCGCTACAGCCCTACGCTCACGACTACGATGTGGCCACCGGTGAGCTGCTCCGCAGAGTGCCGCTGTTTTTTCGTGGCAACCCGGCCCGAGTCTTCGACCCGAATCCGGTGGTGACGCTCAACGATCCTTCGCTACGCGACGGAAACGATCTCGCCGCGGCCGTTCCGGCCAGCGCGTACTTCGACGTCGAGCTGGAGAACACCTTTCCGTTCGGCGCGCTGTCCGGTCTCTACGTGACGATGGTGGATCGCCAACCGCCGGCCATCGCGCCGCCGGGCAATGAAGACTCGCTCCAGTTCGACCGGCAGTCCGATGGATTCGAGGACGTCAACGCGTACTTTCATCTCGATCGTACGCAGCGCTATCTGCAGTCGCTCGGCTATCGCGGCCAGCGCACGATCGTGACCTACGCCATTCCGGTCGACGCGCACGCATCCAGCGGCGCGGACAACTCGTTCTTCATCCCCAGCGCCGTGGAGGCCGGTCGCGGCGCGCTGTTCTTCGGCGAAGGAGGGACCGACGACGCCGAGGATGCGGACCTGCTCGTCCACGAATACACGCATGCCATTCACGAATGGATCGCACCCGGCACCTTCGGAGGCAGCTTCGCCAGCGAGTCGCGCGCGCTGGCCGAGGGGATGGCGGACTACTGGGCCTACTCCGCGCACGCCACGGCCCGGCGCGCTTCGGGACGCGATCCGTTCTGCTTCGCCGACTGGGATGCCCGTTGCGCGGACGACGATGCATCCGAACGTTGCGCCTACGCTCCCGGGGCCGATTGCCTGCGCCGCCTGGACAGCACCACCACGATGGCCGGCTACGACCGCGGCGAAGCGCAGGGCGTCGAGCACCACAACGGGTCCATCTGGTCCTCGGCGCTGCGCGAGATTCATGACCGCATCGGCAAACGCGAGACCGATACTGTGCTCATCGAGTCGCTGTTCGACGCGCCACCTCGGCCCACCTTCGAGGTCATGGCGCTGCGACTCCTCGAGGCGGACCGGCTCGTCTATCAGGGTCTCTACGACGGCGCGATCTGCAGCGCGATGTACACCCGCGGGATCCTCACTCAATGCGATCTGTCGCCGCACGGAGAGGCCACGTTCTTTCCGTCGCAGGAGCGCGGCCTGCCCATTCCCGACAACAACGCCACCGGCGCGAGCTCGACGATCGTGATCGCCGACCCGCGCGCCATCGAGGCGATTCAGGTCCGCGTCGACATCGATCACCCGTCGCGTGGCGATCTCCACGTGGAGCTGATCGCGCCCGACGGGACGGTGATCCTGCTTCACGAGATTTCCAGCGTGCGCGCTGCCGGCATTCACGTGACGTACGGCCTGACGGCCGAACCGATCGAGTCGCTGGACGTACTGCGGGGCCGCAGTGCCGCGGGAGTGTGGAGCTTGACGGTCAACGACCTGCGTCCCTTCGACGCCGGCACTCTGCGTTCCTGGGGCCTGATCCTTCAGTTCGCGGGCGAGCAGCCGTCCGATGCCCGGCCGCACGGCGCGCCGTCGCAGATGATCCCGGTCGTGGCCCATCTTTACGGCGCGAGCGAAACGCTCTTCCGCAGCGACGTGCAGGTCGCGAATACCAGCTCCACATCCACACGCGAGGCCACGCTCGTGTTCACGCGCAGCGGCGAGAATGGGAACACGCGGTTTGCGGCGATGCGGCTGTCGCTCCTTCCCTCGCAATCCATCGTGTTCGAAGACGTGCTCGAAAGCCTGTTCCAGACCGCCGGCAGCGGTACGTTGGAGGTGCTCGGAGAGGTGGCGGTCTCGAGCCGCACTTACGTGAGACGAGGAGGGGGGACTTTCGGTCAACTGGTTCCGCCAAATCTCGAGACGACGACTGCCGGCGCACCGCCGCTGCTCGTAGCGCCGCTGGTCACGTCCTCACCCGCACGGTACAACCTCGGCATCAGCGAGACCGCCGGAGCGCGGGGGACCGTGCGCGCCGGCGAGCGCGAGGTCCCCATCGAGCCTTTCAGCCACGTGCAGTTTCCGGTTGGTTCGGACCTGACCGAGATTCGCGTCGTGGAAGGGGGGGCGCGCATCACCGCCTACCTCTCCCAGATCGAGTCGGGAGAGGATGCGATGTTCATCCCCGCGGAGCGCGCCGGTCCCAGCCGCACGCGCATCGCGCCGGCCATCACGTCGCCGAATGCCAATGATCCGTCCTTCTGGAGAAGCGCTCTGTGGGCGGCATCGCGCACTCCGGGAGAGATGAGCGTTCGCGCGGTACCGGGCGGAACCGAGGAGACCCCGACTCCGACGGTCTTCGAAGACGTTCTCGCGCAACTCTTCCACCGTGAGGTGCCGGTGGCAGCGCTCCAGGTGACCCAGCCCGAAAACACGTTCGCCGCGACACGCATCGCACTCGGCGACACCACTCAGTTCGTGCCGCTGCTCGAAGAACAGGGCGGCCCGACGCAGGAACTGCTCTTCGTCGAGCGCTCACCCGCGTACCGCTCGAATGTCGGCATCGTGTCGACGGGACCGGCCGTCGCCGACGTGAGGATTCACGACGCGGCCGGCCAGGTGGTGGAGACGTTCGTTCTGTGGACGGAGGGAGGGGTCGCCCAGTCCTCCGTGACCGCGCCGGTGGTCCAGGGCCGCGCCACGGTGCACTTCGTCGAAGGGACCGGCCGCGCCTACGGCTCGCTCATCGATTCCTACAGTGGGGATGCGACGTATGTGTGGGGCCGTTGACGGTTGACTTTGCTGGTTGCTGGTTGCTGGTTGCTGGTTGCTGGTTGCTGGTTGCTGGTTGACGGTTGCTGGTTGCTGGTTGCTGGTTGCTGGCAGGCGTTTTACCGCGACCCTGGATGAGACGCAAGCACTCCCGGCCGGGGATCACTGCATTTTTGTTGACCGCCACCCGCCACCCGGTCACCCCCACCAACCAGCAACCAGCAACCAGTAACGTAACGGGCCAATCGTGTATCCTGCGCCGGCCATGTCTCAAATCTCGCCCCAACCGGCATTGCCGGAGGCGCAGACGCTGGCACAGCTCCCCCTCAAGATCCTCGAGGAAGTGATCCGGCAACTGCGCAGCACGCGCAACGACATCATTCGGTTCGGCGTCTGGAACGTCCGCAACCTCACCGACGACGACTTCAACAAGACCGACGACCGCAAGCTCCTCGGCTATTTCCGGCAGGATCTGCTGGAAACGCGCTTCCTCTCCAAAGGGCGGCGCATCGACCTCGTCCAACTCTGGCACTGGTATGACGACCAGATGAGCGGCATCGAGCCCCTCCTGGTCGACGGCGCGGAAGTCTTCCTCAACATCCAGGACAAAGACCTCGAGAAAGTGCGCAAGCGCCTGGCCGAGATCCACGCCTTCCTGCCCACGCTTCGGGGCGAGGACATGGATGCGTTCCGCCGCGTCAAATACAAGCTGAGGCGCACGATGATGCGCCTGACCTACGACCTGCACCACCTCTTCAAGCGGCTCGAAAAGCACCGCAAGAACCTCTTCATGACCAGCGGCGCACCTCTCCGCGATCGCCTGCCCCTCGAGGTCGTCTCCGAGATCCCCGAGCCGATGGAGATGCCGGACGAGCACGAGCACGAACACGAACACGAACACGAGGAGTGAGTCAGCCAGCCCGGCCCGGATTCGTGATCGGTGCCTTCATCAAACGCCGGAGGCGTGCCGTAGATGAGCCGGGGGCGAGCGCCGATGAG
>JBDTOZ010000529.1:0-6359 GCA_039932995.1 Acidobacteriota bacterium | reverse complement strand
GCGGACGCAGGACTCGTCCCGGCAGCGTTCCAGTCATCTTCCCGTCCTGCAGCACCGGTTTGCCGTTCACGACGACGTGGGACATCCCTTCGGAGAAGTGGTGCGGGTCTTCGTACGTCGAGACGTCGCGGACCTTGTTCGGGTCGAAGACGGCCAGGTCGGCTTTCATCCCCACGCGCAGCGTGCCTCGGTCTTTGAACCCGGCGCGTGATGCGGCCAGGGAGGTCATCTTGCGAACCGCCTCTTCCAGCGTGAGCAGTTTCTCCTCGCGAACGTGTTGCGAGAGCACGCGGGAGAAGGTCGCGTAGGCGCGCGGATGGGCGCCGCGGGCACCGAGGTCGCCCACCACGGCACCGGAATCCGAGCCGAAGGACACCCAAGGCTGGACGAGGGCCACTTTCATGTCCTCCTCGCTGAGTGAGAAGAAGATGGCCAGGGGGGACTGGCTCTCGTTCTCGAACAGGCGGAGGACGGCCTCGGCGGGATCGGTCTTCATCGAACGGGCCACCTCCTCCAACTTCCGGGAAGGCTGGCCGCGGATGACGATCGTAGCGGCCCCGCCGTTCTTCAAGCGGCCCTCGCGCAGCTCGTTTGCGATGCGCGTTCGCAGGGCAGGGTCTTTCAGCCGGGTCAGGAAGGGGAGGTACCCGCCCTCGAGAGCCCAGGCTGGCACGATCGACGTGAGGTCGGTCGACGTGGCGGTGAAGGGATAGATGTTTGCGGCCACATCCACGCCACTGCGCCGCGCGGCTTCGATCTTCTTCACGATGGCCGGCATGCGTCCCCAGTTTTCGCGGCCGCCCACTTTGAGGTGAAAGAGGTTGACCGGCACGTGGGCCTCGCGACCGATGCTCACCGCTTCGTCGATCGCGGACTCGATCGAAGACGACTCGTTGCGCAAGTGAGTCCAGTAAGACCCGCCCACGCGCGCCAGGGCGGTCAGCTCGGCGGTGGTGGCGAAACGTCCGGGCGGATAGATCAGAGCGCTGGAGAGTCCGACTGCCCCTTCGTCGACGGCCTGCCTGGTGATGGCCTCCATGCGCCGCAGCTCATCGGCGGTGGGCGCGCGGTTCGCGTGGCCGAGGACCATCTCGCGCGAGTTCGCGGCTCCTATGTAGAAGGCGAAGTTGAGCGCGGAGCCGCGCTGCTCCACGACGCGCATGAACTCTCCCAGCGTGTGCCAGGTCACGACCGGCCAGCCTTTCGGTTTGGTCCTCTCCATCTCCGCCAGCATCGGCTCGTCCTGCGGGCCGGGAGAATGCCCTTCGCCCGTGACTTCGGTGGTCACGCCCTGCCGGATCTTCCCTTCCAGCTTCGGGTCGATCAGCACCGCCGCCTGCGAGTTGCCGAGGAGATCGATGAAGCCGGGCGTGACCACGCGGCCGCGCGCATCCAGCGTCGTGGTTGCCGTGGCCTTCGACAGATCACCGATCGCCGCGATCGTGTCGCCGCGGATCCCCACGTCTGCGCGCACGCGTGCCGCGCCGGTGCCGTCGAGGACGTCCCCACCCCGGATGACGACGTCGTAGTCCGCCGGGCGGGGCGGCTGGGTCGCCGATTCCGAGCCGGCCGCTCCGCAACCGGTGAGAAGCAGAAGGAGGAAGGTGCGCATGTCACCGGCCACTCATGCGCCGCGCATACCAGGCTTTGCATCCCAAGCTGTCAGGAGCCCGTTAAAACTGCCAGCGCACTTCGACGGTCGTGCTGTGGCCTGTGGTGGAGGGCTCGAAGCCGGATTGCTGCGCGGCGGGGCGGTCACCGGTCACCTGCGTGAACTCCGCCGCGGCGCGAAGATGCGCGGTCACATCGACGAGCCAGGTGAGGGTCCAGGCCCGTCCACTCTCGTCATTGATCTCCGCGGCGGTGTGGTCTTCGTCCGCGGTACTGAACGTCTCATAGCGCGCCGTCCAGCGGTTGCGGCCGCTCTTCTGCGAAAGGAGCACGTACGTCGACTGAAAACTGGCGGCGACGAATGGATTGCCGACGCCCATGTAGGTGTCGCCGGTGAGGAACTCCGCGGCCAGCACAAATCCAGAATCGGGATTGCCGAGCTCCGCGCCGAGGAGATGAAACCGCGTCTGCCACGAGTATTGATCCCCGTACAACGTGCGGTCGCCCCCGTTGTCGACATAGGTGTACTGCAGATGTCCGCGCTGGGGGATCGAGTAGCGGAGACGTGCCGAATAGCCGGTATGGCCGTCGAGATCGGAGCCAAATGGCTGCGTCCCCGAGTCGCGTTGCCGCCAGAAGGGGCCGGTCCTCTCGAGGGAGCGAAGGGGCGGGAGGGGCAGGGTTTCGCCATACGTGGCCAGACGGTCGCCGACGTTCCAGCCACGCCAGCCGAGGAGCGTGCCCATGGTGTCGTTGCCGCGGAACGCCGTGGCGCCCGCCAGGAGACTGTGACCGGCTCGGTTGACATGGCGATACTGGAGATCGGCGCCCATGGGGCGTACTTCCTGTCCGATCCAACTGTTCAACGAGGAGAAGGCGATCGTGTAGGGCGAGGACCAGTTCTCGCCTCGGTTCTCCTGCGAGGTAGGCAGAAAGAACCATCCGGCCCGAACCTGCACTTCATCGAGTCCGAGCTCCTTGCGCAGAGTGGCGTGGACCTCGGTGAGGCCGGCCTGATCCTCCCGTGCGCTGCCGCTCGCATGCAGTTCCAGCCACTGAACCGGTCGCCAGTCGACGCCGAGGTGGGCCACGCCTTTGAGCGCGTCGTGGTCGCCGCCCGTGTCGAGGCGGCCGAACCCACCCTCCAGCCATGACTCCGGTCCGGTGGCGTTCACGCCCCGCGCCGCCACAAAACCGGTGAGGTCGAAGGTCTGCGCGGACAGCCCCGTTGCGAGGAGCAGCATCAGAGGCAGAAGTGGGCGCACCGCGACATTATGCGATGACGGAGCCCGTCAGGCGTGAAACACCATCACAACGGAATGCGCGGATCTCTCCACAACCCGACCACTTTCTGCCCGTAGTCGATGGTGACCAGGAAACGCGAGAGCAGACGATTGCCCACGCGTGCCTCGGTCACCGGCGCGTATTGCACGTCGATCGTGCCAAAGTCTGTCCCGCCGATGGTGATCCTGGCGGACCTTCGCTCGCGTGTGGGGCCGGGCAGCACCAGGGTGTCGGGGCTGGTCGTGTCGACGATCGCCGCAACCGTGCGTCCATCGACCAGCACGTTGATGCGTGGCTCGACCTGATAGGGATAGAGGTCCATCAGCCCCGGGCGGATGCCGCCCTTTTGATAGGTCACCAGACCGCTGCGGTAGTCGATGCTGATGGCGCGGTTCTGCCACGCTTCCACGCCGATGATGGCGTCAGCGACGCCGTGCAGATCCTGGGAAGAGGGGTAGAGGCGCACCGTCTGTTTTTCGCCAAATTGCAGGGCGTGCCGGTCCCCCTGGCTCAACGTGAAACGGGGATCGACGACAGTCCGCGGTGCGGCACTTCCCAAGAGGAACTTCCCCGTGCGGTCGTCGATGCGCAAGGTCTCGAGCGCGATGAGGTTCCCCTGCAGCGTGAAGGCGAAGTTCACCTCCTCGCCGACCGGCTCTTTTCTCCAGGGAGCGAGGCGTGCGCACGCCACCGAGAAGAACGCCAGGGCGATCGCGGTTGCTCTTACTGTCGATTTGGATAAGATTCGCATCCTTCTTCAGGGCGCAGAGCGCAGGGGACAGGGCGCTGTGAGACGTCACTGGTCTCTGCGCCCCGCGCCCTGCACCCAGCGCCTGCCTCACCAAAGCAACCTCTACGCCTGAAAGGAACGACATGTCCACCCTTCCCGAGTTTCGCAACGAGCCGCTGACCGATTTCTCCACCCCGGAAGACAGCGCAGCCATGGAGCTGGCCCTGGCCAAAGTGCTGGCCCAGGCCGGCCAGGAGCATCCCCTGATCATCGGAGGGGAGCGGATCACCGGTCTGAAGACCTTCGACTCGATCAACCCCGCCAGCAAGGAGCAGGTGGTCGGCAAGTTTCAGAAGGGCGGGAAAGAGCATGTGGAGCGGGCCATCGACGCGGCCTGGACCGCGTTCGAGAGCTGGAAGCGCCAGCCGGTGGACGTTCGCGCCGGCTTGCTCGTGAAGGCTGCCAAGCTGATGCGGGAACGGAAGCATGAGTTCTCCGCGGTGATGATCCTCGAAGTGGGCAAGACCTGGGGAGAAGCGGATGCGGACACGGCCGAGGCCATCGACTTCCTCGAGTACTACGCGCGTGAGGCGTATCGCTACGGTGGGGAACAGCCCATCGTGAAGATCGAGTCCGAGGACAACGACCTGGTGTACATCCCCCTCGGAGTGGGCGCGGTCATTCCGCCCTGGAACTTTCCACTGGCCATCATGGCCGGCATGACCACCGCGGCCGTGGCCGCAGGCAACACGATCGTGCTCAAGCCTTCCTCCGACTCGCCCTGGATCGCCTACCGGTTCATCGAATTGCTCGAGGAGGCAGGGATGCCGGCCGGAGTGGTGAACTTCGTCAGCGGCGGCGGCGGCGAGGTGGGAGATCCACTGATCCAGCACCCGCGCATCCGCTTCATCTCCTTCACGGGGTCGATGGAAGTGGGCCTGCACATCAACGCCGAGGCGGCCAAAGCCCGCGAAGGCCAGCGCTGGATCAAGCGGGTGGTCGCGGAGATGGGCGGCAAGGACGCCATCATCGTCGATCGCGAATGGACGAATCTCGATGAAGCGGCCACCGCGGTCGTGGCCTCGGCATTCGGATTCCAGGGGCAGAAGTGCTCGGCGTGCTCGCGCGCGATCATCGACGAAGCGATCTACGACCGCATCGTGCCGATGATCGTCGAGAAGACCAAGGCCCTGCGCATGGGAGATCCGGCCACGGCGGAAGCGCAGGTCGGACCGGTCGTCAATGAGAAGTCGATGAGCTCCATCCGCAAGTACATCGAGCGCGGCACCGGTGAAGGCGGCACGCTCCTGGCGGGGGGCAACACCCATCCGGAGAACGGATTCTTCGTGGAGCCGACGGTCATCGGCGACGTCGATCCGAAAGGCACCATTGCGCAGGAGGAGATCTTCGGCCCGGTGCTGGCCCTCATCAAGGCCCGAGACTTCGACGACGCGCTGCACATCGCCAACGACACGCAGTTCGGTCTCACGGGCGCGGTGTTCACCGAGAACGAGCAGAAGCTCGATCGGGCCCGCGAAGAGTTCTTCGTCGGCAATCTCTATCTGAACCGCAAGTGCACGGGTGCCCTCGTGGGTGTGCACCCCTTCGGCGGCTTCAACATGTCCGGCACCGATTCCAAGGCGGGCGGCCGCGATTACCTCGGACTTTTCCTGCAGGCCAAGGCCATTTCCCGAAAGGTGGGAGTGCAGCCGAGGAACGTCGCGGAGGCGGAGGCATTCTAAGGTCGGCGCTGGTTGGCGGCTGGCGTTTCCCGCCAACCGCCAACCGCTACTCCAGCTTGAACGTCACCGTGAGGTTGAAGATGGTGTCGACCGGCGTGCCGTTGAGCGTGCCGGGCTTGAAGTGCCAGTGCCGCACTGCCTTCATGGCCTCTTCGGAGAGTCCGAGGGGGAGACCCTTGATGAGACGGACGTTGTCGACGTTGCCGTTTCGGTCGATGATCGCTTCCACCACCACCACGCCGGCCACGCGGGCTTTTCGCGCGGGCTCGGTGTAGATCGGATCGGCACGATCCGTCACGACCGGCGCTTTGACGTCGCCACCCACGCGCAAGGGTCCGCTGGGCGGAGCCTCGATACCACCCGTGCCTTCGCCGACGGTGCCGGTGCCTGTGCCGCCCACCTGACCGCCAACGACGCCGCCGAGCTGGCCGCCCAGGACACCACCGATCTCGCCGCCCTTCACGCCGCCGATCTCGCCGCCGACGATGCCGCCGGCCACGCCACCTTCGACGCCGCCGACTACGCCGGCCAGGGCATCACCGGGGCCGGAGCTCAGGCCACCTGACGGTTCCTCATTCGCGGGCGTGGCGTCCTCGACCGGAGCGCTTTGCGTCGGAGTGGTGACGGTCGGAATGTCCTTCGGAATCTCGACCGGCGGCGTGAGCGGCGACGAGGTCATCGGTTTCGGGATCTCCACCGGTTTCGGTGTGGACTGCCGCGGCGAGCCGCTGCTCTGCGCGGGAGGCGGAGGTGGGGGAGGAGGCGGAGGCGGCGGGGCCGCTCCCTGGGTGATGAACGCGGCAATGGGCTTCTCCGCATCCACTTTGTGGGTCGTTTTGTGTGTGCCGGCGAAGACGATGCCGCCGACGAGCAGGCCATGCAGGGCGATCGAGGCCAGCGTCGCGCGCCAATTGCGGCGCTCGTTCTTGCCCCGTTTGCGAGACTCGACAAGGTTGCTTTGCAGGTCCATGATGAGTGGGTTATTTGCAAGA
>JBDTOZ010000528.1:0-4104 GCA_039932995.1 Acidobacteriota bacterium | reverse complement strand
CCTTCCGGCCCCTCTTCTTGCTGATCGCTTTTGGCTTCTCTTTATGTTTATCTTTCAACCCGCGCCGTCTCGTTCACGCCGAACCAATACATCATGAGGTGCGAGCGGTCAGCAAGTCCGGTGAGCGTTGGCGTGTAGACCTTGTGCCCTGCTCGTTGGAGTTGATCGGCGACGCGGCGCCAGCACCAGCCGCCGTGCCACGCACCGTGCACGAGGACGAACGTCTGAGGTGTCGGTTCGGTCATGAGTGTCTCCCGATCGTCAGATGCAGCAGCCCAATGATTGGTCATATGGGGCTCGTTTCGTCGGTGTCGATGATCTCGATGCCTGCCGCGGTGTAGCGCTCCCAGCCTCGAAGGTGCGGCTGCTCGCGGGTGATTCGCGTGAGTCGTGTGTGCTCGTCGATGGTAACGACGCAGCCTGTTGCGGTGCCGAGGAGTTCGCTGGCTCGCTGGGGCTCGCGCAGGATCGCGTCCGTGAGTGCTTTGCGGGTGACGACGTGCTCGTGCTGGAGCTTAGTGCCTGGTCGTGCGTTGGAGGCGGCTGTTGAGCGAAACCGCGTGGTGTACTTGCCGCGGGCTTGGGTGATGCTCCAGAGCATGCCGTTGATGACGTCGCGCTTGTGCCATTCGAGGATGTTGAGCTCAAGCGTTGCTTCGACCAGCGTGATCGCGCTTTCGAGGACATCTGTTTCAGTCGGCTTCGGCATTGCGGCTCTCGATCGCTCGCGGTAGTCGTTGCTCGCTAGGTATGTCACGCATGAGTGTCCGCAGCTTGCTGACGCTGATTGGTGATTGCCCGTTCTTCTGCTGCTTGCCGCAGTTCGTCCAAGCGAGTGCTCCTGGTCCGTTGTACAGCTCCTCGATGGTGCCGTCGCGCTTCAGGAGGATTACGAGCAGGTGATCGGGTTCTGCTCGCAGTGCGACGCTCGTCCCTTGCGTGGCTTTCACTTGGACGAGGCGCCCGTCGCGGGTTTGTGCGTCGTGGCATGCGGTGCTGCAGGGTAGAAGGTCGAGGTCGTAGTAGTGGCTCGCGAGGACTTCCCCCAAGGATCCGACGAGGTGGCCGTCGGGCGTGAAGGGGCGGCCGGGGAACGCGGCTTCGAGTTCGGCGACGAGCGCGTAGAGGCGTTCCATGATGCCGGGGACGGTGTCGATCCGTGTGGTCATCGCTTGTAGCGGTCATCGTACTGCGGGAGTTCGGTGCCGGGAACCTTCTTGTCTCCGCGCTGCTCACGGCGGTGCTGCTCTTCGACGGTGATGCCGAGGATGAGGTAGAGGAGCGCTGCCCGTGCGATCGTTACGAGGCGTAGCGTTTTCGCTTCGAGGTCGTTTCGCTGGACGTTGTGCGCAAGCGTGTCGGTCCACTCCGCGGGTACAGCTGTCTCGCTGTGCGTTTTGAGGTACTTGTGCTCCAGATGCTGTCGGATCGTGTTGAGCGCCGAGGCGTCGGTTGCGAGGTGCCGTTCTGCTTTCTCGTCGAGGTCGCGACTGATCCAGTAGAGACCGCGCAGTGGCAGGTTCGCGTAGTTTGTGAACCGTGCTTTGAGCGGTTTGGTCGGGTCCTCTTTCTCGTGCCACAGCGTACGGAAGTTCACGCGTTTCTCTGGGATGTTGAGTTTGAGGTAGCTGTTGAGGAAGTACGCGATCTTGTCGAAGAGCGAGTAGAGCGAGCGGTACGCGAGCTTGACGAGTTCGAGGTTCGTGCCGTAGGCCGGGTAGTCGAGGGTGTTCAGGAGGAGCACATCGCGGTCTGCGTACGTGGGTGCGAGCGTGTGGAGTCCTCGGTCGAGGAGGTAACGGGCGGTCGTGTACTCCTGCTTGAGTTGGTTGAAGAATCCTTGATAGATGGGCGGCTCGCCGAGTGGCACGATCATGTTGGGTGTGTGGATGACGTCCGCTGCTGCCACGCTTTGCGTCGTGAGGTCGTTGATCGGGTTGAGGAAGAGGCGGCGCTTGAGTGCCCAGGTGCGGTACGTGATCTCCTCGTCGGTGTCGCCGAGGGGAAAGGTGCGAAAGTCGTGCGGTTGCTCCCAGTAGGTTGCTGGCGCGATTCGTTCGATCTGTGCTTGCACCCCGGCGAAGTACTTCTTTGCCTCCGAGTTGGGAATGTGGGAGTTGCTCGTGCGTAGGTCTTCGTGTGCGAGGTGGAGGAATGCCTCCCTGTGGTCAGGGTCGTGGAGTGTTTTTGCGTAGTGGAAGCGGCCGTAGCCGCGGTTCGCGCGTGCCATCGGAAACGTTGAGTCGATTGCGAGCGCGTGGTTCCATGGTTCTTGTGCTTCGATGTAGCGGCCGATGGTGCTGAGATTGTTGCCGAGGTTCGTGAGGATTTTGCACTGCACTTCGGCGGGAAGGTCGGTGAAACTGGGTTCGTTTGTGGCTTGGCGCAGGTGGAGGAGGCTTGCGTCAAAGTATGGGCTCGTCCAGTTCCAGCGTTCCTCGGGGGATTTCGCTTCGCGTGATCGGAGGTCGTCGTTGGCGTTTGCGAGGAAGAAGTGGAGCATGGCGCGCTGTGCTGACGTCCATGTGCTTGTCGTGAGTGCGCATGCGATGGTGATCGCGCGCTGTGTGCCGCTGGCGTCGTGGTGCGCGTGTGCGGCGTCGATGAGTAGGCCGAGGCGGTCGAGTGCCTCGGGAGCGGTGCTCGGCAGGTCGTTGGTGAGGAGGGTGTCGTACTCCTGTCGAGTGATGCGGCGTTCAGTCATTGCGTTCGTTATTTCTGAAGGGGATAGGGGTGAGGTGGGTTTCGGTTGGGGTTGATTTCATCCCAAGGGACGGATGAAGAGTGTCTCCCGCTTTCGCGGGGGCTAGTGGAATCCTAACTCTAAACCCTCTCCCCACGGCGATGAGGCTGCCGTGGGGAGACGGGACTGTTTCTCGCGAGAGAGGTGCGCACTCAGCACTCAGCACTCAGCACCGCACCCACCCCCTCACCGCGTGACCGCGAATCTCACCGTCAGGTCAAAGTACGAGTCGACGGCCTGTCCGCGGACCGATCCGGGGGTGAAGCGCCACTGGGAGATCACACGCATGACTTCGCCGTTGAACGGGGGCATGGAGGCGGGGACGATCACTTCCGGATTCTGCACGTGGCCGTTCTTGTCGATGATGCAGCGTACGACCACCGTCGCGGAAAGGCCCGTGCGCACGAGGGACTGCGGATAACGGGGCTCGACGCGGCGCAGGAGCACCGGGGCTTTCACTTCGTACGGTTGGTAGATCTTCTCTTCGACCTGCACCGGCACGCCGATCGGAACCGGCGGTGCGTCGAGATCGCCGATGGAGTCCTTCTGCCCCCACGGCACGCCGATCGGGCCAGGCTCCGTGCCGGACGGGTTCGGGTTCGCGTCACCGCTGACGGGAGACTCGCTGGCCACCGGCGTCACCGTATCGGGAATCGTGGGAGGCGCGGTGATGCCTGCAGGCGGCGCGGCCGGTTTCACCGGTGCCGGCTGCGCGGGCTTGGGCGGTGCGCCGCCGTTCGGGTTGCCTAGCGGCGGCGGGATGCGGACCGTCATGACCACGGGCGGGAGCTGATACTCGTCGGGAGCGGTGATGGGAAAGTCGACGGATGCGATGCTGACGGCGACCGCACCGAAGGCCACCGCGGTATGCGCGATGATGGACGCGGTGAGCAGTCCAAACCGCCCCCGCGCCTTGGTTCCCTGGGCTTGCACGACCGAAGTCTCGAACATGGGGTGCCTCCTTCTTCACTCACGTTCGATGCGGCCCTCCCCTCCTGCGAAACCGGCCGATGCTACAGAACGGCGAACAACCTGCTCGCTCGGCACGAGGGCGACGTTCACCACAGAGGCACTGAGCGCGTAGCCGCAACCGAGCCGCCGTAGGTGGCGGTAGCCGATAGCATCCGGCTTCAGCCGGGTGGAGAAGGCGGTATTTTGAATAAGCCCGCGGTAGCGGGCGACAGGAACGATTCGCGTGAGTCTGTCGCCTGCTACGCAGGCTACTCACGGGCCTCCTCAGTCACCCGGCTGAAGCCGGGTGCTAGTGCTCTGAAGCCGCCTACGGCGGCGAGCAATCTTCGCGTCTCGCGAAGATTTGCAGGCGGAGCATCGGAGCGCCGGCGTCCTCGCCGGCTGGCCCG
>JBDTOZ010000527.1:0-2726 GCA_039932995.1 Acidobacteriota bacterium | reverse complement strand
GCGATCAGGCGTGCGGCGTCGATGACGTACTGCGCCTTCGAGCGCGAGAACTGGCGTGCCGTCAGATCGGGGACGTCGAGTTGGGCGATGTCCACCGGCGTCGGGTGCGCGCGCAGGCCGTTCTCCACCTCGCGGCCGCGGAGCTCGACGAGCACGCGGCGCAACCGATACGCGAAGGGGAGGTTCACCTGCTGTCCGACGATGGCCCACATCAGGCTTTCCCAGACGGTCGCCGTCTGGGGCAGGCGTGCGCCCTCGTGACCTTGCACGAGCTCGGGGAAGGCCTGCTCGAAAGGGGAGGGATCCTGATGCAGCCCGAGGAGGCGTCGGGCGATGGCCACTTCGCCTTCCACGTGCGCCCGTCGTTTCGTGAGCGTGATGGTGACGGCGGCGGTGGTGATGACGTTGCCGTCCACGCGCTCGCAGAGGCTGTCGGAGTCGCGTCCGAGGTAGCGGAGGACCAGGTCTGCGCGGAAGTCGCGGGGGAGCTCAATGTCCATGGCGGCGCCGGATGGCGGAGACGATGCGCGGCACGTGTACGTGGCAATCCTCGACGATGACCTGCACCCGTTTCTGCGGCGAGCCGGCGATGGCCGTGCCGGCCACGAAGACGCCGGGCACGTTGGTCTCCATGGTCGACTCGTCGAGGGCGGGCTTGCGGTCGGCTCCCTGCAGGTCGACGCCCAGGCGCTCGAAGAGCGTCGTGTCCTGCCGGTAGCCCGTGAGCGCGAGCACGAAGTCGGCCGCGATCTCGTCGCCGGTGTCGAGCAGGACCGTGCCGCCGCGGATCTCGACGGGGGCTGTTCGGGGGAGATGCCGCACGCGCTGGTCGCGGATCATGGAACGGATCTCGGGGAGCAGCCAGAACTTCACGCTGGCGGGATCGAAGTCCTCCCCGCGATGGCTGAGGGTCACCTGCGCGCCGGCACGCTGGCAGCGCACCGCGGCCTCGATGGCCGAATTGCGGCCTCCCACGATCAGAAGCCGCTTGCCGAAGTAGGTGTGCGGATCGTGAAAGTAATGGCTGACGTGAGGGAGCTCTTCGCCGGGGATGCCCAGGAGCTTCGGCTCGTGCATGGCCCCGATGGCCAGCACGATCTCATCGACGTGGTAAACGTGTGGACCATCGACGGCGACGGTCTTCAGGGTGAAGCGTCCCTCGGTGCGGTGGACGTTCACGACCCGCTCGAAGGTCTTCACCTCCAGGGCGAACTGTTGCACCACGCCGCGCAGGTAAGCGAGGAACTCCTCGCGGTTCGGCTTCTGCTGATCGGCCACCTGGATGGGCACGCCGGCAATGGCCAGCCGCTCGGCGCTGGAGTGAAAGAGCATCTGCAGCGGATACCACTGCATGGTCGAGCCGACCTGCCCGGCATCGAACTGCAGGTACTCGATGCCGTGCTGTTTGAGGCTCACGGCCAGCTCCAGTCCGATGGGGCCGGCGCCGATGATGGCCACTCGGTTGGCGGTTGACGGTTGGCGGTTGGCGGGGGAGGAACCGCTCACGGATTCGGGACTGGTCATGGTCGCTCTCCCGATCGCTCTCCCGGCCGTTCTCCCGCCAACCGCCAACCGTCAACCGCCAACCGGATCAACGTCCCATCTCCCGCAGGACCGCGCTCTTGGCCTCGATCATCACGTGATGCTCGAGGCCGAGGAGGTCGGCCAGCTTGCGGACCAGATAGCTCTCGTAGTCGGTGAGGACGCCGTCGCTGTAGACCATGCGCCACATCGTCTTCACGATCTCGATGCGGTCGCCCAGGGGTGTGTTTTTGCGGATCGTGTTCGTGAACGCGAAGTGGTCCACCATCGTCTTGCGGATCTCGTCCGCCGCGCCGATCAATTCCCGGACATCCTCATCGGAGAGATGAAAGCGCTCCGAGAGAAAGGCCACCAAGCTGCCTCCCTCGACCGGGGAGAACGCGCCGTCGGCGTGGGCAATGTCCAGCAGGATGGCGGCCGTGGCCAGGCGGAGGGGATCGTGCCGGTCCTGCCGGGGCCGCTCCTGCACCGCCCCGCCGGCGAAGAGGTCGAGGATCTTTGCAATGCTCACGAGGGGAGTCTAATGAAATTGAAAATTGAAAATTGAAAATTGAAAACGGTACCGCCCTCGTAGCCGGCCGTGCCGGCGCAGCGATAGACTATGCGTCACCATGCGCGTGAACATCGACCAACTCAACAGTGACGCCCACATCTGGATCTTCGGCATCTCTCCCTCCCTCGACGCATCGAAGAGCGACGTCGTGCTCCGGCAAGTCGACGCCTTCCTCGAGAACTGGGCCTCGCACGGGACGCCCATCCGCGGCGCGCGCGACCTTCGCGAAGGGAGCTTCCTGATCATCGCCGCCGACGAGCAGACCGAGAAATCGGGCTGCAGCATCGACCGCATGTTCGGCACGCTGAAGGCGCTCGAGCGCGAGCTGGACGTGCAGATCCTCGACAGCACGCGCGTCTTCCTCCGCGACCAGGGCGCCGTCCGCGCCATGCCCCGCCAGGCCTTCCGCGAGAGCGCGTCCGCCACGACCTCGGTCTTCGACACCACCGCCGAACGTCTGGGCGACGTGCGCACCGGCCACTGGGAACGCCCCGCCGCGGAGTCGTGGCACCGGCAATTGCTGTAGGGGGCACGGCTGGTACCGCCGCGCCGGCAGAGAGCCTGGCAGGCTAAAGCCTAAAGTCCACCGCTCCACAGAACAAAGTCCACCGCGGGCAGGATGCCCGCGGCC
>JBDTOZ010000526.1:0-3125 GCA_039932995.1 Acidobacteriota bacterium | reverse complement strand
CAGCAACACAGCAACACGCCACTCAGCAAACTGAGGTCAACATGCTCATCCTCGAAGCCATCATCGACGGAGTCCGCGACATCAAGGACCACCTCGGCCGCACGCTGCTGCAGCTCTTCGGGATCATCCTGGGAGCGGGCTCCATCGTGGCCACGTTCTCGCTCTCGCTGGCCGGCAAAGAAGCGTCGATGAAGTTCTACCGCATGAGCGGGGGCATCGAGCGCATCTGGATCGGGAACAAGCCCACGGGGAAAGTGACGCTCGACGCGAAGGCTCTGGCCTCGGACGGGCTGACGTATGCCGATGCCATGGCTCTCCGTGCCCAGGGGAAGGAGATCGATCTGGTCTCCCCGGTGTCGCAGCAGAACATGCTCGTGCGCTACGGCACGGTCGAGAAGACCCGCGACGTGATGGGGGTGACCCCTGCCTATTCTCCGATCACGTTCTTCAAGGTCGAGCGGGGGCGCTTCATCACCGACGCCGATCTCACCGGTGCTGCACGCGTGGTCGTGTTGGGCACCACTCGCGCCGAGGAGTTCTTCGGCAGCGACAACCCCATCGGCAAGACCCTGACCATCGGTAACTCCGGATACCTCGTGGTGGGAGTGATGGAAGAGAAGTACTTCAGCTTCGATCAGAAGCGCAATGTGCTGCGCTGGATGAACCGGCAGATGTACGTGCCCATCACCACCATGATGACCCGCAGCGGCCAGCCGCTGAAGACCGGAAAGATCTCGTTCATGCACACACGCATGAAAGACGTGAGCCGGCACAAGGAGGCGGTGGGGGAGATCGAGCGCATCCTGCTCCGGCAGCACGGCGTGAAGGACTTCGAAGTCTTCTCGCGCGTGGCCAACCTGGCCCGCAACGAAAGCGAGAACAAGATGTACGACATCACTTTCATGGTCTGTGGCGTGATCTCGCTGCTGGTGGGCGGGATCGTGATCATGAACATCCAACTGGCCTCGTTCAACGAGCGGGTGCGCGAGATCGGCACGCGCAAGGCCGTCGGCGCGACGCCCGCGCAGATCTTCTTCCAGATGCTCACCGAGTCCGTGCTGGTCTCGATCTTCGGCGGTTTCCTGGGCATCTTCGCCGGCAAGTTCTTCACCCAGGGCATCTCCATGCTCACCCGCAACCCGGCCATCACCACGCCGGGGGTGATCATGAACGCGCTGATCTTCGCGGCCGGAACGGGACTGATTTTCGGGATGTACCCGGCCATCCGCGCCAGTCGTCTGAATCCGATCGAGGCATTGCGAACGGAATAGTTTTGGTTTGCGGTTGACGGTTGGCGGTTGGCGGGGGACCACCACCACCCTCCGGTTCTCCCGCCAACTGCTAACCGTCAACCGGAAGCAACCAGCAACCAGCAACCATCAAGAGCGAAGCGAGCGAACATGCAGATCGGCGAATCCATCCGCACCTCCTACGAAGAAGTGAAAGGGCATCCGCTGCGCTCGATCTTCACCCTCTTCGGGGTCATCCTCGGCACGCTGGCGCTGGTCGTGGTCATGTCCGTGCTCGACGGCGTGAACAACTCCGTGCTCAAGGGCATCAACGACCTGGGGCTGGACAACGTCATCGTGGCCTCGCCGCGGGAGCCGGTCGATCCGCTGGAGAAGCGCAAGGCCCACCTCTCGCGCGGAATGCGCGTGGAGGACGCGCGTCTTTTCGACGACTCCGAGAACGTGACCGAGATGTCGCCCGTCGGCGAGTCGCGCGCCGTCGTCACCGCGGAAGGCATCACCCGCCGCGTCGACGTCTACGGCGTCACTCCCGAATACGCCAGCACCCGCAATCGCAGACTCACCGCCGGCCGTTTCATCAGCGAGCGCGATGTCGAGACCAGCGCCCCCGTGGCCGTCATCGGCTACAACCTCCGGCAGAAGCTCTTCGGCAGCGAGGAAGCGCTCGGCAAGCAGATCAACCTCGGCGGGCGCAGGTTGACCGTCATCGGCGTCGGCCAGAAATTCGACATGACCTTCGTCGACGACGACGACATGCGCAAAGAGATGGGCGGCTCTTACGTCCCCTGGACCGTCTTCCGGGACATGTTCGGCCGCGCCAACGCCGTCTCCTACATGCTGGCCAAGTCCGTGTCGTCGGAGAAGAGCACCGACGCGGAGTACGAGGCCAGTGCCCGCTTCCGGCAGGCGCACAGCGGCATCGGGGACACGCGCATCAACAACGTCGGCAAGGAGATCCTGGAGGAGCGCAGCAAGATCGACGTGATCTTGCGCAACTGGCGCATCGTCTTCTTCTCCATCGCCGGCGTCTCGCTGCTCATCGGCGGCGTGGGCATCTTCTCCGTGCTCAAGATCTCCATCTCCGAACGTCTCTTCGAGATCGGACTGCGCAAGTCCATGGGCGCCACCGACGGCGAGATCTTCCTGCAGTTCCTCATCGAATCCATCACCCTCTCCGTCGCCGGGGCGGGCATCGGCCTCGCGCTGGGCGTGGGCCTGGTCACCGCCATCGGCGGCTTCTTCCCCGCGGGACTGCCGGTCTCCGCCTTCGGCGTCATGATCTCCACCGGCTTCGCCATCGGAGTGGGCCTGTTCGCCGGACTCTATCCGTCCCTCACCGCGGCCCGCCTGGAACCGGTCGAAGCGCTGCGCGCGTAAGGCGACGAGGATCGCCTTTTGGGGCGCGGGCATCCTGCCCGCGCGGGCGGCTCCGGGCAGGATGCCCGGAGCCCCCTCACTCGTCTTGGGCAAATGCGAGAGGGTGCGCCGACAAGGGCTTCGTCGTGCACAGACTCGCTACGCCACTCGTCGCTTCGCTTCCTGGAAGGCCGGCTCGTCGAGGGTGCCGGTGTTGCCGATCTGCGCGGCGCGCTTGCGGGCTTCCTGGACTCGTTCCTGGGTCAGCGGGTGTGTGGAGAAGAACTGTTCGACGCGGCTGGGCTGGCTCTGCTGGTGCTCGAGGAGCTCTTCGAACATGGTAGCCATGCCGATGGGGTTGAAGCCGGCGGCGGCCATGAATTTGATCCCCAGGTCGTCGGCCTCACGCTCGGCGTCGCGGCTGAAGCGCGCCATCGCGCCGCCGGCCACGATCTGCGCCGCGATCTGGCTGAGCTGTCCCGGGTTCTGCCCGAGAGCGACTCCGGCCAGGATGCTCAG
>JBDTOZ010000525.1:0-10738 GCA_039932995.1 Acidobacteriota bacterium | reverse complement strand
TCTCGCGCGTGCGCTCGGTGACGCTGACCAGCATGATGTTCATGATGCCGATGCCCGCCGCCAGCAGGGCGATCACGCTCACCACGAACGCGCCGATGCGGATCGTGCCGGCGATCTGCGCGAAGGCGGAGACGAGGGTGTCGTTGGAGTAAATCTCGAAGTCGTTCTCCTCACTCAGCTTCAGTCCCCGCGCGGCGCGCATGGCCCCGATGGCCTTGTCCAGGGTCTGGTTATAGGTGGCCTGCGAGGTGGACTGGATGGCGATGTTGACGGTGCGGTTGACCCGCCCGAAGTCGCCTAGGAAGCGCGTGATCGGAACGATCACCAGGTCGTCCTGGCTCTGCCCGAACGAGGAGCCCTTCTCGGTGAAGACGCCGATGATCTGATACGGCTTCTCGTTCACCTTGATGGTCTTGCCGATGGGCGTCTCGTGCGGGAAGAGCTTCTTCTGGATGTTGGGCCCGACCACGGTCACCGCGCGCGCCAGGGCCACGTCTTCGGTGGAGATGTTCCGCCCGTAGCCGAGGGTGTAACTGTTGGCGACGAGGAAGTGCTCGTTCGTCCCTACCAGCGTCAGACCCTGCACCTTCACCCGGCCGTAGCTGGCGGGCTTGCCGCCGTCGAAGATCTTGAAGCAGATCGCCGAGGCCTGTCCGCCCATCAGCCGCTCGAATTCACGGGCATCTTCGAGCGTGATGTTCCGCCGGTTCGCGTACTTTTCCTCCGGATCGCTGGTGTTGATGGTCGGGTACTTGGCGAGCTGAAAGATGTTGCTGCCGAGAAAGCTCAGCCCCGACTCGATGGAGCCTTGAATGACGTTCAGCGCGGTCATCACGCCGATCACCGAGAAGACCCCAATGGTCACCCCGAGGATCGTCAGCGCCGAGCGCAGCTTGTTCGTGCGCAAGGCGTTGAGAGAGAGGCGGAGGATTTCGGAGAAGGCCATGGTCAATTGCTCGTCGTGGGTTGCGGGTCGCCAGGCCGGCACAACCGGCGACGCTGGTTGGCCGCTCCCCCGCCAACCGTCAACCGCCAACCGCCAACCAGCTCACTCATACCGCAGCGCCTCGATTGGATCCAGCCTGGAGGCGGTGAGGGCCGGGGCGAATCCGGAGAAGATGCCGGTGAAGGTGGAGACGATCAGCCCGGTCAGGACCAGGCCGGCGGAGAACTCCATGGGAAACGAGGGAAAGGCCGCGGCCACGATGGCGGTGAGGACCCAGGAAAGACCGAGTCCCACCACTCCGCCCACCAGGCAGATGGCCACGGCCTCGATGAGGAATTGCAGGAGGATGGTCCGGCGCAACGCGCCCACCGCCTTGCGCGTCCCGATCTCGCGGGTGCGCTCCTTCACGCTCACGTAGGTGATGTTCATGATCCCGATCGCGCCGACGAAGAGCGCCAGACCGGTCACGAAGAGTCCGGCCACGGCGATGCCGCTCTTGATCGGATCGATGGTGCTGCGCAAGGCCTGCTGTTCGTTGATCTCGAAGTCGTCCTTGTCCTCCGGCGCCAGACCGCGCACGCGGCGCATGGCCCCGGTCAGCTCGCCCTTGGCGACGTCGACGCGGTTCTTGTCGCGAACCTTCACGCGGATGGAGGTGTCGAGGCGCGCGCTGAAGGCCTTCATGAACGCGGGCAACGGCACGACGGCGTAGGAGTCGAAGCTGAACAGGCCGAGGAAAGTGCCCTGCTTGGCGTAGACACCGAGCACGCGGAAGGGGGTCCCGCTGATCATCACGGTCTTGCCGAGGGCCGACTCGGTCGGGAACAACGCCTCGGCCACGTCATAGCCGAGCACCACCACGTTACGTCCGGAGCGCGACTCCGTTTCGTTGAAAAAACGCCCTTCCCTGAAGCTGGGAGTGGAGGTGATCAGGAAGTCGTCGGTGGTCCCTTGCGTGAACACGCCTCGCACTTCGTTGTCGGCGTACTTGACGCTGCGCGACGTGTTCATCGTGGGCACGGCCGTGACCAGTTCCGAGTTCGGCGTGGCCTCGATGATGCGCTTCAGATCCTCCGCGTAACGCACGTCCATCGTCCGCCGGTTCCGGTAGTTCCACCAATCGTCCACGTTCCGCCAGGGCCACTTCTCGACATAGAGGATGTCGTCACCGATCACCGAAAGACTGCGGTCGAACCCGGTCTCGATCCCGCTGATGGCCGAGCCCATGAGCGTCACGGCGATGATGCCGATGATCACTCCCAACGCCGTTAGCGCCGAGCGCATCTTGTGCGCCCGGATCACCGAAACGGCGATGCCGAAGGAGTCCGTGATCTCGATGGCTACGTCGCGGATGTACATGTTCTTTGCCGTCGTTGCATTCGGTTGGCGGTTGGCGGTTGGCGGGGGTCCGGATTGCGAGTTCTCGCGTTCTTGGTTGCGCGTTCCGCGTTCGACTTCGGCACCGCGCCGCCGCGCTCCCCCGCCAACCGCCAACCGCCAACCGCCAACCGAAGAAACTACTTCGACCCCTCCTTCTCGATCTCCACTTTCGCCCCGTCTTTCAGCTTCCGGGAGATGGCGGTGTAGGAGCCGGAGACGACTTCGTCGCCGGGCTGGAGGCCGCTGCGGATCTCGATGAAGGTGTTGTCGGCGATGCCGGTCTCCACTTTCTGCATGCGTACGGTGGAACCGGTCTTGACGAAGACCACGCGCTGGAGCTTCTGGCGCTGGGCACGCTCTTTCTGCTTTTCCTCGCGCTCGTTAGTGACGTCGGCGCGGTTGTCGCCGCGATCGCGCTCTTCTTCCTTGACCCGCTGACGCTCCATCTCCTCCGGCGAGAGCTTGCTGTCGGTGGTGCGCACCGTGACGCTCTGGATGGGCACGGCCACGACATTCTTCACCGTGGCCGTCTCGATGTCCGACGTGGCACTCATGCCTGGCCGGAGACGCACCGAGCGGTCGGGGATACTGATCTTCACCTCGAAGTTGGTGACCTCTTCCTGCGTGCCGGAGTTGCGGGTCAGGGCGGTGCTGGCGATCTCCCGCACCACGCCGCGAATGTCGCGGTCCGGATACGCGTCCACGCTCACGCGGACCGTGTCACCCACCTTCACCTCCACGACGTCGTTCTCGTTCACGTTCACGCGCGCTTCCATGTGATCGAGGTCGGCGATGCGCATGACCTCCGTGCCCGCGAACTGACTCGTGCCCACCACGCGCTCGCCGGCGCGGCTGGTGAGGGAGCTGATCGTGCCCGACACCGGCGAGTAGATGACGGTCTTCGACAGCGCTTCATTGATCTGCCGCAGCGCCCCCTCGGCCTGGGCGATGCCGGAGAGCGCGGCGTCGAGGGCGGCCTTGGCCCCGTCGTACGCGGCCCTGGCCGTGTTGCGCTCCGACTCGGAGATCAGTCCGCTCTCGTACAGCTTCTGCACACGGCGGAAGTCCGACTCGGCCTTGGTCAGTTGGGCCCTGTTCTGGACGCTGGAGGAACGCGCTCCGTTCAGCGCGGCCTGCTGCGACTCCACCTGCGCGCGATAGCTGTCCGGCTTGATGCGCAGGAGCAGTTGTCCCTTGCGCACGATCTCGCCTTCCTTCACCGGCAGTTCCACGATCTCCCCCGACACTTCCGGCGCGATCTTCACCTCCACCTCGGGCTGGATCTTGCCCGTGGCCGTGACGATCGCGGTGAGATTCGTTTGGAATGCCTTGCTCGTGGTGATCAGGATCGGCTTCTCGCCCTTCCGCGAGCGCGCCACCAGTCCCACCACCACGAGGACCAGCACGGCGATCCCAAGGATCACATAGAGCTTCTTGCGGGAGCGTTTCGGCCGCTGGCTACTCGACAGAGGGCCACCGGATAGAGAACCGTTCGACATGGACGACTTGTACCTCTCAGATGAGCATACGGATTTCCGGGAAAAAGTTCCCGCGCATGCTGGACCGCGGCCTAAAGCGCTTCGCGCTCAGGCGAGGGGGGCTGGCTCGCGCCGGCCGCCCGTCCCGGGGGCACCCACAACGCCATCAGGGCGGAGAGCGCGGCCAGAATGGCAGAGGTGACCATGGTCATCCGGAACGCGGCCACGAAGGAGTGACGAACGGCATCGCGCACGAGCGCGGTTTCCGGCGCACCCTTCGGCGGCTGGGCCTCCGCCAGGCGCGAGGCCTGACCGGCCATGTGCTGGCGCAGCGCGACCGGCACTTTGGCCGCGACCAGACGGGCATCGAGATCGCGCGCGAAGACCATGGCCGCGGCCGCGCCCAGGATGGCCACCGCGAGCAAGCCCGCCGCGCGGGCCACGGCGTTGTTGATCCCGGAAGCGGTGCCGGCGTATTTCTCGTCCTCGATGGCCGTCATCACGGTCGTCGTCAGAGGGGCGACGGTCATGGACATGCCCAGGCCGAGGAGCAGCACCGCGGGGAAGAAGGTCGTCCAGTAAGTGCCGCCGATGCCGGGGAGGCCGAGGAGCGCGATCCCGGCCGCCGCGGTCAGCGGTCCGGCCATGAGCAGCGCCCGCGGACCCTTGCGATCGGCGCGCGCGCCGAACCAGCGCGAGAGCAGCGACATCGTTCCGACGAACGGAAGGAACGCCGCGCCGGCCTGCGACGGACTATAGCCCTGCACCTGAATGAGATTGAACGGCAGCAGGAACATCGCCGCGGAGAGCGCGGCGTAGAGGAAGAGTGTGAGCAGATTGGCGCCGCTGAAGGCACGCGAGCGGAAGAGGGAGAACGGCACGATGGGGTTGGAGACGCGGCGCTCCACGAAGACGAAGGCGATCAGCGCGATCACGCCGCCGATCAGCGCCACGGGCACTTTCTCGATGAACGCGAAGGCCACGCCGCCCAGCCCGAGCGTGACCAGCAGCGTGCCGAGCCAGTCCACGGCTCCGCTCTTCGGAGCCTCGTCCGCGGGCATGTGCTTCCAGACGATCCAGAGCACGACGATGGCGATCGGCGCGTTGATGAGAAAGACCGCACGCCAGGAGATGGTCTGCACGAGCACGCCGCCCAGGAGCGGTCCGGCGATGATGGCCAGGGAGGTGAGGGAGGACCAGGTGCCGATGGCGCGACCGCGCTCCTCCCGCGGGTAGGCCGCGGCGATGATGGCCAGACTGCCGGGCACGAGCAGTGCCGCCCCCGCGCCCTGCAACGCCCGCGCGAGCACGATCTGCGTCGCCGACGGCGCCAGTCCGCACCAGATCGACGCCGACGCGAACACGGCCACGCCGCTTCCGAAGACGCGCACGCGACCCAGACGGTCCCCCAGCGCACCGCCCGCCAGAATGAGCGCGGAGAGCACGAGCAGGTAGGCGTCGATGACCCATTGCGCCCCCGACACGGTGGCGTGCAGGTCGCGCTGCATCACCGGCAAGGCCACGTTGACGACCGTCGTGTCGATGAACGCCATCGCCGACCCGAGGATGGTTCCCGCCAGCACCCAGCGTTTCATGCGGGAGGAGTATAGGGCGAGTGACCTGCGGCCGCCCTCGGCTCTGCGGACACCCGATGTTACGATGCGGCTCGCCGTCCAGAAATCAGCAATCCCGGAGAGCCCATGATCCCGTTTCGCCGAGCGCTCGCTCTGTCGCTGCTGCTGTGCGGTTCCGCATTTGCCGCGGAACCGTGGGAGGGGCCGCCGTTCGCGTCGGATCCGAAGGCCGCTCTCGCGGCGGCCGAAGCCATCAAGCCCACCAAGCCGGAGGCCGCGGCCCTGGTGCTGCTCGAGGAAACGACGGTCACGTTCGATGCGCAGGGACGCTCCACACGCGTGGAACGGCTGCTCTTCCGCGTGCTCGACGAGAGCGCGGTGGGAGGCTGGGGCACGATCGAGGCGGCGTGGTCGCCCTGGTATCACGAGCGCCCCGAGGTCGATGCGCGGGTGATCACGCGCGAAGGCGTGGTCCATCGCCTCGACCCGCGCTCGTTCCAGGCCGCCGATGCCAGCGAAACGCCGGACATGTTCAGCGACACGCGCGTGCTCCGCGGTCCGATGCCCGCGGTGGCGCCGGGCTCGCTCGTGGAACAGACCATCACCTATCGCGAGAAGAATCCGCTGTACGCGGCCGGGGTGACGGCACGTCATCAATTCACGCGCTGGGCCGAAACCAAACAGTCCCGGCTCATCCTGCAGTGGCCTACGGCGGTCACGCTCCGCTTCGTCAATCGCACCTCCCCCGCCGTGGAACCGCGGCGCACGGAGGAGAACGGCGTGACGCGGCTGGTCTTCGAGACCGGCCCCATGCCTTCCTTCGAATGGAAAGAGTGGAACCTCCCCGTCGAGGTGAGCGCCTTTTCGTACGTGGCCTGGTCGACCGGACAGTCGTGGCAGGAAGTGGCCCGGCGCTACTCGGAGATCATCGACGCCAAGATCGGCAACATGGCCAGCGTCGAGAAGATCACGCGCGCGGCGGTCGGCAAGGTCAAGGAGCCGCGAGAGATCGCCGCCCGTCTCCTGGCCGCGGTGGAGCGCGACATCCGCTACGCGGGAGTGGAGTTCGGCGAGGGCTCGATCATCCCCCGCACGCCGGAAGAGACTCTGGCCAACAAGTACGGCGACTGCAAGGACAAGGCGACCCTGCTGGTGGCCATGCTGCGCAAAGCGGGCGTGCCGGCGCATACGGCGCTGCTCCGCTCCGGCCAAGGCTATGACGTCGAGCCCGACCTGCCCGGCCTCGGCTACTTCGATCACGTCATCGTGGTCACCGACGGCCCCGATCCGATCTGGATCGACCCCACGGACGAATTCGCGCGGGTCGCGGAGCTCCCTGATTCCGACCAGAGCCGCCTGGCCCTCATCGCCCATCCGGACACGGTGTCGCTCACCCGCACGCCGGTCATGACCTCGGCAGCCAACCGCGCCGTGGAAACCCGCCAGTTCAAGCTGGCCGAGGAGGGGAAGGCCGACATCGTCGAGATCTCCGAGTACTTCGGCAGCGAAGAGCGCTCCATGCGCCGCTATTACACGAGCGCCGATCGCAAGACCCTCGGCGAGCGGCTGGAGCGCTACGCGAAGGACGCCTATCTCGCCAAGAAGCTCGTCAAATGGGACGCCGTCGAGCCGCATGATCTGGCCAAACCGTTCCGGCTGCGCCTGGAGATGAGCGAGGCCACGCGCGGCTCGACCGGCAATGGGGAATCCGCCGTGGGCATCTTCCTGTCGCGAATGGTGGCCGGGATGCCGGACGAACTGCGCAGCCCGGAGACCGAGCCGGACCGGAAGCCGCGCCAGAACGACTACGTCTTCAGCAACCCGCACGTCCTCGAGCTTCACTACCGGGTCGAGCCTCCTCCCGGCTACGTCGTACGCCAGCTTCCGGAAAACGAGACCGTGAAGCTCGGCACGGCCACACTCACCAAGCATTACGCGCAGCAGCCGGATGGAGTGGTGCTCGCGGACTACACGTTCGACTCCGGACCGCAGCGCATCACCGGCGCGCAGTACGAAGAGCTGCGCACCGAGATCCCGAAGGTGGCCGGAGAAAGCGCCCTGCTGCTCTACTTCGACCTCGTGGCGCGCAAGCACCTCGATGCCGGCGAAGTCGGTCAGGCGGTGACGGAGCTGCGCCGCCTCTCCGCACTCCATCCGAAAGAGTCGCTCCACCACAGCCAACTGGCGGGCGCGCTGGCCCTGGCCGGGATGGGCGAGGCCGCCCGGCGCGAGGCGAAGCGCGGTGTGGAGATCGAGCCCGGCTCGGCCAAGGCACACGCCACGCTGGCCACGATGCTCACCAAAGACCTCATCGGCCGCGAGTTCCGCACGGGCTTCGATCTGGAAGGGGCGCTGACTTCGTTCCGGAAGGCAAAACAGCTCGCCTCGGATGACCTCAGCACTCGCTCCGACCTGGCCATCGTGCTTCAGTACGACGCCGAGGGGCAGCGCTACGGCAAGGGCGCGCACCTCGATGAGGCCATCGCCGAGTACGTGGCCATGAAGAAGGACATCGAGAGCGCGGACGATGACGTCATCGATCGCGAGCTCATGACCCTCTACACGCAAACGGGACGCTGGGACGACCTCAAGAAACTGCTGGCGGAGACGAAGGACGTCAGTATGAAGGGCGTCTACCAGATCGTGGCCGCCGGCGCCTCCGGGGGAAGCGACGCGGCGCTCAAGGCCTCCTCCGGAATCGAGCCCGCCAAACGCCGCGACTTTCAATCCGGGGCCGCCGGCATCCTGGCCACGCTGCGTCTCTATCCGCCCGCGGCCGCGCTGCTGCGCGACGCGGCCCAGGGTGCACCGAATGCCGCCGCCTTACGCGCACAGGCGGAGATGCTGGGAAAAGCGGTGCGTCATGAGGACCGGACCTCCGATCCCACCAAGCCGCGGTCCGTACTGGATCAGGTCTTCCTGGAAATGATGAGTCCCGATGGCGAAGAGAAAGCCGAGCGCTTCGGGACGGACGAGGTGCGGAGCGTCTTCAAGGAAGATGGTCTGCGCGAGCTCCGGCGAAGCAGGGAGCCCGCGCGACGCAGGGCCAAACAGGCCTTCTCCCGGCAGCTCATGACGGCCCCGTTCCTGGTGGACCTGGCTCTCTCCGTCCTCGAAGTCCAGCAGGAAGGGGACGAGACGGTCGGATACCGGCTCCGGGGCCGCGGGGCCGGCAATGAAGAAGAGATGGTCGCCTATGTCGTGAAGGAGAACGGGGAGTTCCGCATCGCCGGCGACGACGATTCGCCCCAGGAACTGGCGTTGCGCGCGTTGCGGCATGCGGAGAAGAACGAGCTGGCCATCGCCCGCCAGTGGCTGGACTGGGCGCGCGATCACGTCAGCGGTGCCCGCGGCGAAGATCCGCTGGAGTCCGAGCCTTTCGCGGCCGTATGGACGCGCGGCCAGGAGGCCACCGCCGACCAGATTCGCCTGGCCTCCGCGGTCCTGCTGCCCGACACCAAGGCTTCGTCGGCCATCGCCATCCCGATCCTCACCAGCGCGCGTGGGGCTGCCGATGCCGGCACGCAGACGGCCATCGATCAGGCGCTGGTACGCGCCTACGGCCTCCTCGAGAAGTGGCCGGAGTTGCTGGAGACGGCCGGCGGACTCGAGAAAAAATATCCGACCTCCGCGTCCGCGTTCGGTGCGGCGTCGCTGGCGCTCGCGAAACTCGGACGCCAGGCCGAGGTGCGCACGCGCGCGCTGGCACGGCTGGAGCGCATCCGCGACGATCACGCAGCGCTCGACGTGCTGGCCACCGAGGCGGCCGACCGTCACCAGTACGCGGAAGCGCTCCGCTATTACGAACAGATCCTCACGCGACCGCAGGCCACGGCCGGCGACTACAACCAGCAAGCCTGGACGTCCCTGTTCGCCGCGGCCGACCTGGCCAAGGCCGCGGCGAATGCGGAGCGCGGCGTTGCGCTCGCCCCGAACAGCTATGCCGTGCTCAATACGCTGGCCGTGGTCTACGCGGAAGAGGGCAAGTCCTCCGAAGCGCGCGAGACTCTGCTCAAGAGCCTCGAAGAGAAAGGCGAAGACACGTTGCAGGCCGCGGACTGGTACGTCGTGGGCCGCATCGCCGAGAACTACGGAATCCTCGACGTGGCGACGGAGGCCTACAAACGCATCGAGAAACAGGACACCCCCACCTCACCCTGGGAGCTGGCCCAGAAACGTCTGGCAGGTTTGAAGCGCTGAGGGGTGCGCGGCATCTCGTCCGCGCCCCTCTTGCGCCATCCTCGAGAGCATCGCCTCATGAATCACCGGCTCTCAAACGAGCAGAGAGCCACTGCGGCTCGATCTCCAGCTTTCGAACCCACTTCTCGATATACGCCACGTCGAGTTTGGAGCCCTGGAGCCGAACGACGGTCGCAGCATCCTCGAGTTGCCGTTCGGATTCACCGGCCTTCGCCCAGAGGAGCTTCGCAATGACGATATCCTCGGGCGACACGACCGAGAGCGGCACACCGTCCACATCGATCAGCCTGCGCCGCTCAAACTCCTCCACATGGAACTCATCGAACGGAGGAATGATGAAATCGACTTTCCAACCCGTGGCGTAGTCGATGATGTTGAACTGACCGCGGCGCCGCAGGGAATCGAGCGCTTCTTCCAGATCGGAGTGATAGCTGTCTGGCGGCAGGGACTGGATCAACCGTGTGAGCTGATCCCGATTCGGAAAGATAACGATGTCGATGTCGCGCGTCGCCCGCGGAAGGCTGTGGAGCGAGCTCGCGTACGACCCGGTGAGCATGTACGGAACGTCCGCGGCTTCGAGCGCGCCGACGAGACGGGTGAGAAGATCCTGAACGGTCACTGGCGCGCGGTGCGAAAGCCGTAGAGTTGATGCAGCATCTCGTCGTCGAGCTCCGCTTCCGTCAGCTCGGGCCGGCGGCTACGCAGCCCCGCCCGGCTCAGCGACCGGGCAAACTCGCTCATTTCGATCGCCATCCGCAGCCGCTCTGCAGGACTGAACCGACGATGAATCTCGTCCTGAAGTTCCGCCGCGGAGCGAGTCGTGTCGCGAGCCACCATGACCTTCGAACGATACCACGTGACGTAGTGACCTCTGCGCGAAGGGAGCCGGCGTAGAGGACGAGCGCGAGGATGAGGCTGAGCAGGGGCAGCAGGTACATGGCGGAGTGGAGGCCGGTGCCGCGGAAGGGCTCGAAGGGCGGCGGGGGTGGTGGTGATGCCGGCGGCGAGGGTGAGTAGTCGCTGGTCATGCCGGTCGCCAAGGGACCGAGCGAGGCGCCGAAGACACAGCGCGGGCTTCGCCCGCAACCCAAGGAACGTCGGCGTCTCGCCGGCTGGCTGTGCGGCGTCCTCGCCGCGGGCGGGGGAAGGCGTGCGAGGAG
>JBDTOZ010000524.1:0-2028 GCA_039932995.1 Acidobacteriota bacterium | reverse complement strand
TGGCCGGCACCAAGTACCGCGGCCAGTTCGAAGAGCGGCTCAAGGGCATCATCAAAGAGCTGAAGGAAAACCAGGACATCATCATCTTCATCGATGAGATCCACTCCCTCATCGGCGCGGGCTCGGCGGAAGGCTCGCTGGACGCGGCCAACATCCTCAAGCCGGCCCTCTCGCGCGGCGAGATTTCCTGCGTCGGCGCCACCACCATCCGCGAGTACCGGCGCTACATCGAGAAGGACCGGTCGCTGCTCCGGAGATTCCAGGCCATCATCGTCAATCCTCCCACCGAGGACGAGACCCTGCAGATCCTGGAAGGAGTGAAGGAACGGTACGAGTCCTTCCACAAGGTCAAGTACAGCGACACGGCCATCAAGAGTGCCGTCTACCAGTCCAACCGCTACATCACCGACCGCTTCTTCCCGGACAAGGCCATCGACATCATCGACGAGGCCGGCGCCAAGGTGAAGCTGCGCCGCGTGGCCGACACGCAGAACCTGCGACGCCTGGAGGCGGAGACGCGCTCCATCGTCAAGGACATGAAGAAGGCCATCTCCGACAAAGACTTCGAGAAGGCCGTCTTCCTGCGCGAGCGCGAGATCGAGCTGAAGGAAGAGATCGAGCGCTTCAAGCAGGAGCGCGAGATGATCGGCGACGAGATGATGGAAGTCACCCAGCGCGACGTCGAGGAGATCATCAGCTCCTGGACCGACATCCCGGTGACCTCCATCGAGGCCGACGAGGCCGCCAAGCTGATCAACATGGAAGAGATCCTGATGCGGCGCATCGTCGGTCAGAACAAGGCCATCCGGGCCATCTCCCGCGCCATCCGCCGCTCGCGCCTGGGCGTCGCTTCCCCGAACCGCCCCATGGGCTCGTTCATCTTCCTCGGCTCGTCGGGTGTCGGGAAAACCGAAGTGGCCCGCCGTCTGGCCGAGTTCCTGTTCGGCTCGCAGAAGCACCTCATCCGCTTCGACATGTCCGAGTACATGGAGAAGCACTCCGTCTCCAAGCTCATCGGCTCGCCTCCCGGCTACGTCGGTCACGAAGAGGGCGGGCAGCTCACCGAGCGCGTGCGCCGCAATCCCTACGCGGTGGTGCTGCTCGACGAGATCGAGAAGGCGCATCCCGATCTCTCCAACATCCTCCTGCAGATCCTCGAGGACGGCATCCTCACCGACTCCCTCGGCAACCAGGTCGACTTCCGCAACACGCTGATCATCATGACCAGCAACCTCGGCACCCGGCACCTGGCCACCAAGGGCCACATGGGCTTCCGCGAGAAGGGCGGCGAGGCCGACCAGAAGTCCGCCGAGCAGCTCATCCACACGGAGCTCAAGCGCGAGTTCTCGCCGGAGTTCATCAACCGCATCGACGAAGTGATCATCTTCAACCCGCTCACCGAGAAAGAGCTGCGGGAGATCAACCAGCTCCTCATCGACGACGTCAACCTGGCCCTCGTGCACAAGAACGTGCAGATCGCGGTGGACGACTCGGTGGTGCGCTGGCTCCTCTCGAAAGCGAGCGAAGAGACCAACTCCGGCGCGCGCCCATTGCGCCGCGCCATCCAGCGCTACATCGAAGACGAGCTCTCCGAGTTCATGATCCGCAACAAAGACCACGTCCCCGAACACATCGACTTCACCATGAACGGCGACGAAGTCGTGCTCATGCCCCGTCCCGTGGAAGAGCCGGTGGCCTAGAGCGGCGCGCCCGGGTAGGGGCCGCGGGCATCCTGCCCGCGGTTGCAACTCGAGGGGCACGCGCGGGTCGGGAAGGAGGCGTGCCTGTGGAGCGGTAGGCTTTAGCCTGCCAGGCTCTCGCGAGACACTTCCCCTCTGCCGTCGCGGCGGCGCCACGAGTGCCCGCTGGACTCAAGTCCACCGCTCCACAGACCAGAGTCCACCGCGGGCAGGATGCCCGCGGCCCCTTACCGGAGTGCCTTGGCTCGATGAGCCATGGGGCGCGGGCATCCTGCCCGGCGCACTTCCCGCGTCAAATAGCCAAACTCCAGCCGGTGGACTAAAGTCC
>JBDTOZ010000523.1:0-1683 GCA_039932995.1 Acidobacteriota bacterium | reverse complement strand
GTTGCTGGTTGCTGGTTGCTGGTTGCTGGTTGCTGGTTGCTGGTTGCTGGTTGCGCAAATCTGCAGCGTTTCGCCTTATTCTCCCTTCAGCCGGAAAAGAGTCCGATCCCGAGAACGCCAACGGAACCGACCGCGGTCGATTGCCGCTCCCCCGTCAACCGCCAACCGTCAACCGCCAACCGAAACCCATGAAACCCACACTCGACCACATCGGCATCGCGGTGAAATCCCTGGACGCGGCCCGCGTCTACGAGGCTCTCGGTCTGACCATCGACCACGTGGAGACCGTGGAGACGCAGAAAGTGCGGACCGCGTTTCTCACGGTCGGCGACTCCAGTCTCGAGCTCCTCGAGCCGACCAGCCCCGACTCCCCCATCGCCAAGTTCCTCGAGAAGCGCGGTGAAGGGATCCATCACATCTGCTTCCGCGTCGACGACATCGAGAGTCATCTGGCGCGCCTGAAATCCGAAGGCTACCGGCTGATCAACGAGACTCCGGTCCCGGGAGCGCACGGATGCCGGGTGGCGTTTCTGCATCCAGCGGCCGGCAACGGGGTGCTGATCGAGCTCTCGGAGAAGATCGCCGGCGGAGATCCGCATGCCTGACAGCATCGGTAGTGCGACCGGTCTCCTGAGGGGGATGGCGTGATCGAAGGGCTTCCCCCCAACGCCCTGGTCATCCTCAACCTGGTCAATCCGAAGGAGAAGTTCTTCGGGGTGCTGCGCTCGCTCTCGGCGGCGGGGGTGACGATGCAGGCCATGAATCTGGACTCGTTCGACGACTGGATTCATCAGATCGCGCGCGGGGAGGAATCCGAGATCGAGATGGTGACGATGTTCGCACCGCTGTTTCGGGTGGAGCGCATCTTCCTGGATGAGCCCGCCGGCTCGATCCGCTCGTATTCGCAGCGTTTCGGCGACATCACCGGACGGTCCATCGAAGACTATCTCGGACTTTGAGCGACGTCGGGAGCGATTGGTCCGTATAATTCGCGGCCGAATTCGAATCCGGAGGAGTCATTGTTGTCCATTCAGAAAAGAAGTCTGCTGTCCGCTCTCCTGGTCTCCACGGCACTGGTCAGCTCTGTGCTCGTGGGATGCAAGGGGAAAGAGGAATTCGCCGAGCCTGAGGCGTTCGCCTTCGTCGTTTACTCCGGCTCTCAATACCTCGGACAGCTCACCGAGACGACCAAGAACGCGCATCGCGCGCTGGCACCCGGCCAGGAGCCACCCCCAACCGCCATCTACGACACCGACGCGCCGGTGGAACAGGTGGCCGAGTACTACGCGAAGGAGTACGGCTACAAGGAAGTGGCGCCGGACGTGACGAACAACCTCAGCGCGGCCAAACCGCAGGCCTATTACCGCACCGGCGATCTCGCCACCGACACGAAAGCCATCGAGGAGCTTCTCAAAAAGATGAACCTCCCCACCGACGTGTCCAAGGCCACCGGCGCCTACCGCGCCGCCGACATCGCTCCCCGCCCGAACCGCCCCCGTGTCACGGTGCAACGGCCTTACTTCGACGTCACCACGTCGAAGGTCGTCGACCGCACGCTGATCTTGATGACCCGCTAGCCGGCACGGCCGCCAGCGCTGGTTGGCCCCGGCACGGCCGCCAGCGCTGGTTGGCCAAACTCCAGTGGAGCGGTGGACTTGAGTCCACCGTCGCTCTCGCGAGGAT
>JBDTOZ010000522.1:0-5793 GCA_039932995.1 Acidobacteriota bacterium | reverse complement strand
CCGCGGCGAGGACGCCGCACAGCCAGCCGGCGAGACGCCGGCGTTCCTTCGGTTGCGGGCGCAGTCCGCGCTGTGGTTCGAGACGTCAACGCCGTTGGCGTTCTCCCGCCAACGACTACACCGACACCTTGCCGTCGCGGATGTGGATGATCCTCTTGGCTTCCTTGGCCACGTCGTCTTCGTGGGTGACCATGATGATCGAGTTGCCGCTGGCGTGGAGCTCGTGGAAGAGGTCGAGGATCTCGCGGCCGGTCTGGGAGTCGAGGTTGCCGGTGGGCTCGTCGGCCAGGAGCAGCGAGGGCTTGTTCACCAGGGCCCGGGCGATGGCCACGCGCTGGCGCTGCCCGCCGGAGAGCTCGTTGGGCTGGTGTCCCATGCGGTCCTGGAGACCGACCGCGGCCAATGCTTCCTCGGCCTGGCGGCGTCGTTCCGCGCGGGGGATCTTCGCGTAGACGAGCGGCAGCTCCACGTTCTGGAGGGCCGTAGTGCGGGCCAGCAGGTTGAAGGTCTGAAAGACGAAGCCGATCTTCTTGTTGCGGATCGCGGCCAGCTCGTCGTCGTTGAGCGTCTCCACCGGCACGCCGTCCAGCACGTACGAGCCGGAGGTGGGCGTGTCCAGACAGCCGATGATGTTCATCAGCGTGGATTTGCCTGACCCCGAGGGGCCCATGATGGCCACGTACTCCCCTTGCTCGATGGTGAGGTTCACGCCGTTGAGGGCGAAGATCTTCTGCGGCCCAAGGTCATAAACGCGCGTCAGCTCGTTCATGACGATGAGGTGCTGGGACTGCGGGATCGGAAGTGCGCTCATGTTCTGGGTTTCGTCCTTCAGGCGCCGGCGCGCATGGCGCCGAGGGCGGCCAACCCGACCCGGATCAGCACCATGATCAGCCACAGCGAGACCACGATGGCGGCCGAATTGGCCCACTTCTTCTTCGAGAGAGCGGCAAAGCCGGTGATCAGCAGCGCGATCGTCCAGAGCGTGAAGAGGTCCAACGCCGACAGCAGGGCGAAGAGCACCGGCTGCTCTTTCATGTCCACGAGAAAAGCCGGGTTGGACTTCACCGCCGTGGCCATGGTGGTCGGATCAATCGTTCCCTGCGTGACCGCCACGACCGTCAGGATGATGCTGAAGATCACGAGTGGAATCCATGCGTAGAGAGTGGCCGAGAACGCCTGCTTGAACGTGCCCTCCCCTCCCATCAGACGAAACGCGCCGAAGAGCACCAACGCCACGATGAGGTACCAGAGCACGCCCAGCAGCGGGGACACATAGGCCATCACGCTGCCGAAAGCCTTGGTCATCTTCCCGATGCGCTCGATGTCCGCGTCTTTGATGTTCGGGTTCTGCTTCTTCATCACCTGGGCCTGCTGCTCCGCCACGGCGTTCCAGTCCATGTGCGGCACCATCAGGATCGTGCAGACGTAGCCGATGATGAGGATCAGCAGCAGAGGCACGACGAAGTCGGGCTTGCGCGCGATGTCCTCGAAGGTCTCGGATGGCGTGAAGAGCACCCCGGCCATTCGCGCGAACGAATTCTGGGAAGGCGGCGCCGCGACGGGCGGCGACGGTGGTGGAGTACCGGCTACGTCAAATGTCATTGCTGTCCTTCCGTCTTCTGCGTTCCGTTTTGCGGGACGTGGCTTCCGTAGTTCAGCCAATTGTACTTGTCCAGCCAGCGGCCGAGGGTCGGCTCCGGGGTTTTCTCCGGCGGAGCGAGGCGGATGTCATGCACGTCGAGGATGTCGCCGACGGCGCGGTGGAACGCGGCCACGGCCTTGTTGTAGCCGACGATGGCCTGCAGCTCGCTGACGCGGGAGTCGGAGAGCTGCTGCTGCACTTCCAGCACCTGGAAGTTGGTGGTCATGCCGTTCTCATAGCGCTTGCGCTCGGCGTCCACGTTCTTCTCCGCGGCCTCGCGCGCGGCCTTGGTGGCGGCGATGCTCTGCGCGAACTCGTCCACGGACCGGGCCGCGCTGCGCACGTCGACGGCGATGTTCTGGCGGGTCTGCTCTTCGAGGGTCTTGGACTGGTCGAGGGCCAGCGCCGCGGCGCGCGCATCCGCGCGCGCACTGATGTTCAGGATGGGCATCCCGAAATTGAAGCCGACGCTCCACCCCGGAAAGTCCAGGCCTGCGATCTGCGAGAAGGTGTCGGTGTACGGGTCGGTCACAGTGCGGCCGGTCGGATCTCCGTTGGCGTCGAGCTCCTGACGCCGTCCCGCCTGTCCCTGCAGGCCGTAGGTGGTGACGAAGTCCACGGTGGGGAGCACCTGATTGCGCCGGTAAAGCGCTTGGATGCGAGCCGTGTCGCTGGCCAACTGGCGCTGCGTGATCTCCGGCCGGTTGGCGAAGGCACGCTCCACCGACTGCTGGAAGTCGATAGTCATCGGCGTATAGGTCACGTCCTCCGCGGGGACGATGGGCCGGTCCCACTCGGAGGTGGGCAGGTTGAGCAGGGCCCGGAGGCGATCCTCGGCGTTGCGCACGCTGGCCACGGCACGGATGAGCTGCTCCTCGGTGGTGGCAATGGTGACGCGGGGCTGCAGGATGTCCAGCGGAGCCGAGGCTCCGACGTCGATGCGGATCTGGGTAATCCGGGCCTGGTCACGCGCCAGGAACAGCGACTCCTTGACCACGCCCACGGCGCGACGCGCATAGATCAGGTCGAGGTAGGCCTGTTCGACGGCGCTCACCGTGTCCATGACCGTGATCTTGAAGGTTCCCTCGGTGATGCCAAGGTTGTTGCGCGCAATGGTGATCCCCCGGCTGGTGATGTCCACGCCGAAGTCTTTCAGCAAGGGCTGCGTGAAGGTGAAGTCCAGACTGTTGCTGTACTGCGGATTCACGAAAGTGCCGCCACCGACCTTCGTGGCCCGGGAAGTGTCGAGCGAGATCGAGTAGTCGCCCCCCGTGGGAATGATCTGGCTGACGCCGGCGGTCAAGCGGGTGGACCGCCCCCCAGCCGTCTGAAACGGGTTGGAGGTCGGGCTCTTGGTGCTTCCATGCGAGAGGCTGCCGTCGGTGTTGAAGTCGAAGACACCGTATTGCCCGCGGAGGTTCTGGTCCGAGATCCGGTACTCGTAATCCTCGAGGACGATGCCCAGGTTCTGCTGCATCGCCGTGGTCAGGGCGTCGTTCAGCGTGAGGCGCAACGCGCGCGGATCGGTGGCGTCCTTATCAGTCTCGGCGGTGATGGCCGCCGTGGTGCGGGGCGCCTGAGACTCCTGCGCGACCAGCGCGGTCGCAGCGAGCGACAGGGTAAAAATCGTGATCAAGCGTCGAACAGCAGTCATGCAAGTCCTCCCAGACACGCCTCTTGTACGTAAAGATGAGTTGATGGTTTCGTAGAATCCCAGCCTCTGAGGCCCCCTGATTCTAGAACAAGCGCATCTGAGGCTTGCGCCGAAGAAACTCCCGGGTGGATGCCCCTGGCCGAAAAGCGATGACTGCCTCCCCCACACCTCATACGTTCCCAGGTCGATTCCGTTGCGCTCGTAGATGGCGGAGATCCGCGCGACCACGGGATGCATCACCAGCGCGATCCCCGCGTAGGACTCCAGATGCCCCACGACCCACGCGTGAGGCGATTCAGAGAGAGGGAAACGATTTGCGCCTACTGCGTGACGGCGGCCGTCTGTTCCGGCAGCGGCTCTCCGGCAAAGTGGCAGGCTGCGAAGTGTCCGGGCTTGTGCTCGATGAGGGCCGGGACTTCCGTCTTGCAAATCGGGAACTGGGCGATCGGGCAGCGCGTGTGGAAGACGCAGCCGCTGGGAGGGTCGAGGGGCGTGGGGATGTCGCCTGTGAGAAGAATGCGCGTCTTCTTCACGGTCGGATCGGGCACCGGTACGGCGGAGAGCAGCGCCTTCGTATACGGATGCAGCGGATCGTCGTACAGAGCGCGGCGGTCGGAGAGCTCCATGACTTTGCCGAGGTAGAGCACGGCCACGCGCGTGGAGATGTGCTCGACCACCGAGAGGTCGTGGGCGATGAAGAGGTACGTGAGACCGAGCTCGGCCTGCAGGTCCTGCAGCAGGTTCACGACCTGCGCCTGCACGGAGACGTCGAGCGCGGAGACCGGCTCGTCGAGCACGAGGAACTTCGGATTCGTGGCCAGCGCGCGGGCCACTCCGATGCGCTGCCGCTGGCCGCCCGAGAACTCGTGCGGATAGCGTTTGCGGTAATCGGGACTCAGTCCCACCTTGGTCAACAGCTCCGCCACCCGCTGCTCTCGCTCGCTTCTGCTCAGGCCCCCGTGAATGATCAGGGGCTCGGCCACGATCGTGCCCACCGTCATGCGCGGATTCAGCGAGGCATAAGGATCCTGAAAGACGATCTGCATGTGGCGGCGCATGCGGCGCATGTCGCCGGAGTCGAGCTCGAGAACGTTCGTCGCTTCGAACTCGACGGATCCAGAGGTCGGCTCGATCAGACGGAGGATGCAGCGGCCGATGGTGGTCTTGCCGGAGCCCGACTCACCCACCAGTCCCAGCGTCTCGCCGTGCGCCACGTTGAAGCTCACTCCGTCAACCGCCTTGACGTTGGCCACGACCCGGGCCAGCACGCCGCGCTTGACCGGAAAGTACTTGCGCAGATCGCGCACGACCAGCAGGTCCCCTGGCGGCGGATGGTGGATTGAGGATTGAGGATTGAGAATGGGGGCTTCGATCGTCATCGGGTGTCCTTCATCCTCGCGTCCGTTCTCACTTCTCGATCCTTTCGGGGTCGGCCACGTCTCCGTGCAGATAGCACCGCGCGGAATGGCCCTCTCCCACCAGCATGAGTGCGGGCTCGTTGCCGAGACAGATGTCCATGACGTCGGGGCAGCGCGGATTGAACTTGCATCCCTTCGGCAGGGCCGTGAGCTGCGGGACCATGCCCGGGATGGTGGCCAGCCGGCCGGGGTTCTCGATGTTGGTGATGCTGGGCAGGGAACGGAGCAGTCCGCGCGTGTAGGGATGCGCCGTGTTCTTGAAGAGCGCATTCACCGGAGCTTCCTCGACCACGCGGCCGGTGTACATGACGATCACGCGCTCGCAGAACTCGGCCACGACGCCGAGGTCGTGCGTGATCAGGAGAACGGCCAGGCCGAGCCGCTTCTGCAGCGAGGCCAGGAGCTCCATGATCTGGGCCTGGATGGTCACATCGAGGGCGGTGGTCGGCTCATCGGCGATGAGCAGCTCGGGATCGCAGGAGAGGGCAATGGCGATCATCACGCGCTGGCGCATGCCGCCGGAGAGTTGATGCGGATAGTCGTGCAGGCGCTTGTGCGGATCGGGAATCGACACCAGCTCCAGCATGTCGCCGGCCAGTTTCCAGGCCTCCTTGCGGGAGACCTTGCGGTGGATGCGGATGGCCTCGGCCACCTGCGCGCCGATCTTGAAAACCGGGTTGAGCGACGTCATCGGCTCCTGGAAGACCATGGCGATGTCGTTGCCGCGCACCTCGCGCATGTCGCGCTCGGAGAGTGAGGCCAGGTCCTTCCCCTTGAAGCTGATCGTGCCGGCTGTGATCTTTCCGGGAGGGGCGACCAGCCGCATGATCGACATCGCGGTCACGCTCTTGCCGCACCCGGACTCCCCCACCAGCGCCACGGCTTCGCCGCGTCTCACGTTGAAGGAAACGTTGTCGACGGCATGCACCGCGCCGTCTCCGGTGAAGAAGGTGGTGCGAAGGTTCTTCACCTCCAGCAAAGCCTCGGCCGGATCCACGTCGACATCCGCCACACGAGCCCCGGTCATTCCTGTCACGGCCACGGAGCGGGATGGTAGCAAGATTGGTGACAGCCGGCAC
>JBDTOZ010000521.1:0-3438 GCA_039932995.1 Acidobacteriota bacterium | reverse complement strand
GCCACGCCTCCGGCGTGAAACCCGATGGAAATGCTTCTACCGCGCAGACTCCTAGATTGTCGGACGCGCCTTCGCGCGTGAACGGACGCGCCTTCGCGCGTGGATGGACGCGCCTTCGCGCGTGGATGGACGCGCCTTCGCGGCGGGACCGGATGCGCCTTCGCGCGGGACCGTGGCGGACTACCGCGTGGCGAGCGTGAATCGTCCGGCCTGCACGCGCTTTGGATAGTTTGCGTCGATCCAGGCGGCGAGCGCCGGCACGCGGTCGCGGTTGGAGACTCCGTCGAAGCTGGCGATGGCGGGATCGCCGCTGACGACGACGCAGAGCGGTGGGTTCGCATTCAACTGCGCCATCGCTTCCGCCAGGAGTCGTGGCACGGAGAGCATGGAGATCTCCATGCAACGCAGCGGCGAGCGGCGTTGCAGCAGGTAGTGGAGCGCGCGCTCGTTCGAGAAGTCGAGAATGGTTGCGTCGGGCGGGCCGAGGCCGTCGATGGCGCGCTGGAGCGCGGCCAGGTCGGTGGCGTTCTGGGGGGAGCTGTAGATCCCGCGGCCCGTGGGAAATGGGTACTCCACCAGACCTTCGTGGCGCAGACGGGCGGGCCAGCCGGCCAGCAGTTTCGCTCCGGCGGTGAGGTTCTCGCGGACCTCGAAGTAGAAGAACATGGGCGCGGCGAGCGCGAGGCCGGCCAGCAGCACGCGGACGTTGCGCGTCGCGCGCAGCAGCGGCTCGAGGACGAACGCGGTCATCGCCAGACCGAGCAGCGGCATGGCGAATCGCGTGTGACTCCAACTCACCCGGCCGGCCGCAGTGCGGAAGAGCAGCAACGAAAAGAGGGTCAGGATCCCGATGTGGGCCGCCTCTCTTTTGTTGCCGCGCCGCAACTGCACCAACGCCAGGGCGAGCAGAAATCCGTAGAAGAGCGGCGGAAGGTAGTACCGGACGCCGTTGGCCGTGAACGGCGCGGGCGCCGGCAATGCCCAGACCGCGTCGATCGCCCCCGGCATGATCACGAACGAATCGACGAAGAACTGCCGCAGGTCTGCGCGCACGGCCAGGAGCACGAGCAGCGGCAGGGCCAGCGCGAGGGCCGCCAGCAACAGGACGCGCAGCAACGGCACCGGCTTCTCTTCCAGTCCGAGCAGCCGGAGCGCGATCATGACGATGATGGTCCCGGCCAGGGTGTACATCCCGGTGTCGAGACTCCACAAAACGCCCAGAGTGGACGCGGCGAAGGCCAGGAGCAACGGTCCGGCGCGCCCGCTGCGCTGGTAGCGGAGCAGACCGAGCACGGCCAGCAGCACGGGCGCGAGGCGAAAGTAAGGAAAGACGGGCAGCCAGAAGGCCGCGCACGCACTGAGGGAGAGCAGCAGCCCCAGGATCACGCCGCCGGTCGTGGACAGCAACTCGAACGCGATGGGAACGAGGAGCGCGAGCGTGGCCGCGTCGAGGATCGTCTGCAGACGCCGCGGGCCGAGCGGAGAGGGCGGATCCCCCAGAGCCAGCGCGTCCAGCCCCGCATCGGTGGCCAGTCCGTGAAAGATGTAGAAGTCGCGGTAAGGACGCTGGCCGCTTTTCAGCAGCCAGCCTGCAGTGAGGTGCTCTCCTTCATGGAACGGATCCATCGGCGCGTAGGGATGGTCGTGCATGAAGATCATCAGCACGAAGACGATCACGGCCATGGCAAGCTGCATCCAGCGGCTCCGCGCCGGCGCATCCACCCGGGCAACCGTCGCCGGGCGCGCCGCGCTCCACGATGCGATCGCACCGCCCACGAAGGCTCCGAACACGAGGAGCGCGATGACCGCGTAGTCCCAGCTCTTCGGATAGCCCGCCACCGTCACCGCGCCCACGCCGCCCACAGGCGCCCGAAACCAGGGACGGACGAGCATGGCCGGCCACACCGCCAACCCCGCGCCGGCGAGTGAGCCCAATGCCGCGCGCACCTGGCCATTCATGGGCGCGCATTCTACGTTCACTTGGCAGGTCCAGGCTTCAGTTGCCTGGCTGGACGTGCGGGAGCAAGTTGACGCGCTCTCGCCCGCGATGTTCGAATCCTTCCATGAGCTCGTTCAGCCGCGCCTTTCTCGAAGAGAGCATCGACGTGATCCGCCTCATTGACGCCGAGGCCATCGATCGCATGGCCGCGGGTCTCGGCACCTCCCGTGATGCCGGTGGCCGCCTCTTCATCCTCGGCGTCGGCGGCTCGGCCGGACACGCCAGTCACGCCGTGAACGACTTCCGCAAGATCTGTCAGTTCGAGGCCTATACCCCCACCGACAACGTCTCCGAGCTCACCGCGCGTGTGAACGACGAGGGCTGGGACACCTGCTTCGCGGAATGGCTGAAGATCTCGCGCCTGCGTCCCCACGATTCCGTGCTGGTCTTCTCCGTCGGCGGCGGAAACGTGGAGAAGAACGTCTCCGTCAATCTCGTGCGGGCCATCGACCACGCCCGCGAGCGCGGCGCGAAGATCTTCGGCATCGTCGGCAAGGACGGCGGCTACACGAAACAGGTCGCCGACGAATGCGTGCTCATCCCCGTCGTCTCCAACGACCGCATCACCCCGCACACCGAAGGTCTGGCCGCCGTAGTCTGGCACCTGCTCGTCTCGCACCCTGCCCTCAAGGTCACGCAGACCAAGTGGGAGAGCGTGCAGTGAGGGGACAGACGCCGGCTCCCGGGAGGCCTGGCAATCTGCCGACGCCAGACTAGAATCGTCTGTCCTTCGAGGCCCTGTCTATGGCGATCTTCCAGCAGCGACTGATCAATCTCCTGGCACCTGCCGACGACGAGGACGTCATCGGGAACGCGCTCTGCCTGCGCTCCATGAATCACTTCACGCAGTTTCTCGGGCAGCCGGCACTCGGATTCTCGTATGACTCCTGCAACGCGGCCGTGGCAATCGCCCTTCACGCCAACTATCCCGCCATCGCGGTGAACGCACCTGGGCCGCTTCTGTTCTCGACGGTTTTCGGCACATCCCGCCTCTTCTCCGGACTGGATCCGACGTTCAATGCATTTCACGGGCACATTGCACCTGGGCGGCCGTTCTCCAGCTCGCTCCTCGAAGAGCACGCGGAGCAAACCGCGATCCGGACCGCGGAGAATCAGGGACTGCCCTTTTGGAACCACAACGGCCACTACCATCTGTATGTCGACCTCGACCCCTGCATATGGTGCGCACCGTGGCTCATCGCTCATCCGGACAACTGGTTCGTCCACCACTTCGGCCAACTTCAGAGGCAAGAGCCGGTCGTGCAATACAAGAAGAAACTGAGAAGCACGACGTTCGGCCGGCAACGGGAGCGGTACCATCCTTACAAGAGAACCATCAAGTAAATGGCTCTCCGGTTGGAGCCGCGCTGGAGATCCGGATCACGGCGGGCGGCGTGCCAGTGGAGCGGTGGACTTTAGTCCACCGAGGCTCTTGCGAG
>JBDTOZ010000520.1:0-7613 GCA_039932995.1 Acidobacteriota bacterium | reverse complement strand
TCGAGATCGCCTTCGAAAGAACGGGGCATAGGGGCGGGATTAGAGTCTTCGCGTTGCCGAGTCGTCAAGTCGGCGTGTCGGGTCGTCGAGTCGTCGAGTCTTCGAGTCTTCGAGTCTTCGAGTCTGCGAGTCTGCCAGTCGTCGAGTGATCGGGAGTCTCATTGGCTCATAGGCTCACAGTCTCATAGAGCTGCACGCCGCGGCGCCTATGAGACTGTGAGACTGTGAGGCTCGACGCCCCTGCCACTCGACGACTTGACGACTCGACGACCCGACGACTCGACGACCCGACGACGAGACGACTCGACGACGAGACGACTCGAAGCCCCCGCCGCCCCGATTCCGATACCATGCGCCGGTTGAGTCGTCCTAACCTCCGACAGCCATGAGATTGCGCAACCCCTTCGTCCAGGCTCTTCTCCTCGTGCTCGCGGCGGCGGTGATCGCCGTGGTCGCCAATGCTTTGGCGGCGCCCACGCGTAAGCTGGTCCTGCCGGCCGGCTTCTATCCGGATGCGCTACGGGTTCCGCCGCGCCAGCCGGTGCGCGTTCCGCCTCCCCCCATCACCGAGACTGCCGCGCTGCCGACCGCCGCGGCCGCGGATACGACGGGGACTCTCGTGCCTGTGCCCGACACGGCGACGGCCACCGTCCCGGAGATGCCCGCCGTGCCGACGGCCACCGTCGCTTCGCCAACGCCGGCCGCGGCAACCACGACGACCGCCGTGGTCACGACGTCCGCCGGACCGAAGCCGCCCGCGCCGGTCCCAGCCGCTCCAGCGGCGTCGCCCGCAAGCGTGCTGGCCCGCTATCAACCGCATCCCGACAAGGCCTATCTCGAGATCGGGGGCGAAGAAGCGGCCAAGCTCCACGCGGCCGGAGCACTCTTTCTCGACGCGCGGCGCTCGGCCGTGTATGGGGAAAGCCACATCACGGGCGCGCGGCCGTTCTCGGTCTGGGAAGCGGACCTCGACGACAAGGTGAACGCGCTCTACGAAGAACGCCAGGACACGCAAGACCAGCCCATCGTCGTCTACTGCACCGGAGGGGCCTGCGAGGACTCGCACATGCTCTCGCAGAAGTTGTGGGGCATTCAGTTCAACAACGTCTACGTCTACAAAGACGGCTTCCCCGACTGGCTGAAACGTGGCGGAGCGGTGCGGACCGGAGCGCAGCCTTGACGATGTCCGAGCGCCTCACTCACCCCTGGCTCACCCTGCGCGTGCAGATCGCCCTGGGCATCATCTTCGTCGTCGCGGCCTGGCCGAAGGTCCTCGACCCTCCGTCCTTCGCGCACATGATCTACAACTACCGCATCCTTCCGGGCGCGCTGATCAACCTGACATCTCTGGTCATGCCCTGGCTGGAGTTGCTGACCGGTCTCTGCCTGATCCTGGGCATCTGGACCCGCCCCGCACGCTGGCTGGTCACGCTGCTTCTGGTGACCTTCATGATCGCCATCACCATCAACCTCCTGCGCGGCAACGCCATCGACTGCGGGTGCTTCGACGTCTCCGCCGCCGGCAAGACGTATGAGGAAAAGATGCGCGACATGTGGCTCGTCCTGCTGCGCGACACCGGCATGCTGGTGATGTGCGCACAACTGGCCTGGGCGCGGCGCCGGACGGCCGTGGAATGAAGTGCGTCCCCGGCATCTCGCCACGAGCTGCCGGGGACCGATCGCAATCGGGAGCAGAGCGCTACTTCTTGCAGGCTCCCATCCACTTGCCGGAGTACTTGGTGGACATTTCCTGCTCACCCATCTTCATGTTCATCTTGCCGGTGTAGCTCTCGGGCGCGAACGTGATTTCGCCGGTGCCCGTCATCTTCTGCTTCGGGCAGTCGACCGTCCAAGTGACGGTGTTGCCGTCGACCTTGTAGTCGCCGACTTTGCAATCGCTTCGCGGATCGTTCGGTACCGCCTTCTGCGGGTCTTTGAGGTCGTCCTCGGTCAGGCAGACTTCGAAGTTCACCGGCGGCATCTTCATGGGCATGCCCGGCATCACCATCTCCATCGTCACTTTCCACTTCCCGGGCTTCTGCGGGTTGGCGGCCGCATGGACGGGAACGACGAGCGACAAGGTGAGCAATGCGGCAAACAGGTACGGCACGGACTTACGCATTCGAGGACTCCTTTTGGACTTGTTGATGGGATTGAATGCTGCATGTTCAGGGCTTCACCCACCCTGCAAAATTCATCTGACCGTTCTCGATCTTGATCATGGCCACCGGCTTGATGGGGTTGCGATCCGCTCCCATCGTGATCATGCCGGAAACGCCGTCGTACTCCTTCGTGGCGGCGATCTGGTCGCGGATGGCCTTGCGGTCGAGAGAGCCCGCCCGGCGCGCCGCCGCGGCGAAGATCTTCAGCGCGTCATAGCCGAGAGCCGCCGTCGCTTCCGGATTGGCTCCATGGCGGCGGTTGTACTCCGCCACGAACGACTTGACCACGGGACGCGAGTCGCCGACGAAGTAATGATCGGAGAAGTAGCAGCCCTCGATGGCCTTGCCCCCGATCTTGATGACCACCGGCGAGTCCCAACCGTCGCCGCCGACCATCGGAATGGTCATGCCCAGGTCGCGGGCCTGGATGGCGATCTGCCCCACCTCGGTGTAGAAGCCGGGGACGAACAGGACTTGCGGCGATTGCGCGCGGATCGAGGTCAACTGCGGGCGGAACTCCGTGTCTCCTCCGGAGTAGCTCTGTTCGGCGACGATGGTTCCTCCGCCGGCCTCGAATTCCTTGCGGAACACCTCGCCCAGTCCCACCGAGTAGTCGTTCTTCTTGTCGATGAGCATGGCCGCGCGCTCGAGCTTCAGCTCCTTGCGGACGAACACGGCCAGCGCTTTCCCCTGATAGGGATCGGTGAAACAGACCCGGAAGATGAAGTCGCCCTTCTCCGTGACGGCGGGATTGGTCGAGGAGGGGGAGATCATCGGCACGCCCTCCCGCTGCGCGCTGGGCGCGGCGGCCAGGGACTGATTGGAAGAGTTTTCGCCGATGAGCGCCACCACGCCGTCACTGCTCATGAGCTTCGTGACCACCGATGCGGCCTCTTCGGCCCGGCCATGATCGTCTTCGACCACAAGACGGATCTTGCGTCCCAGCACTCCCCCGGCCGCGTTGATCTCGTCGGCGGCCAGGCGCACGCCGTTGACGGTCGAAGTGCCGAACGCCGCCTCGCTGCCGGTGAGGGAGGCATACACTCCCACTGGAATATCCCCTGTCGTGTCTGCCGTTTGGGCTTCGCGGCCGGGCCGACATGCCGCCGCGAGTAGTGTGCCTGCCAGCAGGATCCCAACAATTCTCACAGGTTTCTCCTCGGACTCAGTCTATCTCTTGTTCCTGATTGCTGGTTCCTTGCGGACTGGGCCCGCAGGCACGAGCAACCCGCAACCAGCCACACATCGAAAGGATTCACATGAACGCAAATGACATCCGCAAAGGCATCGTGATCGTGTTCGACGGCGACCTCTGCAAAGTGATGGAGTTCCGCCATCACACGCCGGGGAACCTCCGGGCCATGGTCCAGGCCAAGCTGCGCAACATGCGCACCGGCAACCAGTTCGAGCACCGTTTCCGCTCGAACGACGACATCGAGCAGGCCTACATCAGACAGCACGAGATGGAGTACATGTACTCCGACGGCCACGCGCACCACTTCATGAACACGGAGAGCTTCGAGCAGATCGAGATCGCCGAAGAGGACCTCGGCGACGCCGCTGCCTGGCTCGAGCCGGGCCTGAAGATCCAGGTGCAGTTCCACGACATCAAGCCGATCGGCGTCGAGCTCCCCAAGACCATCAAGGCCCGCATCAAGGAAACGCAACCGATGGTGAAGGGCTCCACCCAGTCCTCGTCCTACAAGCCCGCCACGCTCGACAACGGCGTGGTCGTGCAGGTCCCGCCGTTCGTCACCGAGGGCGAAGACATCATCGTCGACCCGGTGGAAAACCGGTACATCGAGCGCGCGAAGTAGGGCGGTTGCACCGGGACTTCGCCGGTTGTTCGATTCTCAGCCGCGGCGATCGATTTGCACGGCGCGAAACCGCAGACTCGACAACGGCAAGTCCCCGAGCCCCACGTTCAGCGCAGCGCCCTGCGTGCAATGGCACGTAGCCACATGCGCCGGATCAGCGCGCTGCCGGGGTAGATCGTGCGCCAGTAAAGCGCGAACTTGCGGCGCAGGTCGTCGCTGCTGGCGATGACGCGGGTCTCGGTCGTGATGCGGGAGCCGCCCTTGCCGTCCGGGGCGACGGCGAAGTTCATGGCGGCCACGGTGTAGCCGGGCGGAAGGTCGCCGAGGAACAGGTCGCGCAACGGTTGTTCCTTCCGAATGCGCGGTGCGGCCAGGATGATGCCGACCACCAGTTCGTAAGGCGGCTCGTCGGCCAGGGTCACGAAGCCGCTCTCGAGCGCCGCATCGATCAGCGCGGCGTCTCTGGCATCGAGCAGGCTGCCCGGGCGGCTCTTCCTCCCTCCCCTGCGGATCCAGGTCAAGGCGCGAAAGAGACTCACCTCGTCGGCGCGTACGTGACGGATGGCTTCATACACTTTGTCCGGCGGAGCGGCCACCGTGATCGTGTGAACCTCGTTGAACTGCCAGGCCGGGATGAAACGATCGAGCTGCGAGATGGCTCTGCGTACACGAGACTCCCGCGCCGGGAGCAGGAAGCCGATCGCCGTCATGGTCACGCCCGCAGCCATGACCACCAAACCCTCCGGTCTGCGTCGAGAGCGCGCCGTCGTCAAGGCGCCCAGGAACGAGACCACGAGACCCGAATAGACCAACCCAGAAGCGAGCATGAACGACCCTCGGCGTCAGGATACACTCCGCACCCGATGGCGTCGGTCCACTTTCTCTGTCCGAAATGCGAGCAACGCGTGGCGCGCGAGGCAGACGAGCCGGCACGCGTCTGTGAGCACTGCGGCATGGCCACCTTCGTCGTGGCCCCTCCGGAGGGCGCAATCATCGCCCGTTGCGCCGCCTGCGATCACGACCAGCTCTACTTTCAGAAAGACTTCAACCGCACCACCGGCGTCGCCCTCGTGGCCATCGGCGCGGTCTTCGTCCCCTGGACATGGGGACTGTCCCTGCTGGCCGTGACCATCCTGGACTACATCGTCTGGCGCGTGGTGAAAGACGTCATCGTCTGTTACGACTGCCAGGCCGTCCACCGCGGCTATCCGGCAAATCCAGACCTCAAACCCTTCGACCTGGTCATCCACGACCGCCACGTCTACGGAGCGGCGCCCCCCGGAGCAGAAGAGGGGCACTGAGTCGCGGACGCACCTCTCGCGAAGGCTGTGCCATACAAACGCGCTTGCCGCGAGAGCCTCGGGCCCTTCCCTCGGCACGCTTCCCCCGCCCGCGGCGGGACGCCGCCCGTCCAGCCGGCGAGACGCCGGCGCTCCTAACGCCGAGCGCTCATCGTCCTTACAAGCGCGCTTGCGACTCCGCGTCGAACAGGTGAATCGGTTCGAGCTCGATCTGCAGGTCGATGGTCTGCCCGGCGCGCGGGAGGTCGTGCGAGTCGAAGGCAGCCACTAGCGCGTCTTCGCCGATGCGTGTGTGCACGATGGCCTGGTGTCCCACCGGCTCGACGAGGTCTACCGCGGCGCGGACCGGCGCGGTGACGCTCCGCGCCGTTTCCCCCATCGGGTGGATGTGCTCGGGGCGGATGCCAATCAACACCTTCTGTCCGTCGCGGACCTGCCGTCCGTCGGGGAGCGGGATCGAGAACGCCCCTGCTTCCAGCCGGCCCGCGCGCGCCGTCGCGGCCACGAAGTTCATCGGCGGCGTGCCGATGAATTGGGCCACGAAGACATTGGCCGGGCGGTCATACACCTCCAGCGGCGTTCCCACCTGCTGGATGCGGCCGTCCTTCATGACGGCCATGCGATGGCCCATGGTCATGGCCTCGATCTGGTCGTGCGTCACATAGACGCACGTCGTCTCCAGGCGTTGCTGCAGGTGCGTGATCTCCGCACGCATCTGCACGCGCATCTTCGCGTCGAGGTTGGAGAGCGGCTCGTCGAACAGAAAGACCTTGGGATCGCGAACGATGGCCCGCGCCACCGCCACGCGCTGCCGTTGTCCGCCGGAGAGCTGCTTCGGCTTGCGGTCCAGCAGTGGAGAGATGCCCAGGGTCTCCGCGGACTCGCCGACCTTGCGGGCCATCTCGTCCTTGGGGGTCTTCCGGATCTTCAGGCCGAACTCGATGTTCTGGCGCACGGTCATGTGCGGATAGAGCGCGTAGTTCTGAAAGACCATGGCCACGTCGCGGTCTTTCGGCTGCAGATCGTTGACCACGCGATCGCCGATCAGCACCTTTCCGTCGGAGATCTCCTCGAGCCCGGCGATCATCCGCAACGCCGTCGACTTGCCGCATCCCGAGGGACCGAGCAGGACCATGAACTCGTGATCGTGGATCTCCAGGTTCAAACCCTCGATCACCGACACCGCACCAAAGCGCTTGGACACGTTCTCGAAACGGACACCGGCCATGCGGCGCATTGTCGCACGCGTTGTGTAGCGGGGCGCTCCCCTGTCACAACGGCAGGTGCGCGAGCGCGGACAACCATCCTCCCAGCACCTCGCCGATGACCACGGCCACGACGTCGACGTAGAGGATGCCGGTGGCGGCCATGGTGGAGCGGATGCGCACGGTGCCCCAGACCATGGGAAAGAGCGCCAGCGGTCCCAGCAATCCCCAGCCGGCCCGCATCCAGAAGAAGATGTCCTTCATCACCGGCGATGGCCACGCCGCCGCGATGGACACGATCACGAGGACGACCTTCACCGCCGTGGTGACGAGAGTGGCGATGGTGAGGCGTTTGAGCGGATCGATGGCCATGCCCCGCACGACCAGGTACCAGTGTCCGAGGAGCATGGCCAGGTTGACGCTGCCGAGGAGCGCCATCGAGCCGAGCGCGCCGGCGATGCTCCACGCGAGGTGCGCCGGCTGTACCGCCGCGTGATAAGCGAGAATCCCCGAGACAACGTAGGCGGCGCCCAGGAGGACCGCGGAAGCGCGGAAGATCACGCGCTTCGGATAGCGCAAGACCAGGTAGACCAGCGCGGTCAACGCCACCACGCTGCCGTCTGCCAGCGCCAGATCCCGGCGGCCTGCACTGGCATGCGCCACCGCCGCTCCGATCGCCAGCGCGCCTCCCGTGATCAGGATCAGTCGATAGAACTTCACCCCCGCATTCCGGCGTCCGACCAGAGGAAGGAAGAGGTAGAGACCCGCGGCGAGGTCGATCAGGAAGAGAGCGAGGAGCATCGGCCGCGCATGGTAACTCGTGCGGTTGGCGGTTGGCGGTTGGCGGGGGATGACCGCGCCGGACCTTGGAATGCCGGGAGTCGAGGCGGCGGCTGGGGTCGCGGCTGGGGTCGGAGCTTCACTTCAGGGCGGCGGCTGGGGGCTGGGGTCGGAGCTTCAGTTCGGGGTCGGGGCGGCGGCTGGGGTCGGAGCTTCAGTTCAGCAGCGGTCGGCGGAGGTCGGGGGTCGGAGCTTCAGTTCAGCGGCGGCTGGAGGCTGGGGTCGGAGCTTCAGTTCGGGGTCGGTTCAGCGGTTCAGCGTCGGGGGCAGGGTCAGCGGTTGGCGGGG
>JBDTOZ010000519.1:0-3269 GCA_039932995.1 Acidobacteriota bacterium | reverse complement strand
ACAGCAAATCGAGCAACCCGCGGACGGGGATGCGCACCCAGTCGGGGCGGTTGTTCAGTTCGTAGACGATTTCGTAGACGGCTTTTTCGATGAGGTAGGCGCGCAGGAGGATTTGCGTGGCTTGGGGGTCTTTGGGGAGGTGGGTGCCGGCTGTGCTTTCGGCGAGGTAGGCGCGGAGGAAGGCGGCGCTGACCCAGCGGTGCCAGTACTGGGCTCCGGTCTCGAGGGTGCCCAGGTCTTCGGGGCGCACGTAGGAGCCGGGGGCGGTGCCGAAGAGGACGGCGTAGGGGGCGTAATGGAACGACCGCAGCATGCCGGCCACGTCGCGTAACGCACTGCGCTTGATGCGGCGCTCGCTGAGGGGGCGGGCGGGCTCGCCTTCGAAGTCGATGATGACGAAGTCGTTGCCGGTATAGAGGACCTGCCCGAGGTGATAGTCGCCGTGGATGCGGATGCGCTGCGCTTCGGTGCGGCCTTCGAGCACGCGGCGGGCGGCGTCGTGGAGCTCCCGCTCCTTGCCGAGGAGCTCTTCGAATTCGGGGTGGTCCTGGACGCGTTTGCGCACGAGCTGCAGGGTCTGCGCGATCTGGGTGCGCATGGACTGATAGATCGAGCGCTGATAGTGAGGCGTGAACGGCTCCGGGGCGAAGGGGGGGAGATCGTCGCGGGAGGCCAGTGCCAGGTGGAGCTGCGCGGTGCGTTTGCCCAGGAGCTCGGCGTCGGCGAGATAGGGGCCGATCGTGTCGCGGGCGTCCTCCGGGATCGGCTTCTGCGCCAGTGTATGGACGTCCTCGTGGGGCATGGCCTTGGCGATACGCTCCACGATGGCGGGGTCGCTGAGCAGGTGATCGAAATAGCGTCCGATGGAATCGTGCGTAAAGGCCCAGGCATCGCCGGAATTCTGCGTGAAGCCCTGCAGGAGACCGGCGGTCATGACCGCGCCGGTCGTGTCATTGCGGTATTCGAGACCGCCGGCCACGCGCGGGACATTCCGGAACTCCGTCTCCTCATTGAGGAAGCGGAGCATCTCGAAATCCGTATTGACGCCCGACTCCATGCGCCGGAAGAGCTTGAGGAAGAGGCTCTGTCCGTACTGGATGGCGGTATTGGACTGCTCGACGTTCAGGACGTGCGTCTCCAGCTTCTCGGCGCCACGCAGCTCCTTGAAGGCCCGCGTGGGCGTGCCGGTCACTCCGCCGTGGAGACCGCGTAAGGTGCGCTTGCGGCCGATCGTGTCGAGGAGCGCGTTGCCGAACCCCTCCTCCTGGATCGGCTCGTAGAGAATCGCTCCGTCGCGCAGACGGGCCACGACCGGGAGGTTGCGGCCCTGGTCTTGTTCGCGGCGGACCTTGCCGATGGCCAGCGGCAGTTGATAGGTCTGCGGCTCGCCGTCGGCCAGCTCGATGTCGACGAGCACCAGCCGGGCCTCATTCGGCAGCTCCACCGCGTCGCGCACGTTCACGGACGTGATGATGTGGCTCTTGGCGCCGAACCAGCGACGCGTGGGGAGGTAGGCACGCACGGCGGCGGCGAAGGCGTCGCGGTGGCGGGCCGAGAGCACCTCGTCCCAGGTCTTCGCGCCGATGAGCGGCGCGTCCTGCGAGGACACTTCCGCACTCACCTCGCGCTGCAGGATGAACCAGTAGAACGCGAAGGGGCTCAGATTGAGGAAATAGGGACGCTCGCCCACAGCCGGAAACTTCGTGCCGCCGGACAGCTCCACCGGCACCATGCCCTTGAACTCGGTGAGGTCGAGCTCGAAACATTGCACGAGACGGGAGAGATTGGCCACGACCAGGATGGTCTCGTCGACGCCTGATGGGTCACTATAGCGGCGCACATAGGCCAGGATCTTCCGGTTCTCGCTGTGCAGGAACTCCATGGAGCCGCGCCCGAAGGCGAGGTAGCGCTTGCGCATGGCGATGAGGCGCTTCATCCACCATAAGAGCGAGTACTGGCTGGACTGCTGGGCCTCGACGTTGACCTGCTCGTAATGGTATTGGGGATCGATGACGGCCGGCAGGAAGAGCTGCTGGGGATTGGCGCGGGAGAAGCCGGCATTACGGTCGGCGCTCCATTGCATGGGAGTGCGCACGCCGTTGCGGTCGCCGAGGTAGATGTTGTCTCCCATGCCGATCTCGTCGCCGTAATAGATGATGGGCGTGCCGGGGAACGAAAAGAGCAGGCCGTTCATGAGGTGGATGCGGCCGCGGTGATTCTCCAGCAGCGGCGCCAGGCGGCGGCGGATGCCCATGTTGATGCGGGCCTTGGCATCCTTGGCGTACGTGCGCCACATGTAATCGCGATCCTCGTCAGTGACCATCTCCAGGGTCAGCTCGTCGTGATTGCGCAGGAACATGGCCCACTGGCAGTTCTCCGGGATGGGCGGCGTCTGGCTCATGATGTCGAGGATCGGGAAGCGGTCCTCCATGGCCAGGGCCATGTACATGCGGGGCATGACCGGGAAGTGGAAGGCCATGTGGCACTCGTCGCCATCCCCAAAATACGGCAGGGAGTCTTCCGGCCACTGATTGGCCTCGGCCAGCAGCACGCGTCCGGGATAGTGCTCATCCATGTGCCGGCGGATCGACTTGAGATAGTCGTGCGTCTCCGGCAGGTTCTCGCAGGTGGTCCCTTCGCGCTCGAAGAGGTAGGGAATGGCGTCGAGGCGGAAGGCGTCCACGCCCATTTCCATCCAGAAATCGAGGGCCTTGATCAAGGCCTCGTGCACCGCCGGATTCTCGAAATTGAGATCGGGCTGGTGCGAGAAGAAGCGGTGCCAGTAATAGGCCTTGGCCACCGGGTCCCAGGTCCAGTTGGAGGTCTCGTAGTCTTTGAAGATGATGCGCGCGTCTTTGTATTTGTCGGGCGTGTCGCTCCAGACGTAGAAGTCGCGCCAGGGGCTGCCCGGCTTGGCCCGCCGCGATTTCTGGAACCAGGGATGCTGGTCGCTGGTGTGATTGATCACCAGTTCCGTGACGACTTTGATGCCTCTCCGGTGCGCCTCCTTCAGGAAGGCCTTGAAGTCCGCCAGTGTCCCATAGCTGGGATTGACCTCGGTGTAATGGGCGATGTCATAGCCGTCATCCCTCAATGGCGACGGATAAAAAGGCAGGAGCCAGAGGATATTGACGCCCAGATCCTGTAAGTAATCGAGCTTCCGGGTGAGGCCTTGAAAGTCCCCGATGCCGTCGGCGTTGCTGTCGAAGAACGCCCGGACGTGCGTCTGGTAGATGATCCCGTCTTTGTACCAAAGGTCGTCGTTCACT
>JBDTOZ010000518.1:0-11656 GCA_039932995.1 Acidobacteriota bacterium | reverse complement strand
CTGTGGTGAACGTCCCTGGCAACTGCGAAGAGCAACGGTGCATCCGACCGACAGTGCAATCCATGACCTCTCCGTGCAGTTCGTGATGGAGGCGAAAGAGCAGCGCCGCGCGAACTGTCTTATTCGGCAACAAGGAGATTCAACCCCATGAAAAAGAAACAGTGGATCACGATGGCAGCAGTGCTGACGTTCTCGGCGGCGGTCGCAGTCGCCGCTCCGCATGAGGGTGGCCCGGGCGGTCATCGCGGCCGTCATGGCCGCGGCGGTCAGGAGTTCGTCCAGCGCTTCGCGGCGAAGCTGAACCTCAGCGATGCGCAGCAGCAGCAGATCCGGGCCATTCAGGAGAGCTCCAAGGAGCGCAACAAGGCGTTCTTCGAGAGCTCCCGCGAGACTCGGAAGCAGTTCCGCGCGGCCAAGAAGGCCAACGACACGGCGACGCTGGAGTCGATGAAGCCGGCCATGGAAGCTCAGCGCGAGCAGTTCAAGCAGATGCGTCAGGCGCAGATGCAGCAGATCGAAGCGGTGCTCACCGCGGATCAGCGTGCGCAGCTCGAAGCGATCAAGGCTCAGCGCGGCGAGCGCGGCCATGGCCGCCACGGCAAGCTCGACTGAGCCGCTCGCTCATCATCGCAGTCATTCCGAGGGAGGCGCGTCCGCGCCTCCCTTTTCGTTTTCGGCGGTTTCGGTGCGATTCATGACACTCGCGTGCAGCTCGGCCTGGAAGCGAAACAGCGGCCGGAGAGGGCTCGTTACAGGACGCATGAACAAGAAAGTGATCGCAGTCGTACTCGTAGCCGTGCTGGCGTTGGTGGGCGTGCTCATCCATCGCACGGCCTTCGCCAAGGAGACCACCGCCTGGCGGTTCGCCACGGTGGAGCGGGGCGATATCGAACAGACCGTCTCCGCGACCGGAACGCTCAGCGCTGTGACGACCGTGCAGGTCGGCACGCAGGTGTCGGGCCTGGTCTCGGACCTGCTGGTCGATTTCAACGACACGGTCAAGAAGGGACAGCTCCTGGCCCGCATCGATCCGACCCTGCAGCAACAGGCGGTGGCCGATGCGCAGGCCTCGCTGGAACGGGCGCGTGCCCAGTACCTGCAGGCGCAACGTGAGGCGAATCGCAGCAGCGAGCTGATGTCCGCCGGCCTGGTGGCGCGCAGTGAATACGAGAGCGCGGATTCCTCGCTCGACGTGGCGCGCGCCAACGTGAAGTCGGCGCAGGTGGCCGTCGACCGTGCCCGGCGCAATCTCGAATACACGAACATCTACGCGCCGATCGACGGCGTGGTGGTGGAACGCAACATCGACGACGGCCAGACGGTCGCTGCCAGTCTCTCCGCGCCCCAGCTCTTTCTCATCGCCAACGACCTGACCAACATGCAGATCCTGGCCAGCGTCGGCGAGGGAGACATCGCCAGCATCGCCGAGGGGCAGAAGGTCAAGTTCACCGTGGCCGCGCTTCCTCGCCAGACGTTCGAAGGAGTGGTCAAGCAGGTTCGCCTGCAGTCGGCCACCAGTGAGAACGTCGTCAACTACACCGTGGTGGTGTCGGTGGCCAATCCACAGAAGAAGCTTCTTCCGGGCATGACCGCGCGCGTGGAGTTCCTCACCAAGGCGGCCAATGACGTGCTCGAGGTGGCCAACGCGGCCCTTCGCTTCAAGCCTGCCGCGAACGCGGACGTGGCCACGAAGACCACGACTGCGCAGACCTCCACGACGTCCACCGCCGGCGGCGGACAGGCGCGGACGCGCGGCACCGGCACTCGCGGTGCCCGTGGCGCGGGTGCGGCCGGAACAGGCCGGGGAACGCTGTACGTCCTCGACGCGAACGGAAAGCTGCAGCCCATCCGCGTGCGCACCGGAATCACCGACGGCACCACGACCGAGATCACGGGCAGCGCGCTGAAGGAAGGGATGAAGGTCATCGCCGGAACCGTGCAGCCGCAGAGCTCCGACACGACCTCCTCGGGCAATCCGTTCCAGAGCACCACGACCCGGCAGCAAGGTGGCGGCGGGCCGCGGCCGGGAGGCTTCTGATGAGCGTCATTCACACGGAAGCACTGGTCAAGACCTACGTCAGCGGAACCAACGAAGTCCACGCCTTGCGCGGCATCGATCTCACCATCGAGCCGGGCGAGCTGGTGGCCATCATGGGCTCGTCGGGCTCCGGGAAGTCGACGCTGATGAACCTTCTCGGATGTCTCGACTCGCCCACCTCCGGCGCGTACGAGCTCGATGGAGTGCGGGTGGAGGGGCTCGGCAAGAACGAGCTCGCGGCCATCCGCAATCAGAAGATCGGCTTCGTGTTCCAGGGCTTCAACCTCCTGCCGCGCACCACGGCGGTGGAGAACGTCGAGCTGCCGATGCTGTATGACCGCAGCGGAAAGAAGCGCGACACGCGGGCCCTGGCCATCAAGGCGCTGGAGCGCGTGGGACTGGGCGAGCGACTCGACCATCAGCCGAGCGAGCTCTCGGGCGGACAGCAGCAGCGTGTGGCCATCGCCCGGGCCCTGGTCACCGAGCCGGCGCTCGTGCTCGCGGACGAGCCGACGGGAAATCTCGACTCGCGCACGACCATCGAAGTGATGGCGCTGTTTCAGGAACTGAACGACGCCGGCATCACCATCGTGCTGGTCACGCACGAGCCGGAAGTGGCGGTCTACGCGAAACGCATCGTGGAAGTGCGTGACGGAAAGATCGTGCGCGACGTGCCGGTGACCAACCGGCGTCTGGCGTTGAACGACCTGCAGGAGGTGGCGGCGTGAAAACCAAAGTCCTGATCAAGCTGGCCACACAGAGCATCCTCAAGAACAAAATGCGTGCGGCGCTCACGATGCTGGGCATCATCATCGGCGTGGCCGCGGTCATCGTCATGGTGGCGGTCGGCTTCGGGGCCCGTTCCCGCATTCGTGCGCAGATCAACAACCTCGGCACGAACATGATCGTGATCACGCCCGGTGCGGCGCAGGCCGCCGGTGTGAGTCAAGGGGCGCAGGCCTTCCCCAATCTCTCCATCGCAGACGTGGACAAGATCCGGCGCGAGGCGCAGGTGGTCACGGCAGTGACTCCGGTCGTGGTCACGCGCGCGCAGGTCATCGGCGAGAGCGGCAACTGGCGCACCGTCATCAACGGAGTGGACGTCGACTATCAAACCATCCGCGACTGGCAGGCGTCCTCGGGTGACTTCTTCGCGCCCGAAGATGTAGAGGCCATGCGCAAGGTGGCGGTGCTCGGCAAGACCGTGGCCGACCAGCTCTTCCCGGGCACGGACCCGGTGGGACAGGAAGTGCAGATCCGCAACGTGCCCTTCGACGTCGTGGGCGTGCTCGCACCGAAAGGGCAGACCGCCAGCGGCAGCGATTCGGACGACATCGTGCTGATCCCCTACACGACGGCACGCACCGCGCTGAGCGGACGCTCGTTCATCCCGCAGATCCTGGCCAGCACCGCCAACGAGGGTGACATCCCCGCGGCGCAGGAAGAGATCCGCGTGCTGCTTCGCGAGTCGCATGAGACCGAAGACTTCACGGTGCGCAACCAGAACGACCTGGCGCAGGCGGCGGAAGGAAGCACCAAGGTCATGACCATGCTCATGGCCGCCATCGCCTCGATCTCGCTGCTGGTCGGCGGCATCGGGATCATGAACATCATGCTGGTGTCGGTCACCGAGCGCACTCGGGAGATCGGCATCCGCCTGGCCATCGGCGCGCGCGGTTCGGACGTGCTCACCCAGTTCCTGGTGGAGAGCATCGTCATGGGCATCTTCGGAGGCCTGATCGGCCTGGCCATCGGCGTCGGCGGTTCGAAGCTCCTCGGACACTTCACGGGCTGGGAAACCGTGATCTCTCCGATCGTGATGGTGATCTCCGTGGCATTCTCCGGCGCAGTGGGCGTGTTCTTCGGCTACTACCCCGCCAGGAAGGCCGCCGCGCTGCATCCGATAGAGGCGCTGCGGTACGAGTAGTCACGCGTTGACGCGCTCCGGAGTCCGCCGCTGACGTGCCTCAGCGCGACCGCATGTCCAACAACGCCAGGTCAACCAGCGCTGCCGGACGTGCCGGCGACACTTTCACTGTAGGCAAAAACTCGCAGATAAACAGCGGCCGGTAAGCAGCAACAGAGCCTCTGAATTGGCAACATTTCCGCAATAAGCGTACGCAACCATTCGGGGGATTGCGTAGGTCTTATGAGCAACCAAAGACAGTTGGCGTCGACCGGTATTGAAGGTTTGGATTACATCCTCCTCGGTGGATTCCCCAGGAGTCACGTGTACCTCCTGCAGGGCGACCCTGGGGTGGGAAAGACCACGCTGGGGCTGCAGTTTCTCCTCGAGGGTGTGCAGCATGGGGAGAAGGCGCTCTACCTGACGTTGTCCGAGACGGAGCGCGAGCTTCGGGCGGTCGGCCAGTCGCACAACTGGGACATGAGCGGCGTGGACGTCTATGAGCACCTCATCGGCGAGGACTCCCTGACCGAAGATGACACGACCGTGTTCTATCCCGCGGAGGTCGAGCTGGGGCAGACCGTGAACGCGCTGCTTCAGGCGGTGGACCGGGTGAAACCGTCGCGCGTGGTCCTCGACTCCCTCTCCGAGATCCGCCTGCTGGCCCAGAGCACCCTCCGCTATCGCAAGCAGATCCTGGCGCTCAAGCAGTTCTTCGCACAGCGCAACTGCACCGTGCTGCTGCTCGACGACCGCACCGCCGAGTACAACGACCTGCAGTTGCAGAGCGTGCCCCACGGCGTGATCGAGCTGGAACGCTACACGCCTGTCTATGGAGCGGCGCGCCGCCGGCTGCAGCTCGTGAAAGTGCGCGGTCTCAACTTTCGCGACGGCTACCACGACTTCAACATCAAGACCGGCGGCATCATCGTCTATCCCCGACTGGTCGCTGCCGACGAGCACACGCAGATCCCCGAAGGCGAGCTGGTCTCGAGCGGCGTGGAGGCGATGGACGCGATGCTCGGCGGCGGGCTGAATCGAGGCACGAGCACACTGGTCCTCGGCCCCGCCGGTGCGGGCAAATCGGCCATGTCCACGCAGTACGCGATCGCGGCCGCGAACCGAGGCGAGAAGGCGGCCATGTTCATCTTCGAGGAAAGCCTGGCCAGCCTCTTCTATCGTTCTCACTCCCTGGGGATGCCGCTGCGGAAGCATGTCGACGCGGGCCTGATCAGTGTGCGCCAGGTCGATCCTGCGCAGTTGCAACCGGGGGAGTTCGCGCATCTGGTCCGCGAGGCGGTGGAGGACGGCATCAAGGTCCTGGTCATCGACAGCCTGAACGGCTATCTCAACGCCGTGCCCGAGGAGAAGTTTCTCCTGCTGCACCTCCACGAGTTGCTCAGTTACCTCGGCCAGAACGGCGTGGCCACGGTCCTGGTCTTCGCTCAGCATGGACTGATCGGGTCGATGCACTCCCCGATCGACGTGAGCTATCTGGCGGATTGCGTCATTCTGCTCCGCTACTTCGAAGCCCGCGGGCGGATCCGCAAAGCGCTCTCCATCGTGAAGAGGCGCGGCGGACTCCACGACACGGCCATTCGTGACTTCACCATGTCCGACAAAGGCCTGGCCATCGGCGCTCCGCTGGACGACTTCCGCGGCGTGCTCACGGGCGTCCCCACCTTCGACACCATCGTCAACGAGATCCGAGAGAAGGCGTGAGCGCCGAAGACCTGAGCCGAAGAGTCCTGATCGTGGCCCCCATCGGGCGCGACGCGGAGCTCATGTGCACGCACCTGGAGGCTGCCGGCTTGCAGTGCGGCGTCTGCGCGGACATCGACGAAGTGTGCCGCGAGATCGACAGGGGCATCGGCGCCCTGCTCTTCACCCAGGAGGCGCTGCTCCCCAACGTCGCGCCACGGTTGGCCCGAACGCTCGACAAACAACCCGCCTGGTCCGACATCCCGATCATCATCCTGACGGGTCTCCCTTCGCTGGAGACCAAGAGCGAGTCGTTCGGTCCACTGGGGCGGCGCACCAATGTGACCTTCGTCGACCGCCCCGTCCGCATCCAGAGTCTGGTCAGCGCCACCCAGTCCGCGCTTCGCGCGCGGGAACGGCAGTATCAGATCCACGAGCTGATGGTGAAGCTGGAGGACCGCGTCCACGAGCGCGATCGCTTCCTGGCCATCCTCGGCCACGAGTTGCGCAATCCCCTCGGGGCCATCCTCCTGGCCTCGCAGATGCGCGACGACGACGGCCGGCTCGACGGCGAGCACGCGCAACTGATCGAACGCCAGTCGAAGCATCTCTCCCGTCTGGTGAACGATCTGCTCGACCTCTCGCGCGTGGTCTCCGGAAAGATCGTTCTCAAACGCCAGGTCATCGATCTGGCCGAGGCGCTCCGGCAATCCTTCGAGACCATGAGCGACGCGGCCGCGCGGCAGAAGGTGACCATCGAAGTGAAGCACTCGGAGGTGCCCCTTCCGGTCAACGTGGACCCGATGCGCGCGGCCCAGGTCATCACCAACGTCATCGGCAACGCCATCAAGTACACGCCCGAGGGCGGACACATCGTGGTCTGCCTGGAACGGGAAGGCGATCAGGCGCTGGTGAGGGTCACAGACGACGGCGTGGGAATCGCCGAGAACCGGATCGGCACGATCTTCGAGCTCTTCGCACAGGCCGAGAACGCGATTGGGCGTGCTCAGGGCGGCATGGGGATCGGTCTGGCGCTCGTGCGCACTCTCCTGGAGCTGCACGAAGGAACGATCTCCGCGAAAAGCGACGGCGTCGGCAAAGGAAGCGAGTTCGTGGTCACATTCCCGATCGCCTCCGAGCCCGCGGTCACGGTCGCGGAGTCACCGCGTCCGGCCGCCGCGCACGACGGCCAGCCTCGGCGCATTGTGGTCGTCGAGGACAACCACGACGTGCGCGATCTGCTCCGGCTCAAACTGCGCCGCCTCGGACACGAGGTCGACGCGGTCAGTGACGGGCATGCCGGAGTGAAAGCCATCGTCGAGCGACGCCCCGACCTGGCTCTGGTCGACATCGGGCTGCCCGGCCTGGATGGCTATGAAGTGGCGGCCCAGGTGCGCCGCACCATCGGTCAGGACGTGGTCCTGGTGGCGGTGAGCGGCTTCGGACAGCCCGAGGATAAACGGCGCGCCATCGACGCCGGCTTCGATGAGCACATCACCAAACCGGCCGATGTCAGCGACATCGAAAACCTGTTGTCGCGCTTGCCCCCCCGCCATGACGGCGTATGATTTCCTGAAGGTTTCGTCCCATGTCCGGTCCCATGTCCCGTCGCATCTCCAGGGTGCTCATCGTCGAACCGTATGCCGACCTTCGCGCGGAGATCGCGGCCACATTACGGCGCGAGCATTACACCTGTGATGCCGTCGCCTCCGCAGACCACGCCACGATTCAGCTTTCGCGCAACGCCTACGCCTACGTGGTCGTGGACCTGGAAGTCATCGGCGGAGACCTGGTCTCCGCTCTCGACCCGAGCTCTCGCGTGATCCTGCTCACCGACAACGACTCCGAGCCGATCGAAGGAGCCGACTCCACGCTGCAAAAGCCCTTTAGCCGCGAGGAACTGATCGCGCGGTTCACGAGCTGAAAGCCTCGGGCGCTGGCTCTCCTCACTCGATGCGGCTGCGCAGCCGCTTGGTCTCGCTGCGACGCTTCTTTTCGTCGACGCGCCGCTGCTTCTGAGCTTTGGACACGCGGGTGGCTCGGCGTGGAGTTCGCTCCTCCAGAGCATCGCGCAGAAGCTCTTCCATGCGAGCCAGAGCGCGGTCGCGATTGGCGAGCTGGCTCCGCTCGGCTTGCGAGGTGACGCGTAACACTCCGGCCCGGCTGATGCGGCCGCCGAGCGCGGAGCGGACACGCTGTTTCTGATCCTCGGTCAGCGGCAGGAGCGCGACATCGGTCTCGATGGTCACCCGCGACTCGACCTTGTTCACGTTCTGACCGCCCGGGCCGCCTGCCCGTGACGTCGTGGCGCTGAGCAGAGCGGCCGGGACGATGATGCTGTTGCCGAGGTCGAGATCGCGCATGGAAGCAATGATGATAACGGAGCGGCGACCGGACCCCGGGCGGCGGGCGATCCTCCGTTACACCCGGATTTCGACCGTCACGGGCGCGGTCAGATAGACGACCTTGGTCGTGCGACTCTGAAAGATCCGGCGATACCAGGGCGAGGGCATCGGTTTGCCTCCGTACTCCATGACCAGTTGGCCGAGCCGGGTCACGTCATCCTCCGTCGACGACCGCGCGCAGCTCACGGTCGGAAAGGTCGATCTCGAGGCGGAGTTCCGCGGAGGTTGACGTGCGCCCGAAGAGCGTGCATCATGTCTTCCGTTGAGACTGAGTCTCACAAGCAATTCAGTCCCGACCGCTTTCAAAAGGACCTCATCGTGATCATCTGCATCTGTCGCGGCAAATCCGAACGCCACATCGACCGGGCCATCGACGCCGGCGCCTCGTCCGTGGCCGACCTTCAGGCTTGCGGCGTTGGCGATCAGTGCGGCTCCTGCCACAACTCCCTGCGCGCCCTGCTGGCCAGAGCCGATGTGTCCGCGGCCGCGGCCTCAGCCTCTTCCTGTCCCGCCTCCCTCCCCGAGCTCGCACTCGTTCCGTCGCTGGCCTGATCCACTTTCCGGAGTCGATTGTGGTGGCGTGGTAGATTCCCGGAAAACCCGGCCACTGCTCGCGCCCGCGAGCTCCGACCGGCCCCGAGGTGATGCATGCAAGGCGATCCCCGAATCATCGACATCCTCAACGAGGTCCTCACCTCCGAGCTCACGGCCATCAACCAGTACTTCGTCCATGGCGAGATGTGTGAGAACTGGGGCTACGCACGGCTGCACCACGTCATCCGCAAGCATTCCATTGGCGAGATGAAGCACGCCGAGGAGCTCATCGAGCGCGTGCTCTTCCTGGAAGGCATTCCCAACGTGCAGCGCCTCGGCAAGATCAACATCGGCGAGAGCGTCGAAGAGATCCTCAAATCCGATTACGCCCTCGAGTTGGAAGCGCTGCCGCGTCTGAATCAGGGCATCGAGCTGTGCCGCGAGCTAGGCGACAACAACAGCCGCCATCTCCTCGAAGAGATCCTCCATGAGGAGGAGGAGCATGTCGATTGGCTGGAGGCCCAGGCCTCACTCATCCAGCAGGTCGGGCTTCAGAACTACCTCGCGCAGCAGATCATCGAGAAGAGCTGACCGCGGGCGCGGTCAACCGCCGACGATCACATCCAGCTCGTCCACGATCTCGTTGATCGTGTGGTAGCGCAGCTCGTCCGGATCCGCGATGAGCAGGTCGAGCGAAGGAGTCTCGAACCCGGCCGCCGCGAGTTGGCGCAGCAGGGGGATGGCGTCTTCGCGCAGCTCCGCCGGAGGGTGCGGCAGAGCCGCGGCCTCCGTCCCCTCGGCGCGATACTGTCCGCGCTCGAGCGCTTTGGCCCGCTCTTTCAACTTCGTCTGCAGCGTCCGCACCGCTTGTACCAGCTCCTGTGGCAGCGCGGTGGCCGCGCGGAGCGAGGCCGCGTCGTTCTGCAGCAGCGCCACCGCCGCATAGACCGGGTCGGGTGCGCCCGAATCGTCAATGGCTGCCGTCAGGTCGTTGAGCGCGAACTCGATGTCGTTCACGCGCGCCGCGTTCAGCCCGCCCGACTTCGCCCCGGCGATCGCGTTGGACAGCACGTCCGTGCCGATGCGAATCGGAAGAAGGGCGGGGTCGTCTCCCAGCGCGGCGCGCAATTGAAACAGCGCCGACTCCATCATCAACAACTCGTTCATCGTTTGATGTTGGCCAGATTGGCCAGCCCGGCCAGGATGTCCACCGGCAGCGGGAACACGATGGTGGTGTTCTTCTCCACCCCGATCTCGGTCAGGGTCTGCAGGTAACGCAACTGCATGGAGGTGGGCTCGGTGGCCAGCACGTGTGCAGCCTCGGCCAACCGTTGCGCGGCCGCAAACTCACCTTCCGCATGAATGAGCTTGGCGCGCTTTTCCCGCTCGGCCTCGGCCTGTTTGGCCATGGCCCGCAGCATCGACTCCGGCAGGTCCACCTGCTTGACCTCCACGTTCATCACCTTCACGCCCCACGGCTCGGTGTGCTGGTCGAGGATCGACTGGATGCGGACGTTGAGCGCGTCGCGATGCGCCAGCAGGTCGTCCAGTTCCACCTCGCCGAGCACTGAGCGCAAAGACGTCTGCGCGAACTGGGAGGTCTGGTAACGGTAGTCGAAGACTTCCACCACCGCCCGGCGCGGCTCCACGACGCGCAGGAACACCACCGCGTTCACCTTCAGCGTCACGTTGTCGCGCGTGATGATGTCCTGCGGCGGAACCTCGAAGGCTTCCTGGCGAAGGGACACACGCACCATCTTGTCGATGGGAGCGAAGACGAGAAAGATGCCCGGCCCCTTGGCTTCGGCCAGCAGACGCCCGAGGCGGAAGATGACGCCCCGCTCGTATTCGGGAAGAATCTTGATCGAGCTGAGAAGGTACAGCCCGAGAACGACGATCACGATCAGAATGGGCATCGACATCAGAACCTCCGGACGACGCCGTCGATTGTAGCGCGTCCTGTTTGCCTCCGCCGGGGCGTGGCGGTCCCATGTGGTCGTCGTAGGTTGCGGGCCTCGGACCTGCGGCTTTGCCGGCGAAGTCCTTAGAATGCCGCCAACGTGATCGCGCCCACACTTCTCCTCGCCGCCATCCTTGCCGCCGTGACTCCTCCGGCGCCGGCCACGACGGTCCCGCCGGTCGTGCGAACGATCAGAATCCCCGGAAACGACATCCCCACGGAGATCTCCCAACACGCCGGGGCGCTCTGGTTCGTTTCGTGGCACAACTGGCCGAAGGTCGAACCGTTCCTGGGACGCATCAGCGTGAAAGGAACGATCCGGATGAACGAGATCATGGGCGGCTCGATGCCCGGACTCTCGACCCGCACCGGCGACGGCTCCTTGTGGCTCACGGACCGGAAACGTGCCGCGTTGTGGCACGTCCTTCCCAACAATCGGATCATTCGCGTGAAGACCGATCGCACCACGCTCGGGATTGCCGCCGGCTCGGACGGCAACCTGTGGACCACGCACCCGGACAGCTCCGCCATCAGCAAGTACGGCCTCGATGGAGTCATGCACGGCCGCTGGAAAGTCCCGGCACTCAGGGGAATGAGTCCCCGCCCCAACTGGATCGCGGCCGGGCCTGATGGTGCACTCTGGTTCAGCGATACCGCGACCGACCGCATCGGCAGGATCACCACCGAGGGCGCCCTCACGATGTTCCCGCTCCCGAGGGGGTGGAAAGATCCGGGCGAGATCGTGGCCACCCGGGATGCCCTCTGGTTCACCGTCGGCAACCGGCCGATCCTCGGCAAGCTCACCGTCAAGGGAGTGTTCAAGCCGGTCCCCATTCGTGAGATCGCCCGCTCGCTCGCGGCCGGGTCCGAAGAGCGGATGTGGTACGCCTCCGGCGGGCGCGCGATCGGCTGGGTGAACGCGGACGGCTCGAACGATTACGTCCTGGTGGCGGAGGAGAATGGCGGCGTGCGCGCGCTCGCCTCCGGCCCCGATGGCGCGATGTGGTTCGTCGACGAAGGAGCGCGCACGGTGGGAAGAGTGGAGATGCCGGCGGCCACGCCGTGATCGCAAGCACAACGCGCTGACTGGAGTTTGGCCATTAGACGCGGGA
>JBDTOZ010000517.1:0-11829 GCA_039932995.1 Acidobacteriota bacterium | reverse complement strand
GCGAGGACGCCGCACAGCCAGCCGGCGAGACGCCGGCGTTCCTGGGATTGCGGGCGCATCAGCGCTGTGGAGTCGCACGTGCTCCCCTGGAACAAGAGGCCCGCACCGCCGCAACGCGTAACCCCCGCCAACCGTCAACCGCCAACCGCCAACCATTCTGTTACGCAACACCCCCTTCCGGCTCTCCGGGTGTACCATCCGACAGCATTCCTGGCTCGGCTGGGAATGGAAGGGGTCCGGGGGAGGCGTTTCCCATTACGGTTTCGCATCACGAACGGAGGGGGTCTATGCGTCGGATTCGATCTCTCGCCATCGCGGCCGCCATTCTGGGCGCTGCCTTGCCGGCCCGCTCCGAAGCACCGTTGCCGGTGATGCTGCAGGTCCTCGGAACCGTCAGCGACGCCACCCGGCCCGTCGCCAATGTGCTCGTGATCGCGTTGAACCTTCAAGACTTCGATGCCGTCCAGACCTACACGGGCAGCGACGGCGCGTTCAACCTTCCGACGCTGCGGCGCGGGATCTACAAGATCATCGCCGTCAAGCAGGGATTCGTTCCGGCCATCACCACGGTCGTTCCGACACGCACCAGCCATCGGCTGGCCTTGCGGCTCGACACCGAACCGAAAGTGAAGAAGTCGCGGAACCAGGAGATCTGGGAACTGCGAGGCTCCCTCCCGGCGGACGTTCTTCGCGATCTCGACGCCATGCTGCAACCCGAAGAGATCGTCAGTTACGAGATCCCCCGTTTCAAAGGGGAGATGGTCTCGCTCACGGGCGTGACGAATCAGTCCACCAATCCGGCCTATGCACAGACGGCTCTCGGCGTGCAGGGACGGCTCAGCGATTCGTGGCAGGTGGGCGTGCACGGCAACATGCAGCGCTTCGAGGATCCCACCGACAATGTCCGCTTCGGCAACGCCCTGGCCAAGACCAGCGCCATGTCGATGGAGATCCACTCCGCCGACGATCAGTCCTATCGTCTGGCCTCCACGCAAAGCTCGTGGGCCTACGCGGATGTCCCGGACCACGGACGGCAGGCCGATCTGCGCGCGCACAACTTCGAATGGCGCAGCGGACCCGCGCACGTGCAGGTTCGTTATCTCGAGCAGGAGAACCTGTTCCGCAACACCCCCATGCAGTCGAACCTCATCGAGGTGGCCGGCGCGATGCCGGTGATGCAGACCCGGCGCAACGACCTCGGCGTCGCCCTGCGCGTCAAGCAGGAGAGCATCAGCGGCACGACCGACATCTTCCGGACCGCCGACCTCTCCGCCAGCGGGACGGTGGCCCTGGTGCCTTCGCTGATCCTCCATTACGGTCTGGACAGCCGCATCGGCCTGGCCGGACAGGAGTGGGCGCCGCGCACGGGAGCGGAGTGGAAGCTCACCAAGAAGACCTCGATCGTCGGCTCCGCCCTGGTGAAGGTTTATGACCGCGAGACCCAGACCACGGTGGGTACGTTGCCCAGCATCGTCTTCTGGTCCGAGGATGGGCGGGCCCTGCCGAGCTACACCTACACCTTCGGCTTCGTCAGCGGCGAGGACGATACGAATCGTTTCTCCGCCATCATCACCTTCACCGAGGTGGATGAAGCCCTGCGCATGATCATCGCCGACGAACAGAACCAGTTCTGGGATGGATTGGAAGTCGAGGCGGGAGACCTCAGGCGCGACGTCCGGTTTTCCTATCGACGCCAGTTCGGCAATGCGCTGGCCGTGGATGTGGCCACGACGGCCGGAACCGCTTCGCAACGCGATCCGCTTCAGCCGCGCGAGAAGGTCTACATCACCGGTGATCTCCAGTCGACCTTTACCCCCACCCGGACCTCGCTGGCCGTCTCCTACCGCGACATGGAACAGCCGCGCGAGGGGGGAGAGGAAGACTACCGCTCCGAGCGCATCCACGTGCAGATGGCCCAATCGCTCTATCTGCCCATCGACATCAAGCTGTTGCTCGGCCTGGAGCTGGCGCGCTCGGAAAACTCGCCGTATCTCGTCGACACGCTCGTGCCGGATGGGCGCTCGAAGAAATACATCGGCGGACTGGCCTTCAACTTCTGAGCTCCGCCTCCCGCCGGGTGTCTTCCAAACCGACCGCTGCCGAGCTGGCGGAGGCAGCGGGAAAAACTCTTCCGGACGTGATCGCGCGCGATCTCGACGTCCTGTTCTGCGGGATCAATCCGGGCCTCTACACCGCGGCGGTGCAACAGCACTTCGGACGGCCCGGCAATCGCTTCTGGCCCACACTGTACGGTGCCGGCTTCACGCCGCGGCTCTTCCATCCCTCCGAACAACGGGAGCTTTTGAAACTGGGCTACGGCATCACGAACGTGGTGGCGCGAGCCACGGCCGCGGCCGACGAGCTGAGTGGCGACGAACTGGTCGCCGGCGCGAAAGTCCTCACACGCAAAGTCGCGAAGTACCAGCCGCGCGTGCTGGCCATCGTCGGCATCGGTGCCTATCGCACCGCCTTCTCGCGGCGCAAAGCGAAGCTGGGACTGCAGGACGAGACCATCGGCGCGACCCGCATCTGGGTCCTGCCGAATCCTTCCGGATTGAACGCCAACTACCAGGCCGGCGCGCTCGTGTCCTTGTTCCGGTCTTTGCGCGTCACTGTTCGGTAGGGCGCCCCGGGGACTCACCACAGAGGCACAGAGACACAGATTTGTCTTCGAGTCGACTCGAAGACTTGACGACTCCTCTGTGTCTCTGTGCCTCTGTGGTGAACCGTCCCCGGGGCAGACGAACTACTGACCGCCGACGCCGGGGCGGATCTGTTCGACCAGTTTGGCGAAGCGGTAGGAGAGGCCTTTGGTCACGACGATCTGCTTCAGATAGTTCAGCGACGTGATGGCGGCGGGGAGGCCGGAGATGGCGGTGGGGATGGAGGCCAGGCGGCCGGCCAGTTGGATGGTCTTGTCCATGGCCGTGTAATCGGTGGAGCGGAGGTCGTTCCCCATCTCGCTGTTGTAGGCGATGGCCAGCAGGTAGATGTCGGCCACGAGCTCCCGAAAGCGCATCTCGCTGCCCCAGGCGAAGCAGTCGCCGGCGCGGACGTTCTCGAGGAACTCCTGCACCGTCTCACCCTTCGACACCGTGTGTACCTTGGCCACGTGCTTGAGCGTGTGCGCGTCGGAGCCGCCCACCATGGAGATGCTCCGGCCGTGATGTTCCTTCACGTGCTCGACCAATTGCTGCACCATCCGGTTGTGAAAGGAGGCCATGGCTCCGTTCACCACTTCGAAGATGTCGAACATGTCCAGCAGCTCGCTGATGTAGCGGCCGACGACGTTCTTCATGCGGTAGTTCTGAAAAAGGTGGTTGACCCCGAAGATCAGCCGCTGGGACTTCATGTAGGGGATGAGCTCACGGATGTTCGGGCGCAAACGCTGGATCTCGCGATGCTGCGCTTCGTCGAGGCCCCACACTCCGATGTGGATGCGCTGCCCGGTCTCCGGAAAATAGGACTCCACCTCTTCCCCGATGAAGAAGTCCTTCATGTCCGGGTACTTGTTCAAGAGGTACAGCGCGCCGTCGATGGAGTCGTGGTCCGTGAGCGTGACGTAGGACATGCCCCGCTCTTTGGCGATGCGGTAGACGTCTTCCGGCGGGTTGTAGCAATCCCGGGTGTTCGCGCGCCGGAAGTACTTGAAGACGGAGAAACGGCTGTGGCAATGCAGATCAGCGCGCTTCAGGCTCGGATCCGTGAATCCCTCTGCTGGCGTGCTTTCGATCATCGATCTCGCTAACTCGGACTACTCTGTCGTCGGACGGAAGGTGCTGGGGGAGGCGGCGGCCGCGTGTTCCGTGGCATCCTGACGTGGCCACGATCCGGGAATGACCCTCCGGAAGTTGGCGAACGTTGTGCTCTGATTCAACGAGGTGCTCAGGATGATTGTCCTACCCCCGGGCATTCTCTACAATCCGCGTGCCCGAGGTCGAGCGCGAGTGTAGCTCAACCCGAAGGACCCATGGCTCAATCCGGAAAAAGCAAATCCAACATCCCGGGGCAGGACTGGATGGACCTCGACGTCCCAAGCCGGCTGCCCATCATTCCCCTGGTCTCCTCCGTGCTCTTTCCGGGGGGCGTGCTCTCGCTCCAGGTCGGCATCGACCGCAACGTGCGGTTACTGAAAAGTCTCCCCGACGACCAGAACCTCATCGCCGCGTTCTGTCAGAAGTCCGGCGACAAGGAGAACCCCACCGCGGCGGATCTCTCGCGGATCGGCGTGCTGGCAGCCATCGTCCAGCGCCTGCCGCTTTCCTCCGACCGTTACCAGCTCTTCCTCCAGGGCCGCCAGCGCGTCGAGCTGGTGCAGATGCTCCAGACCGAGCCGTATTTCGAGGCCCGCCTGCGCGAGGTCGCTCCGCGCCCGTTCCACAAGACCGTCAAGACCGATCAGCTCATGAATCGCGCGCTCTCGCTGTTCGAGAAGCTGGTGGAGAGCGACTCCAAGTATTCGAAGGAGCTGCTGAACATCCTGCAGATGAATCTGGTCGAAGGGCCGGACACCTTCGCGGACCTGCTCTCCGGCTTCGTGAATTTCCCGCTCGAAGAGAAACAGCTCCTCCTCGAAACGGTGAACCCCATCGAGCGCATCGAGCTCCTCGTCGACTACATCCAGCGCGACCTCGGGCGGGCCACCGTCGACCGCGAGCTGCAGCGCCAGATCCAGACCTCCATCGACCGCCGGGAGCGCGAAAGCTACCTCCGCGAGCAACTGCGCATCATCCAGGACGAGCTCGGCGAGAGCAATGCTTCGGAGCGTGAGGCCGACACCTACCGCGACCGCATCGAGGCCCTTCCGCTGGCGGAGGATCACAAGCAGCAGCTCCGCCGGGAAGTGACGCGCATGGGGCAACTCTCCCCCTCCTCCTCCGACTACGCCGTCATTCGCGGTCACCTCGACACCATCCTGCAACTGCCATGGGAGCAGCACACCGAGGATCAGCTCGATCTGGTCAAGGCCGAGCAGGTCCTCGACGAGCGCCACCACGGTCTGGAGAAGGTCAAGGAGCGCATCCTCGAGTTCCTGGCCGTGCTCAAGCTCAAGGGGGATCTCAAGGGCCCCATCCTCTGCTTCGTCGGACCGCCGGGCGTCGGCAAGACGTCCCTCGGCTCGGCCATCGCCGATGCACTGGGCCGCAAGTTCGTGCGCATGGCCGTTGGCGGAGTCACCGACGAGTCCGAGATCCGCGGGCATCGCAAGACCTACATCGGGGCCATGCCCGGAAAGCTCATCAGCAGCTACATCCAGGTGGGTGTGAACAACCCGCTGATCATGATCGACGAGATCGACAAGATCGGAAAAGACTTCCGCGGCGATCCGTCCTCGGCGCTGCTGGAAGTCCTCGATCCGAAGCAGAACCATGCCTTCGTCGACCGCTACCTGGAGATCCCTTACAATCTCTCGCACACACTGTTCATCTGCACCGCCAACGTGCTGGACATGATTCCCAGCGCGCTACGAGACCGGCTGGAAGTGATTCGCCTCTCGGGCTACACCGAGAACGAGAAACTGATCATCGCCAACAAGCACCTCATCCCCGAGCTCCTGGCCGACCATGGTCTGGCCAGCGACCAGGTGAAGATCGACGACGAGGTCATCCTGACCATCATTCGCGACTACACCGCGGAATCCGGCGTGCGCAATCTGGAGCGGAACCTGGCCACCGTGCTCCGCAAGATCGCGCGCAAGGTGGCGGGCAGCATGGATAGCGGCGATCCGGGACCGCTTCCGGCGAATCTGAACCCGGTGCCGCCGCAGCACTATGAGGTGAAGCCGGCGGACGTGGAGTCCTACCTCGGTCTCCCGAAATACGAGCACGAGTTCGCCGAGCGTCATCCGGAAATCGGCGTAACCACCGGCCTGGCCTGGACCTCGTTCGGCGGCGAGATCATGTTCATCGAAGCGACGCGCATGACCGGATCGGGACGCACGACCGTCACCGGCCAACTGGGCGATGTGATGCGCGAGTCGGTGCAGGCGGCCTACTCGTACGTGCGCTCCAAGGCCCACGAGCTGGAAATCGACGATAAGAAGTTCAGCGACTACGACGTACACATCCACTTTCCCGCGGGGGCGATTCCGAAAGACGGCCCCTCGGCCGGCGTGGCCATCGCCACCTGCATCGCCTCGGTCATGGGAGACCGGCCCGTGCGCCACGATGTGGCCATGACCGGCGAGATCACGTTGCGCGGCAAGGTGCTCTCGGTGGGCGGCATCAAGGAGAAGGTCATGGCCGCCCATCGGGCCAACATCAAGCGCGTGGTGCTGCCGGAAGGCAATCGCAAGGACCTCCAGGAAGTGCCGGAGGAGACCAAGGCCGCCCTGGAGTTCGTCTTCGCCGAACGGGTCGAGGACGTCTGGAAGCAGACGCTCATCCCGCTCTACCTGGCCCGCGAGACGGACCGCAAGTACGACGAGGCGGAGTTCCGCGCCGATCAGGAGCGCCGGATCGAGCCGCACGACGAGACCTCTCGCGCGCAAAGCGAACGGGCCGACCGCCGATGAAACGTGGTTGCCTCCAGCAGGTCTTGTTCGGCGTGGTCCTGTTGATCGCCTTCGGAGGCAGCACTTACTTCTGGTTCACCTTCTTCGTCAAAGGACGGTCCCTTCCCACACCGAACCTGATCGGCAGGTCGGTGGCCGACGCCCGGCGCATCACACGCGATCTGGGCATCGATCTGGAGGTCGACGAAACACACCGTCGCAATCACGACAAAGTGGCGGTGGGCTCGATCGTCTGGCAGAACCGCTCTCCGGGCGCGACCAGTTTCATCAAGCGGGGCTCCTTGCTCCGCGTGGAGCTCAGCGCCGGGCCGCTCGTCCTGCGCGTCCCCGATCTTTCCGGAGAGACGTCCGGCACGAGCACCCTCCGGCTCGGCCAGCAGAATCTCAAGGTCGGAAATGTGACCTTCGTCGAGACGGACACCAAAGGGGTGCTGGCCGCGGAGCCGCCGCCCGGAACGATCGTGGCCCCGCAGACCGGCGTGGCTCTCCTGATCGGTGTGCCGCCGGCCGCTCCGCAGTACGTGATGCCCGATCTCATCGATCAGCGTCTCGATCTGGTCCGCCCGGCCCTCGACCGCCGCGGACTAAATGTGTCCACCGTCAAGTTCGAGGCCTATCCGGGCATCCCGGACGGGATCATCATCCGGCAGTACCCGTTGCGCGGCGCCCCTGTCAGCAGCCGGGATCCCATCTCCGTGGTGGTGTCACGGCAGGAGGAAACGGCCATCGTCGAGGGGGCGGCCACGCCGTAAGATAAGGGGGCAGGGTTCCCCGCCTTCGTGAGCTGCACCCCGCGCCCTGACTAAGAAATGATCAAGATCGCACCCAGCCTCCTCTCGGCCGACTTCGCCCGACTGGCCGACGAGCTCGACTCCGTGGCCTCGGCGGACATCCTCCATCTCGATGTCATGGATGGACACTTCGTTCCCAACCTGACCATCGGCCCGGTCGTGGTGAAGGCGCTGCGGGGGAGAAGCCGGCTTGCCTTCGACTGCCACCTCATGATCAGTGAGCCTCAGCGCTACATCGGCGCCTTCCTGGATGCGGGGGCGGACATGATCTCCATCCACATCGAGACCGAGCCGCATCTGCAGAGGGCATTGCAGATGATCCGCGACGGGGGAGCGAAGGCAGGCATCGCCCTCAACCCCGCCACGAGCGTCGAATCCCTCACCACGGCCCTCGAGTTTTGCGACTACGTTCTGGTCATGACCGTCAATCCCGGCTTCGGGGGCCAAAAGTTCATAGAACCTGTCGTGCCCAAGATCCGTCATATCTCCAGACTCATCCGCGAGAGGGGTCTGGGTGTGGAAATCGAAGTGGACGGGGGGATCGACAGCAAGACCGCTTCCCACGTGGTCACCGCGGGAGCGACGATTCTGGTCGCGGGCTCGGCGGTTTTCGGGCAACCGGACCGGGCCGGTGCAATTCGAACGATTCGAGACGCTGTTACGGGCCAGAAGGCATGAGCCCGTGCCGAGCTCTGAGTGGTGGGTGCCGAGCCGGGAGAGATCCGCTCAGCACGCAGCACTCAGCGCCCAGCACTTCCGGAGGACATTTGAAGCTCAGACAGACACTGACCCTGCTAGCGATCGTGACGCTGCTCGCGAGTTGCCACCGCGGACCCCGCGACTACCGTCCGGTGGTCGATCCCGAGCTGGCGCGGTTGACCAAGGAACAGATCTTCGAGCGTGCCGAGGACCAGTTCGAGAACAAGCACTGGCAACGCGCGCGCAACTACTACACGCATCTCTACGAGACTTACCCGAATGATCCGCTGGGCCGGCGCAGCCTGCTGCGCATCGCCGACACGTTCTATCAGCAGGGTGATCCCGTGAACCTGGTGGAGGCGCAGTACAAGTACCGCGATTTCATCAACCGCTATCCGACCAGCGAGCAGGCCGAGTACGCAACCCTTCGCATCGCCATGTGCTCCTACAAGCAGATGGAGAAGCCGGACCGCGATCAGGCCAAGACGCGCGAGGCGCTCGAGAAGTTCAACGACATGCTCCGGGCCTATCCCAAGAGCGCGCTGAGGCCCGAGGCCGAAGAGCGCAAGCAGGAAGTGCTGGACCGGCTGGCACGGCACGAGCACATCGTGGCCAAGTTCTACATGGGCCGCGGAAGCTGGTTGGCGGCACAGCAACGGCTCAATTTCCTCATCGACGAGTATCCGAGCTACAGCGGACGCGACGCGGTCTTCTACGACCTCGGACAGTCGCTGGTTCAGCTCGGCCGCAACGGCGAGGCCCGGCTCTACTTCGAGCGCGTGATCACCGAATTTCCCAAGAGCGGCTACGCGGAAGAAGCGCGCCGCCGCCTGACCGGCCTGAAGGCTTGATCTGAAAGCATGAAGAAGCTCAGCGTCGCCGTCCTCCTCTTCGCCGCCGCGTGTGCTTCGACACCCGGACCGGAGCCGATGCCGGCTCCGGTCACACCCGCGCCGGATCCGCGCGTGGCGGAGTTGCAGACGCAGCTCACCGAGCTGCTCGAGCGCATCGATGTCCTCAACGAGCGCATCGCCCGCATGGAAGAGGGGGCGGTGGTCTATGCGCCCGCCGCGTCCGTCCCGGCTCCCGTAGAGGCGCCGCGCGAAGTCGCGGCGTCCCGGGCGCCGGCGCGGGACGAACCTGCTCCCGCGGTCCGCGCCACCCCCCCTCAAAGGTCCGTTCCGGCCGCGGGCGGCACGCCTCAGCGGGCCATCGTCGGTGCGAACATCGCCGAGGATTACCGGCAGGCGATCATGCTCGTGGGACGCAACCGCCAGAACGACGCGCGGCGCGCCTTCGAGGCCGTCTATGCCGCCGACCCGAATGGCGATCTTGCGGACAACGCGCTCTTCTGGATCGGCGAAACCTACTTCGCCGCCAAGGACTACACGAATGCCGTGCGCTATTACACCCGCGTGGTGAGCGACTACTCCAATCAGAACAAGGCGCCCGACGCTCTCTTCAAGACCGCCATCGCCCAGGAGCGCACCGGCGACCTGGCCCTGGCCCGTCGCACTCTTCAACAGGTCATCGAGCGCTACCCCTACTCGACTCCCGCGTCGAGTGCGAAAGCGGAACTGGAGAGGATCAAGTATTGAGTCGGTTGGCGGTTGGCGGTTGGCGGTTGGCGGTAGACCCGTACACCCACCCATCAGGCGCTCCCGCCAACTGCCAACCGCCAACCGTCAACCGATAGAATATCTACCCATGGCTGAAGAAACCGAAAGCGGTGCCTCCCTGCTGGCCCGGCGCGAATACGTGCGGGCCGTCCCGGTGCTGAAGAGGGAGCACGAAAAGTACCCGTCCAATCCTCGCATCCGTCTGCAGTACGCCGATGCCCTGGCCGGCGCGGAGATGATCGACGAGGCCGTTGAACAGTACCAGGCCACCTCGAAGTACTACGAAGACAACGGCCTGACCGTGCAGGCCATCGCCGTGCGCAAGAAGGCCGAGAAGGTCCGCGAACAGCATCCGAAGGCCGCCGCCGAGGAGGCGGGACGGAATGTGCCGCTGTTCCCCCGTTCGACGCTCAAGAGCCCCTTGCTGGAGATCCTCTCCGAGGAAGAACGCGAAGCGGTCGTGCGGGAAATGGAAGTGGAGACGCACGACGAGGGGAGCGTGATCATCAACGAAGGCGATCCTGGTACGTCGATGTACGTCATCGCCTCGGGCGAGGTGAAGGTCTACACGCGCGGAACCAAGGGAACCCTCTTCCTGGCCCGCCTGGGCGAAGGGGATTTTTTCGGCGAAGTGAGCGTGTTGAGCGGAAAACCTCGCACCGCCACGATCACCGCCTCCCAGCGCACCGAGCTGCTCCGCCTGGACAAGGAAAAGCTCGACGGCGTGCTCTCGAAGTACCCGGGGATTCGCAGCGTGCTCGATGAGTTCTATCGCAAGCGCGCCGAGCACACGGTCGAGGCCATGATCGAGAGTCTGAAGAGGAAAGGATGAAGGATGAAGCTCGAAGGATGACTTGAAGCTCAGTCTTCATCCTTCCGTGTTCATCCTTTCAAACCATGGCCGTTCTTCCCATCTGTAAATACGGTGACGACGTTTTACGCAAGCCCACCGAGCCGGTCGGCGAGATCGACGCGTCGCTGCACAAGCTCATCGAGGACATGATCGACACCATGTACGCCGCCCCCGGCGTCGGTCTGGCCGCGAATCAGGTCGGGGTGTCGAAGAGACTCATGGTCATCGACCTCTCCGTCGGCAAGCGTCCCGGCGAATGCCACGTGTTCATCAATCCGGAGATCGTCGAGAGGGAAGGCGAGATCACCGAAGAAGAGGGTTGCCTCTCCATCCCCGACTTCGTGGAAGTGGTCACCCGTCCCGAGCGCGTGAAGCTCCGCTTCCTCGACCGCAACGGAGTCCAGCGCGAGATGTGGGGCCAGGGACTCATGGCCCGGGCCATGTGTCATGAAGTCGATCACCTCGACGGAGGACTCTTCGTCGATCACCTGCGCGGCTTCAAGAAGGATCGCATCCTCAAGAAGATCGCCAAGCTCGCTAAGTCGGGCATGTGGTTCTGAGCGGCGGTTCCGGCGAACATCACGCGCGATTCGTGCCTCTGCGCGCGGGTTAAGATGAGAACTCCATCATGCGCCACAAAGCCATCGTCACCGAGATCCAATCGCTCGCTCCCTCCGTCTTGCAGTTGACGGTCTCCTTCGAGGACGACTTCGCGTTTCAGCCGGGACAGTGGGTGAACTTCCGGTTTCCGGAGGGGGTTTCGCGCGCCTACACGATCGCTTCCGCACCGCAACGTCCCGAGGCCGTGCAGATCTGCGTGAGAGTCGGCGCGGGAAAAGGGGGAGAGGCGTTGCGCCGCCTGGCGGCCGGGGCGGAGGTGGCCGTCGATGGGCCCTACGGCGACTTCCTGCTTCCTGATGGCCAGGCCCCGGTGGTGTTTCTGGCAGGGGACGTCGGGATCGCTCCGATTCGCAGCATCGTCCTGCACCTGCTCGCGGTCAGCGACCCGCGTCGCATCCTGGTCCTGTATGAGCCCGATCAGCGCAACATTCTTTACGCCGGAGACTTCGACCCGCTGGCCCGGGCCGGTCACATCACGCACGAGAGCGGTCCCATCGAAGCCCTCATCGACCGCAACCGCACCAACATTGCGGAAGCCACGGTGATGGCCGCGGGCTTCGACCCCTTCCTCGATCGCGTACGACGCGCCCTGGCAGGCATCGGAGACAGGGCCGAGCGGATGATCGGCGAGACTTTCGGGCCGCAGCCGCAGTAGGCGAGGTGCGCGGGAAGTGCGCCGGGCAGGATGCCCGCGCCCCATCGTTCATCGCGCCAAGGCACTTCGGTAAGGGG
>JBDTOZ010000516.1:0-4810 GCA_039932995.1 Acidobacteriota bacterium | reverse complement strand
CCCGAAGGGCCCTGTTACGCTTTGCGGCGCCGATGTCTACCAAGGTCCGCAAGTACACCCTCAAACGTCCGGAGAAACCGCAGAAGCAGTACAAGGTCGCGTATGCCGACCAGCTCAACGGCGAGCAGCTCGAGGTGGTCATGGCCGGCGAAGGGCCGATGCTGGTCATCGCGGGCGCGGGGAGTGGGAAGACGCGCGCCCTCACCTATCGCGTCTCGCGGCTGATCGAGGACGGCATCGATCCGGCCGACATCCTGCTCCTCACCTTCACCAACAAGTCCTCGCGCGAGATGCTCAGCCGCGTCGAGGAGCTGGTGTCGACCGACACGCGGCGCATCTGGGGCGGCACGTTTCACTCGATCGGAAACCGTCTGCTGCGCAAGTACGCGGAGCCGATCGGATACCGCTCGAACTTCGGCATCCTCGATTCCGAGGACGCCAAGGAGATGATGGAGTCCTCCGTCTCGGCGTTGGGGATCCAGACCCTGGAGAAGCGGTTCCCCAAGGGCGACGTGCTGCTCGACATCTACTCGTTCCTGATCAACACGCGCACCCCTCTCGAACTGCATCTCGAGCAGAACTACCCGCACTTCATGATGTACGGCGCGGAGATCGTGAACGTGTTCCGCCGTTACAAGGACCGCAAGCGCGAGGCGAACGCGATGGACTTCGACGACCTGCTGGTCTTCTGGAAAGTCCTGCTCGACGACCATCCCGACGTCTCCGCCGCGCTCAAGCGGCGCTTCCGGCACATCCTGGTCGACGAGTATCAGGACACCAACAAGCTCCAGGCGGACATCATCGACGCCATGGCATCGGAGCGCCGCAACGTCATGGTCGTCGGCGACGACGCGCAGTCCATCTACTCCTTTCGTGGCGCGTCGTTCGAGAACATCCTCACCTTCCCGATCCGCTTCCCCGAGGCCACCATTCACAAGCTGGAGACGAACTACCGGTCCACACGACAGATCCTGGCCCTGGCCAATGCCTCCATTGCCGCGAACCGCTTTCAGTTCCGGAAGGAGCTGCAGGCCGTACGCGGGGACGGCCCCGATCCGGCCGTCGTGGGCGTGGACGACGTCTTCGAGCAGGCCACCTTCATCGCCCAGCGGATCCTGGAGCTGCGGGATGAAGGGGAGCCGCTGGGCGAGATCGCGGTGCTCTACCGTTCGCACTATCAGTCACTGGAACTGCAGATGGAGCTCACCCGCCGCCTGATTCCCTACGAGATCCGCTCCGGCGTTCGCTTCTTCGAGCAGGCCCACATCAAGGACGTCCTGGCCTATCTGAAGGTGGCTGCCAATCCGCGCGACGAGCTGTCGTGGAAGCGGATGATGAAGCTCTACCCGAAGATCGGCGAGAAATCGGCCGCCGAGGTGTGGGCACGCATCAGCACCGCACCCGATCCGCTGGAAGCGTTTCTGCGCGGACCGGCGGCCGGCGCCTATCCGCCGGGGCGGGGAGTGGCCGGGTCGCTGAACAGTCTCAGCAGCGTCCTGCGGCCGATCTCGGCCGACGCCATGAAGCGCAATCCTTCCGAGATGATCCGGCTGATCGTAGAGCGCGGCTATGCCGACTACGCGCGGACGAAGTTCGCCAACGCACAGGCCCGGCTCGACGACCTCGAGCAACTCTCGCAGTACGCCCTTCGCTACGAAGAGGTGGGGCGCTTCCTCGACGAAGTGGCTCTGGCCAATCCGATCGCGGGCGAAGACGTGGCCGTGGTCGGCCCCGAAGACGAGAAGATCGTGCTGTCTTCCGTGCACCAGGCCAAGGGCCTGGAGTGGCGGGCCGTGTTCGTGATGGGACTGGCGGACGGCCGCTTTCCCTCCCAACGGGCGCTGCGCGTCCCGGGCGGCATCGTGCGCATTCAACCCAACCGCGTCCACGAGGCGTTGCCGCTGCTCGAAGGGGCCACCCGCGATGCCCCCGTGATCGACGAGGAGGGCACGCGCGAGATCGTCATTCCCGGCGAAGAGGAGGAGCGGCGTCTCTTCTACGTCGCCGTGACCCGGGCCATGCGGGAGCTCTACCTCGTCTTTCCGGTCATGGCCCGCGACCGCGGAGGCATGGACATCCTCATGGAACCGTCGCGCTTCATCCGGGAGCTCCCCGGCGACGTCTACGAAAAATGGATCATCGGGAGCGAGTGACGTTCACCGATCTGACAAGACAGGCCTGCCCCACAGGCGTACTCTCGGCCCATGATGATCTTCCTGCTCGGCTGGATGGTGCGGATCCTCATGCTCACCGAGGCCGCCGCACCTCCGCGGCCGAAGGCCGATTTCACCAGAGACGTGCGGCCCATCCTCGAGAAGAAGTGCCAACCCTGTCACTTCCCGGGCGGCAAGATGTACGCGAAGCTCCCCTTCGACCGGCCCGAGACGATTCACAAGCTGGGCACGCGTCTCTTCACGCGCATCAAGGATGAGAAGGAGCAGGCAGTGCTTCGCGCGTTCCTGGAAAAATAGGACCGCGGCCCAGGTCAGCGCGCCAGCCAGACCAGCACTGCGGCGATGATCCCGGGGAGCGCCTGCGTCCAGAGGATCGTGCGCTTGGTGGTCAGGCCGCCGAAGAGTCCGGCGATGATCACGCAGGCCAGAAAAAAGAGCTGCACCCGCAGGGCGTCATTGCCGGGAAACGTTCCGCACGCGCCCCAGAGCAGGCCGGCGGCGAGGAATCCGTTGTAGAGGCCTTGATTGGCCGCGAGCTTCGCGGTGGCCTCGCCCAGCTCGGGGGTCAGCCCGAAGATGCGCCGGCCGCGCGGGGTGTTCCAGAGGAACATCTCCAGGACCAGAAACCCGACGTGCAGCAGCGCGACGATGACGACGGCAGTTTTCGCGGCGGTATTCATTCTGGATGGAGGGAGTCTATCCCACTTCGACGGCACGTCGTTTTCTGTTTCCCGCCGGACCGCACCGGGGAGCGAGGCACTACAATGCGCGCTCATGCGCAAGCTCGCGACGCTATTGTTGGCCGCCGCGCTCCTTCTCACGTGCACGCGCGAGAAACCGCTGCCGCCGGTGCAGGCCACCACGACGGCCACGACCACCACCGCTCCTCCGCCCGGTCCCCGTGTGGGCGGACGGCTGATCCGCCGCCTGGAATCGGACGTCAACACGCTGAACTACGTCATGCAGGGCACCGACGACGAACGACAGGTGCTGCAGTACCTCTATGACCCGCTCATCGATTTCGACGAGAACATGGAGGCCATCCCGGGGACGGTGGCGCGCTGGGAGATCGCGGACGCGGGCAAGACGTATACGCTGCATCTCGATCCGCGGGCCACGTTCAGCGACGGCCAGCCGGTCACGGCCGCCGACGTCCTGTTCACGCTGACGACCATCATCGACCAGCAGTCCCCCCAATTCTCGGCCTGGTTCGACGGCCTCGATCGCGAGAAGTCGAAAGCAGTCGACGAGAAGACCGCGCTCATCGTCTTCCGGGAAGCCCGCGTCACCCAGCTCTACGCCTTCAACATCGGGGTGTTGCCGATGCATGTCTACTCCAAAGGCGACTTCAAGAAGAACAAGGCCGTGATCGGCAATGGTCCGTATGTCCTGAAGAAGCGCGAGACGGGCCGCAGCATTCTGGTGGAGAGGAACCCGAATTACTGGCGGGAGAAGCCTCCCATCGACTCGGTGCTGTTCCGGGTGATCAACGACGACAACGTGGCCTGGAGCGCTCTCCAGCGGGGCGACATTCACGTCACGCGCGTGAACAACGACGCCTGGTTTCACGTGAAAGACGACCCGGCGGTGAATGCCAGGATCACGTTTCACAACGTCTATCCGCTGGCCTACAACGCCATCCCCTGGAACCTGAAGGACCCCCTCTTTCAGGACGTCCGCGTGCGCCGTGCGCTGGCCATGGCCTTCGACCGTCAGGCGGTCATCGAGAAGCTGTACCACGGTCAGGCCCGGGCCATCTCCGGACCGTTCCCGCCCGACAGTTGGGCGTACAACACGGCCGTGAACGCGATCGAGCTCAATCCCGAGGCCGCCAAGGGGCTGCTGGCATCCGCCGGGTGGAGCGACTCGAACGGCGACGGCATCCTCGACCGCGAAGGCAAGCCGTTCTCGTTCACGCTGCTCATCACCGCGGGCAGCAAGACCTCGGTGGACCAATCGCAGATCTACCAGGATGCCCTCCGCGGCATCGGCGTGGAAATGTCCATCGCCACCCTCGACGGCGCGGCCTTCTTCGACCGCGTCCTGCAGGGGAACTACCAGGCCGCCCTCATGTCGTGGGCGCTCGATCCCGATCCCGACCCCTATTCGCTGTTTCACTCCAGCCAGAAGCCGCCCGCGGGCCTGAACGTGGTGAACTTCGAGAGCCCGGAAGTGGATCGCCTGCTCGAACAGGGCCGCACCGAGTTCGATCGCAGCCGCCGTACCGAGACGTATCACCAGCTCCACGAAATCCTCGCCGCCGACCAACCCACTCTCTGGATGGTGCAAGTGGGGATGAAATGGGCAGTCGACAGGCGCGTCAAGAACGTCCGCACCGCCAAAGGCCTCGGCCTCTTCCTCTGGAACCCCGGCCCGTTCGCCTGGTGGCTGATTGAGGATTGAGGATTGAGGATTGAGGATTGAGGATTGAGGATCGAGGATCGAGGATCGAGGATTGAGGATCGAGGCTGAAGCCGGGTGCTACGTTCTGCTGCCGCCTACGGCGGCCAATGCCAGAGTCCATCGGTTCGGGCCAAAAGGCGGTGACTTCAGGCCACCGGTGACGCGCGAAGGCGCGTCGTTTTGACGCGCGAAGGCGCGTCGAACAATCTAGCCCCGGGCTCGGCCCGGGGAAA
>JBDTOZ010000515.1:0-40760 GCA_039932995.1 Acidobacteriota bacterium | reverse complement strand
GCGCGTAGTTTAGGCCGGTGCCGAGGAGCCTGCGCGACAGAAGTTTTCGCGGGGAGGCACCGACGGAGCGACCGTACGTGCCCAAGGCTATGCCAACCAGCGCCGCCGGCCGTGCCGGCTAGCGGGCGGCCATCGGCCGGACTCTGCACCACACTCTCCGCGAGGAGGTCCGCGATCTGCAAACGGTTCTCGGTGCGAGGGACGACCGGGAAGAAGACACGCCCGATGTACCGGGGAAGCGTGTTCAGGGTGACCTTCGAACCGGTCTCGGCCACGCCAGCCACGGGCATGAGCGTCATGGACAGCAACAGAGCGGCGGCGAGCCTCGGGAACGTTCTGACCATCGTGTGGGGTTTCCCTCCTGCACGCGGGGGAAAACGGTCGTTCCCGGACCTCCATTTCGCGTAGAGTGAATTGGAATCGGAGAGAGAATTGATCAAGCCCATCATTGGAATCGGATCGGACATTCAGAGCCCGGCAGGGAAGCGCGAGCTGTCGTTCGCCTACCTCACCTACGCGGAAGCGGTGCGCCGTGCGGGCGCGATTCCGCTGCTCGTCCCGCCGCAACCCGAGAATGCCACCGAGATGATGGACACCCTGGACGGTCTCCTCCTGGCCGGAGGCGAGGACTGCGATCCCGCGGCCTACGGCCAAGCGCGGCATCCCACCGTCGTCGAGACCATGGATCCGCGCCGCCAGGCCAACGATCTGGCACTGGCCCATGCCGCGCGCGAGAAGAACGTCCCCACGTTCGGAATCTGTCTGGGCATGCAGGTCATGAACATCGACGCCGGCGGCACGCTCATCCAGGACATCGACTCACAGCACGGCACGGACATCGCTCACGCCAGCATCCCGGAAGACCGGGCCCGTCATGGGGTGCTGATCGAACAGGGCACCCAGTTGTCCGGCTACCTTTCCGAGCCCGAGCTGGACGTGAATTCGTCGCACCATCAGGCCATTCGGGACGTGGGTGCGGGATTGCGCGTGAGCGCGCACGCTCCGGACGGGATCGTCGAGGGACTCGAGGATCCGCGCCATCCTTTTTATCTCGGCGTGCAGTGGCACCCCGAGGACATGACCGGGGAGCAGAGCGCAACCTCGCTCTTCGGAGCCTTCATCGAAGCGGCACGCCGGCACGCCCTCGCGAAACGGCAGGCCACGGAATTGTCACCTGTCGGTGCGAAGCGCTCGGAATAGGGGTCAGCACCCTCCCGTTTCGAGCGGCTTGGAGGCCTTCTCTTGACCCGACGACTCGTTCTTGCAGCCGCTCTGGCGCTTGCGCTCGCTCCGCAGACGTTTGCGGGACCGTGGCACAAGTCTCTCGTCGCGGCGCAGAAGACCGCGAAAGAGAAGAACCAGCTCATCCTCGTGGACATGTTCGCGGAGTGGTGCGGCTGGTGTCACCGTTTCGAGCAGGAAGTCTTTCCGGCCGAGGCGTTCCAGAAAGCCACGGACGACGTGGTCCTGCTCCGCCTCGATACCGAGGACAAGGGAGAAGGCACCCAGTTGGCGCGACAGTTCCAGATCACGTCGCTGCCGACGTTTCTGCTGCTCGCTCCGGACCTCTCGCTGGCGGGAGTCATCCGCGGCTACTCGCCCGCGCCGCAGTTCGCCCAGATGCTGGCCGACGCCCGGGGGAAATATGCCACCTTCCAGCGCCGCGAGAAGAACGAAGCGAACATGGTCAAGGACTATCCGGGCCGGTTGGAACTGGCCAAGGAGTACCTGACGCGCAGCGCGTTCGATAAGGCCACCGTGCGGTTCAAGAAGCTCTCGACCGAACAGGGCGTCCCCGGCTCGATCCGGGACGAGGCCTTCTACAGCATGGCCATCGCCTACACGATGCAGGGCAAGCTCGATGAGGCTCTCAAGACCATCAAGGCCCTGACGGCGGTGAGCAACCGCGGAACGTCCGTTGAACAGGCTCGCCTGCTGACCGGACAGATCTACCTGCAGCAGGGCAATCTGCTGGGCGCGGTGAACGAGCTGAAGAACTTCCAGAAGACCTTTCCCAACTCGCCCCTGATCGCCACGGTCAACTCCGTGCTGCCGGACATCGAGCGACGCCTCAACGGGAAATGACTTTGAGCCAGCACTCTTCGGATCTCCTCCGGAACAGAGCCGTCGCGGTCCCGCGCCTGTTCCTGCTTCCCCTGCTGTTGCTCGTGGCGCGGCCCTCGTTCGCGCAGCTCGGCTTCGGCGCTCCTGATGCCACTCCCAAAGCGACCATCACCGGAGCGTTGCACCAGCGTACCGGCGACGACGTTCAAGGAACCGTCACCGCCACGATCGCGGAGGGATGGCACGTCAACTCCCACACGCCGTCCGACGATTTCGCGATCGCCACCGTCCTGACGCTCGATCCGGCCACGGCCGCGTTCCTCGGGGAGCCGGAGTATCCGGCGCACACGATGAAGTCGTTCGAGTTCACCGGCGGCAAGCAGCTCGCGGTTTACGACGGCACGTTCCGGATCTCGTTCCGGGCCAAACTGGTCGCGGGCGCCACGAAGATCGTGGCCACCCTGCGCTACCAGGCCTGCAGCGACAAAGTCTGTCTGCCGCCGAAAGATGCCACGGCCGAGATCGACGTGAATGCGTTGACCGCGGCGCCAGCCGCCTCGGCAACATCGCCAGCCGCCGCGGCAACATCGCCTGCCAGTCCAGACGCTGCGGCCGGCGGAGCGTCCCCCAACTTCACGCCCCTCAGCGCGGCGCCGAAGGACGCGAAGAAGTCCTCGCTGCTCTCCAGCGACGTGGGCCGAACCTTCGCCGCGCGCGGATTGCCGCTGACCCTCCTGGCCATCTTCATCCTGGGCCTGGCGCTCAACCTCACTCCGTGCGTTTATCCGCTGATTCCGATCACCATCGGCTACTTCGGCCAGCAGAGCGGCTCGAGCACCGGGCGCCGCGTGGCGCTGTCGTCGTTGTATGTCCTGGGCATCGCCATCACCTACTCGATCCTGGGCGTGTTCTCGGCGCTCTCCGGCAAGTTGTTCGGGGCCTGGCTCCAACAGCCCGCTGTGCTGTTCTTCTTCGCGGCGCTCATGCTGGTCATGGCCTCCTCGATGTTCGGGCTGTTCGAGCTGCGGGTTCCGCAGTTCATCTCCAACCGCTCCGGCGGCCAGAGCGGCCTGGTCGGCGCGCTGACCATGGGACTGGTCATCGGCATCGTGGCCGCGCCCTGCGTCGGGCCCTTCGTGATCTCCCTGATCGCGCTGGTCAGCAGCCTGCAGAGCCCCTTCCTCGGCTTCCTCATGTTCTTCGTCCTGGCCCTCGGCCTGGGCGTGCCGTATCTCCTCCTGGGGATCTTCTCCTCGTCCGCTTCCGTGCTGCCGCGCTCGGGCATGTGGATGGTGCAGGTCAAGCGGGCCATGGGCTTCATCCTCATCGCCATGGCCTTCTACTTCCTGCGCCCCGTGATCGGGGACGTGGCCTTCCGCTACGGAGTGGCGGGCAGCCTCCTGGTGGGCGCCGCGTTCCTCTTCTTCTTCTCGCGATCCGAAGGCGCGGCGGTGTGGCGCGTGAGCATCGCCGTCCTGCTGCTCGTCTCCGGCGTGGCCTTCGCCATTCCTCCCCGGCACGGCGCGGAGCTGAAGTGGGAAAAGTACGACGCGAACGCCCTGGCGCGGGCGCGAGGGGCGGGCAAGCCGGTGATCATCGACTTCTACGCCGACTGGTGTCTGCCCTGCAAAGAGCTCGACGCGAAGACCTTCACCGATGCGGGAGTGGCGGCGGAGCTGGACCGCTTCGTGCGGCTCAAGGCCGACCTGACCGTGACCAGCGACGAGACCACCCAGCAACTCACCCGCGAGTACGCGATTCTCGGCGTTCCCACGCTGGTCTTCATCGACGGGAAGGGTGCGGAGTCCACGAGCGTTCGTCTGACCGGCTTCGAGCCGCCCGACGACTTCCTGAAGCGCGCGAAGAGCGTCCACTGAACGAAATGATGAAAGCCCTCACCAGCAAGCAGCGCCAGTACCTCAAAGGTCTGGCTCACCCGCTCTCGCCCATCGTCCGCGTCGGCAAGGGAGGCCTGACCGAGGCCGTCGTGGCCGAGACGAAGAAGTCCCTGGCCTCCCACGAGCTGATCAAAGTGCGCGTGGACATCGACGACACCAGCGAGCGCCGGACCACGTCGGAGAAGCTCGCCGAAGCCTCCGACTCCCAGCTCGCCGCCGCCATCGGCAAGGTCGCGGTTCTCTACCGCGAGCGCGACGAAGACCCCGACATCGAGCTCCCCTAGGCCGGCACGGCCGGCAGCGCTGGTTGGCATAGCCTTAGGCACGTACGGCAGCTCCGAGGCAAATGCTCCTATCGGGCAGACTCCTAGGCTAACGCTAACCACCGCGGGCAGGATGCCCGCGGCCCCTTACCGGAGTGCCCTGGCGCGATGAACGATGGGGCGCGGGCATCCTGCTCGGCGCACTTCCCGCGGAATGGCCAAACTCCGGTGGAGCGGTGGACTTGAGTCCACCGACGCTCTCGCGAGGATCGGCCCCTCTGCCCTTCGCGGAACCGACTACCTCTTCGGCGAGCCGCCGGAGGGGTTGATGGCGCCGGTCACGGAGGCGGCGGCCACGACCTTGTGCGGCACGACGGGTGGGGGAGGGGCGGGTTTGTTGGGATCGGGGAAGCGGAACACCCAGGTCGCTTCGACGCGCTTGCCGGTCTTGGTGTCCACGCCCCACACCAGTGCGCGGTTGGCTTTGGACGTCAGGGCGGTCAGTCCGTCGCGGACGGCGATGCTGATGGCGCCGTTGCGGGCGTCATAGGAAAACGGTACGGCGTTGCCCAGGCTGAGCAGAGCCATCCCGACCGACTTCGGATCGAGGTTCTGGAATCCGGGGATCTTCGCCGAGACCGTGGTCACTCCCGCGTCCACGACGCCCGGCTTCGGAGTCATTTCGGCGAGCTGCATCGGAGTGGCGCCCATGTACTTGCGGAAGGCCGCGAAGTCCATGCGGTCGTCGATGACGAAACGCTTCATGCGCAGGGGGTCGCTTCCCGGCTTCACCCGGCCGAACTCACACGTGAGCGCGGCGGAGTAGCCGGCCGCTTCCGTGGCCTTGGCCACGCGCTCGTCGTAGTCGCCGTAGGGATAGGCCAGGAACTCCACCTTCTTCCCGGTCTCCTTCTCCAGAATGCGCCGGCTCTGCGCCAGCTCTTTCTGCAGCCACTCGGCGTAGGCCTTGTCGCTCAGCGACGCGTGCTTGCGCTTGGTCAGATAGGGATGGGTGAGGGAATGGCTCTGGATGTCCACGCCGGCATCGGACATTTCCCGGACCTGCTTCCATGAGAGAGCGTTCGAGGTCTGGCCGATGATGTTCGGATAAATGAATACCGTGAACGGAAAGTTGCGTTTCTGCAACTCGGGGTAAGCCTCGGTATAGGTACTCCGCCACCCATCGTCGATGGTGATGACCACGGCGTTGCGGGGGATGGACGTGCGCTTTCCGGCGACGTACTCATAAAGGTGGCGCAGGGGGATGACGTTGTATCCGGTCAGCTCCAGATAACGGAGGTGCTGGCGGAACGTCTCCCGGTCGATCTTCATCCGCGGGGCGGCGGGGGCCTCGACGATGTGGTAACAGAGCACCGTGGCCGTGGCCTGCTCGCTGACGGCCTCTTCTACGATGCGGGTGCGCACGCGTCGCGGGGCAGCAGTCGCAGCGACTGTGGTGAGGAGAAGAATGCAAGCCGTTAACGCGCGCCGCGCGGTCATGATGCTCCCGTACGAGTTTGGAGATGGAGATTCGTGGGTTGCCTCAGTGCAACAATAATGCCCCTGAAACGTTGCCAAGAAGAGACCCTCGCGCATTGTACGCGCGAACCGGGAATCCCGCGCTGCCGTTGACGGTTCCTCGCGCCTGAACTAGAGTCTCCCCCTCATCTCCGGAGGCATTTCCCCCCATGGATCGTGAACATCGGCATGATTTGAAGCACGACAAGTTCGTCGACGAGATCGGCGCTCTGTCACAACGGGCCCGGGCCAACCAGCGCCAGCTCCTTGGCATCGCGGGAGGCGTGATCGCCATCGCCATCATCGCGTTCGGCATTTATTTCTATCGCGGCAACCGCGAGAAGACCGCCCAGCAGGCGTTGGCCGTGGCCATCGAGACCTCGGCGGCCACGATCGCCGACAAGCCGCCCGCGAACTCGACCGGCCCTTTTTTCAAGACCGAGCCGGAGCGCACCGCCGCGGCGGACCGTCTGTTCAAGGACGTCCAGGCCAAGTATCCCGGCAGTGATGCCGCGGACGTGGCCGGACTCTACCTGGCCCGCACCGCGCTCGCCGGCGGCGACACGAAGAAGGCCCGCCAGCTCCTCGAGACCTTCGTGTCCGACCACGGCGACAACATCCTGGCTCGCACCGCCCGCTTCAGCCTCTATCAGTTGCGCATCGAGAACGGAGAGGCCGCACAGGTGGCCACCGAGCTGGATGCGGAAATGGCCAAGAGCGAGCCGGTCCTTCCCGGCGATTCCATCCTGCTCCTTCAGGCTCAGGCGTATGAGGCCCAGGGCAACAGCGCCAAGTCGAAGGAAGCCTATCGCCGCATCACCACGGAGTTCCCCGAGTCGCCGTTCGTCGTCGACGCGGCCCGCAAGGCAGGACAGGCGTAGCATTCGCCAGGACGCTGGGGGCAGAGGCAGGGCGCAGAAGATCCGCCCTGCTGCGCCCTATACGACGAACCTCAAAATTTTTCGCGTGACACGAAGATTCTCCCGCCGCCGTAGGCGGCATCAGTTAATAGCACCCGGCTTCAGCAGGGTGACTGATGAGGCTCAGGCGTCAGCCCGCGTAGCGGGCGACAGACTCACGCGAAGTTTCTGCCGCCCGCTACGCGGGCTCATCAACTCCGGCCATCTCCACCCGGCTGAAGCCGGGTGCGATTGGCTACCGCCGCCTAACGGCGGCTTTGATTGCGGCTTCGCCGCGCTGTGATCGTCCTCTCCTCCATCATCCTGGCGATGTGGGTCCTCACGCTGGTGAGGACGGTCGCCAACCTGGCCGCCATCCCGCGGCTGCGCACGCGCGCTCCCCGCAGCTTCCCGCTGGTCTCGGTGATCATCCCGGCGCGCGATGAAGAGCGCACCATCGGGCGCACCGTGCGGGCCATGCTCGCCCAGACCTATCCCGAGCTGGAGATTCTCGTCGTCAACGATCGTTCGGTGGATGCCACCGGTGCCATCCTCCAGGGTCTGGGCGATCCCCGCCTGATCGTCATCGACGGCGTGGAGCCTCTCCCGGGATGGCTGGGGAAACCGTGGGCACTTCAGCAGGCCAGCATGAGGGCCCGAGGGGAGCTGCTGCTCTTTGTGGATGCCGACGTCATCTATCAGCCGGAAGCGGTCGGTGCCGCCGTGGCCCATCTCCAGGAGCGGGACGTCTCCTTGCTCTCGCTCTTCCCGCACATGGAGATGCATGGGTTCTGGGAGCACGTGGTGATGCCCAACCTGGCCGTCTTCGCGTTCTCGTTTCTGCCGCTCTGGGCCGCGAACCGCAGCCGTTTCCCGCTGCTGGCCATCGGGGGAGGGCCGGGGAACCTGGTCCGTCGTCTCGACTACCAGGCAGCGGGGGGACACGAGGCGTTGAAAGACGCGGTCGTGGATGATGTCGGCCTGGCCCGGCTGATGCGCCGCAACCGGTACCGCACGGAAGTCGTGCGCGCCGAGGCCGGCGTCTCCGTGCGCATGTACCACGGGCTGGCCGAGATCGTTCAGGGCTTCACCAAGAATGCCTTCGCCGTGTTCGGCTACAACTACGTCATGGCCGCGCTCTTCCTGCTGCTGGCCCTCGTGTTCCACCTGCTCCCGTTCGTGCTGGCGGTGACCGGCGACAGGCTGGCCCTCGCCGCGTTGGTGTTGATCGCCATCACCCGGCTGATTCTGTTTCGCTCGATGCGCTACCGGCTCGACAACGCCCTCTTTGCCCACCCGCTGATGATCGTCACGTGGTGCTGGATCCTGGTGCGCTCCGTCTGGATCACCGGAATCCGGCGACGGCTGCTCTGGCGCGGACGCGTCTACGACGCCCGCGGAACGAAGTTCTGAGCGCTTCGCGGTTGCTTGACGCTTCGCGGTTGCTTGACGCTTCGCGGTTGCTGTGTTGCTGGTTGCTGGTTGTCTGCGGTGAGCGCTCCGGGTGACAGGGCGCCCGAGTGCCGAACCATGCCTCGTGCTTTGAGACACCCTCCGCCCTCCGCGACTGGCCCTCGTCGCCACGCTCCCCAGACAACCAGCAACCAGCAACCAGCAACCAGACAACCAGCAACCAGCAACTTCAGCGCGGCAGCGCCAGAGCACCTCGAGGAAATATGGTAGATTCCTGAGGGTTCTAGTGCTGCCATGTCCAAACCTGCCGAACGCTATGCTCAGCTTCTCGACGAGATCGTCGGGCCCTTCGACCTGAGCCACGACTTCGGCCGCAAAGGTGCCTACGAAGCCGCCATCGAGTATGCGCGGAAGCACCTGATCGAAGATCCGCACTGCAACGAGTTCCTGTCCGCGGCGGCCAAGCGCCTCGATTTCGCTCCCGTCAGCCGCGAGAACCTCGAGGGCCGGATCAAGCTCCCCAAGGAAGCCTGGCTCGACCTCTGGATCTCGGACGAAGACGACGAAGTGGCCCTGACCGGCACTCGCGAGGGAATCCAGTACCTCATCGAGCTCCTCACGCAGCTTCGGGACGCCACCGATCCCGAGCAGCACGTCCATCTCGATCGCGGCTCGCTGCCGATGACCGAGAACTCGGCGAACCTGGTCCTCTTCAAAGAGGATGAGACGTGGTTCACGGGCGTGGGTGCCGAGGGGGCACAGGAGTATCCGCAGCGCGAGATCGATCCGAAGGCCATCTACGCCATCCAGTTCATTCACTATCCGCCCGACGATCTGCCCATCAGCGCGCACCGGCTCTACCGGGTGACGAAGGTGGTAGAAGAAGCGGGCCAGGCGGAGAACATCAAGGAATTCGGTGAAGGGACGGACAATCGTTATTACCGTTTCTCCTTCGTGGCCGACAACGATGAACGGTTCTCGTACACGTTCCACCTCGACGATCCGGCCGTGAACTACTTCACGCACCGCGAGATCCTCTCCCTGGCCATGAAGGCGGTCTGACGCGGCCGTGCAGCTCTTCGTCGCCGCCGGGTATTCGCCCGACACGACCGAAGGCAGCGCGCCCGCCATCGTGGCCGCGGCCATGTCCAGGCCATGTCCAGGCCATGTCCGGGCATCCCGACGTCGTGCTCTACCTGATCGAGGCCGGCGCGGATGTGAATGCCGTCGATGACGCCGACACCACCGCCTTGATGCGCATCGCCGACAAGTGCGAAGCCACCTCCACGGTACGCGCGCTCCTGAAGGCCGGGACGAAAACGGACGTCAAGTCCGCCGGCGGCGCCACGGCCGTCCAACTCGCCGAATGGTCCGGCTGCACCGCCAACGCGAAAGCCATCAACGGGAATTGACGTTCTGCGCGGGCGGACCTGAGTCCTTCCGGGCTCAGCGCTTCTGGCGCGGGGTCGGGACGAAGTTGCCGGAATTCAACGTCTTGGCCTCGTTCACTTCCAGCGTCTGTCCATGGACGCTCTTGCCATTGAGCCCGGCGATGGCCGCCTTGGCTTCCTCGGCCGTCGCGTACTCGATGAAGCCGAATCCCTTCGACGCCCCACCCACCAGCATGCGGGCGATGTTCGCCGACTGCGGCTTTCCGAATGGTGCGGCCAGTTCCTGCAGTTGTGGATCGGTGATCTGATTCGGGAGATTGCCAACGTAGAGTCGCATAACTGTCCGTTCCTTTGGCCGGTCCGTGCCGGTACGATTCGAGGTGGGTGGCGAATGGTCTGTAGAGGAGCCCGGCTGTCCGGGATCCTTGAAAGAGGTCAACGACGTTTCGGGACGATCAGCAGCAGGGCTCCGGCAGCGATGGCGGCAATGCCGGTCCAGAGCGGGATGTTGACAGTCTTCTTTTCTTTGACGGACAGGTCGAACGGTCCGATTTTCGCCTCATGACTCGATTCTGTATAGCTGATCTTTCCGTACACGAGTCCGGCGATGCCTGCCACGATCAAGAGGATGGCGACGATCTTGAGGCCGTTCATAATGTCAGCGAGCCTTTCTTCCGGTGGAGACCGGCGGGGATTTGGGCCGGCGCCCGGAGGGGGACTTGGTGCTCTTTCCGTGCGATGCGGTCCGGGCGGGGCTGGTTCCGTTGTTCGCCAGCAGGATCAGGTTCTCGATGATCGAAGTGATGCGCGGCAGTGATTCCGGGGCCACCGACGCCAGGCGATCGATGATGGGCTTCAGCCGCCCGATTTCGCCGAGGTCGTTCGGGAGGAGGTTGCCGGGCTTCTCGCCGAGCGCTTCGGCGATGCTGACGAAGTCCTCCACGTAGAGCCCGCGCTGATTGGCTTCCAGGCGCGCCAGATGCGCCGGCGAGATCCCCACGCTCCTCGCGACATCCGCCTGACTGCGCCCTTTCGATTCGCGGAGGTGCCTGAGGATCGGACCAAACATACCGCGGCGACTGTACAGGGAACTTGCCCATCAGGCAAGCGTGACGGAATAATTGCCAAATCGGAAATGGCGATTTTCGACCCGGCGGGGATCGAGGGGCGGTCTCCTACCGACTGCCAACTGCGCCCAGCAGCGTCACTTCGTTTCGCTGACCAGGCTCAGGATGTTTCCGTCCGGATCCTTGAGCCAGGCATTGCGGAGGTTTCCCGCCACGTGAATGTCTCCTTCGCGCGTCATGCCCGGCATGTCGTAATGCTCGAAGGCCACCCCTTTGGCCCCGAGATCACGAACGATTTCTTCCAGCCCGTCCTCGATGACCCAGGTCGCCGCGGTGGCCTGATTCGTTCCCGCGTACTGAGACCGGTAGACCAGAATCTTCGAGCCGCCGCTCTCGAACGTCAGGACCTCTTCTTCCCCACCGGGGAGTCGCTTCAGTCCCAGCGTCTCTCCATAGAACTTTCCCGCCACTCCCAGATCCTTGACGGCGATCGTGGCCAATGCGGCCATGTCCTTCAACATGAAAACCTCCTTGCAATCCGAGGGAAACTCGATGCCGGCTGCCGGCCCGCGGCGTAGGCATTGCAGAGGATGTGCCGCGGGAGCCATCGGTCACATCAGTGAGGACTGCGCCCGCCAACCAAGGAACGCCGGCCTCTCGCCAGCTGGCTGTGCGGCGTCCTCGCCGCGGGGGGGGAAGGCGTGCGAGGGGAGCAATCACCGCTCTCGCAAGAAAGGCTCGCGGGCGAGACGCCCACGGGCCAGACGGCGAGGACGCCGGCGCTCCAAATGCTCCGCCTACAAATTGTCGCGTCGCGCGAAGAAACTCGATGGCCGGCCAACGCATTCGCAGATCGCCTCGCCAATTGGGCAATATCGGCCGAACCCCTTGCCCAATCGGAAATAGCGAGTATTCTGAAGGGGTTCAACCGAACACGCCTGACCTGCCGGTCGCGACAGGCGCGCCTGAGTCCTTCGCCATTGGGGCGGAATCCGTGCGCGTCCCGCCACTGCCTCAATCCTCAGACGGGTCTTCCCGAAAGGATGCAAACTCATGGCTACTCTTCCTCCGACCGGGCGTCCTCAGCGACGCGCGGAGCGGCAGAAGCACTCTCGCCCTCCGCCCGCTGCCATGAGCGGCGCGGGGCTGGTTGATTCGCCGGTATCCGATCTCGAGCTCGTGCGCGTCGTAGCCGTGGGCGCCTCCGCCGGCGGCCTGGACGCCTTCATCGACTTGCTCTCCTCGATCCCCGCCGACACCGGTCTGGCCGTCGTCGTCGTCCAGCATCTCGATCCCCGTCACGACAGCATGCTGGCCGGCATCCTCACCAGCGTGACCCTGATGCCGGTGCAGGAGGCTGTGGACGGTGTGCGCATCGAGCGCGATCACGTCTACGTCATTCCTCCCGGCACGGCCATGACCATCGAGCGGGACCAACTGCGACTGGTCCCCCGCGCGACGACCATTCCTCATCGTCCCCTGGACACGTTTTTCACTTCCCTGGCCGAAGCGCGGAAGAGCGACGCCATCGGTGTGGTGCTCTCCGGCAACGACGCGGACGGCGCGGCCGGTCTGCGTGCCATCCGCGCCGGCGGAGGGATCACCTTCGCCCAGACGCCGGAGAGCGCGAAGTTCGACATCATGCCCCGCGCGGCCGCGGCCGCCGCGGATTTCGTGCTCCCCCCCGGGGGCATCGCCACCCGGCTGGTGAGCATCGCCCGGCAGCAGGCCACGGGCGAGGACGAGCTGACGGGTCATCCCGCACCCGAGGAGTTCGATCGCGTCCTGGAACTGCTTGGCTCGCACCATCCCGTCGACTTCGGCCACTTCAAACGTGCCAGCATCGAGCGGCGCATCCTGCGGCGCGTGCTCCTCGGGCGCCACGCAGGCCTGAGCGCGTTCGCCGATTTCCTCGAGCACAACAACGACGCGGTGGAAGCCCTCTATCAGGACCTCCTCGTCGGAGTGACCTCGTTCTTTCGCGAGCCGTCCCGCTTCGAAGCACTGGAGACCGTGGTCTTCCCGGACATCGTCCACAACCGGGGTGCGGACGACACCGTCCGGATGTGGGTGGCCGGCTGCTCGACGGGAGAAGAAGTCTATTCGCTGGCCATCACTCTGCTCGAGTTCCTCGACGACCGCGCCGGTGCTCCGCGCATCGCCATCTATGGGACGGACATCAACGAGCAGTCGCTCCGCAAGGCGCGCGCGGCCTTCTATCCGCAACGTTTGCTGGCCGGGGTCTCGCCGGCCCGGCTGGCGCGCTACTTCACCGTGGTACCCGGTGGCTACAAGATCAACAAGGCCGTCCGCGAGCTCTGCGTGTTCGCCGAGCACGACGTCACCCGCGATCCGCCGTATTCGCGCATCGATCTGGTGACCTGTTGCAACGTCCTGATCTATTTCGACCCCCAGTTGCAGAAGAAGGCAGCCGCTCTCCTCCAGTACGCGATCGCGCCCGGCGGATTCCTGATGCTGGGGAGCTCGGAGAACCTGCGCGGCGCGACCTCCCAGCTCTCGCCGGTCTCTTCCAAACCGCTGATCTATCGCAAACGCGAGATCCCGAGCGCGCTGGCCGCCTTCGATGTGTCGGCCCATCCCGCACGACCCGGTCCGGCGGCGTCCCCGGCCACGGTTGCTCCGCGCGCCGGCATTGCTCCCCTCGACGACGACGATGCCTTTCTGGCGCGGCAGCTCGGCCCTTGCGGGGTGCTCATCAACGAACAGATGGAGATCATGCGCATCCGCGGCGAGATCTCTCCCTTCATCGCGCTCGAGCCCGGAGAAGCATCCTTCAGTCTTTTCGGGCTGATCCGCCACCACGAGGTCCGGGCCGTGCTGCGCCCCGCCATCCGCCGGGCCATCCGCGAACAGACCATCGTGTCGAAGCGGGACGTCCTGGTCGTGAACGGCGAGCGGAGAAGTTGCGTCTCCTTCGAGGTCATTCCCTGCGGCGCCTCCCGGCGCGGCCAGGACTGCTATTGGATTCTCTTCCATGAGAGCGCGGCCCCGGCCAGGGAAGGGGCCGAGTCATCCGTCGAACGGCTGGAGATCGACGGACTGCGAAGCGCGCTGACCGCGGCCATCGACGACCGTGAGCAACTGGCCGGCGAGGCTGCATCCGCCGCGGAAGAAGCACGGTCCAGTGATGAGCAACTGCGCAGCACGAACGAGGAACTGGAGACCGCCAAGGAAGAGCTGCAGTCCGCGAACGAGGAATTGAGCACGCTCAACGACGAGCTCCGCTCCCGCAACACGGCTCTGGTGCGGATGAACGACGACATCGAGAACCTCCTGGGCACGGTGGAGATCCCCATCCTCTTCGTCGGCGTGGACCTCGTGGTCCGGCGGTTCAACGTCAGTGCCGGCCTGCTGCTCAATCTCCGCCCCGGTGGTACCGGAAGGCCGCTGCGTGAGGCCAAGTCCACCCTGGACCTGACCCTGCTGGAGAAGCTCATCGGCGCGGTCATCGAGACCGCCATGCCGGCGGACGTGGAAGTGCAGGACGCGGCCGGCGACTGGCGCATGCTGCGCATCCGAGCCTACCGCACCAGCGATGGACGTGGGGACGGCGCCATCGTGGCCGTCCTGGACATCAACGTCCTCAAGCGCAGCGTCCTGGTGGCCGAGGAAGCGACGCGTTCCGCGAAGATGCTCTCCGAGGCCGGCGCGCTGCTGGCCTCCTCCCTCGATTACGAGACCACTCTGGAATCGCTGGCCCGGCTCTCCACGGCCGCATTCGCGGACTGGTGCGCGGTGGACCTGGTCAACAACGACGGTACGATTCGTCATCTCACCGTCTCCCACGCCAACCCGGTGCTGCGCGATCTGGCCCTGCAGTTCCAGCAGGCCGCGTTCGACGAGCCCGAGCACGCGCCCGGCGCGCCGCAGGCGTTGCGGCTGCGCAAGTCCGTGCTGCTGACCGGCCTGGCCGAGTCCCGTCTGACCGGCACCAAGCCGGCGGCCAAGATCACGCAGCTCATCGACGCGCTCGGCGTTCGCTCGCTCATCAGCGTGCCGCTCATCGTCCGCGACAAGGTCCTCGGCACCACCACCTTTTCCTCCTCCGTGCGCACCTATGAAGAGGTCGATCTGCAACTGGCCGAGGAGCTCTCGCAGCGCGCCGCCGTGGCCATCGACACGGCCCTGCTCTTCCGCGAGGCCGAGAGCGCCAATCGCTACAAGGACGCCTTTCTCGGCACCGTCGCGCACGAGCTGCGCACGCCGCTCACCTCCATCATCGGCTGGGTCCAGTTGGGCAAGCGCGATCCGGGCATGTACAGTGAGACCCTCTTGCGCGTCGACGAGAGTGCCAGTCTGCTGCGCGTGTTCATCGAGGATCTGCTCGACGTGACCCGCATCCGCGAACAGAAGTTCAGCGTGGACATGGAAGACCTCGACTTCTCCGCCGTGGTCCGCTCCGCGCTGGACATGACCAGCCTCAGCGCCGGCGCGCGCGGCATCACCATCGGCCTCCACCTCGACCTCGACCCCGCGCCCGTGCGCGGAGACCGCGTGCGTCTGCTGCAGGTCGTCTGGAACCTGCTCAGCAACGCCATCAAGTTCACGCCGCCGGGCGGTACCATCGACGTCCGCCTCGGACGCGAGGGCGGGGAGGTCCGCCTCTCGGTCTGCGACACCGGAGAGGGCATCAGCCCCGACTTCGCTCCGCACGTCTTCGATCTGTATCGCCAGGCCGATCCGACGGCCACCCACATGCCGGGCCTGGGGATCGGCCTGGCCATCGTCGCTCAGATCCTCAGGCTGCACGACGGCACGGTTCGCGTGGAGAGCGCCGGTCTCGGTCACGGCTCGACCTTCACCGCCACCCTCCCTTTGCGCCCGACCGTATCGCTGGGTGACGCCACCGCCGCACCGACCGGCCGCCGGTCCGGCAAGAACCGCCGGGGCGCCAAGGCCCCAACCGACAGGAGCTCCGTATGAGTCGAAAAGTCGTTCGCGCCACGGCGGGAAAGGTCCTGCGCAGTGATGATCTGCAGGACGGAGAGAAGCAGGCGGCCATGGACATCCTGCTCGCCAATCCCGCTTTCGGGAACCCGCACGTCGTCCGCTGCGACTGGTGCCATGAGACCCGCACCCTCTTTCGCGACGAGAACGAGGTACCCTTCAAGCTCACCCCGCACGGATGGACCTGCGAGACCTGCAATACTCGCGCGGCCAGCCAGGAAATCAAGTTCTGAACCAACGCCGGTCTTTTGCCGGCGTCCGACATTCCACGAAAGGAAACGCACCGATGAAACGAGTCTCCGTCGACCGCCTCACCCTCTTCGCCGCCGCGCTCACTCTCGCTCTGCCCCTGTTTGGCCAGGTCGCTCCTGCTCTCGGGATCGCCCGTCAATTCTCGGCGCTCGGCAACTCCGCCGTGACCGGCTCCACCGGCGCCGGCACGATCGTCAACGGAGACGTCGGCTCCTCTCCCACCGCCGCCATCTCCAACTTCCCGCCTTCCAGCGTCACGCCGCCCTTCACCCTGCACCTCACCAATGACCTGGTCGTGCAGCAGGCCCATCTCGACGCCATCGCCGCGTACAACTTCCTGGCCGCACAGGGTCCGGGCACCGTGCTGCCCGCGCAGCTCGACGGATCCGTGCTCACCTCGGGCATCTATTCGTTCGCCGGAGGCGCCGCCGACCTCGCCGCCGGCGGTACGCTCACCCTCAACGGCCCCGGCATCTTCGTCTTCCAGGTCGACAGTACCCTCACCGCCAATGTCCTCTCCAACGTCATCGGCACCGCCGACCCCTGCAACGTCTACTGGCGCGTCGGCACCTCGGCCACTCTCAATGGAGTGACCTTCCGCGGCATCGTCATCGCCGACGCAAGCATCACCATCGGGGCCGGCTCCAACGTCACCGGCAAGGTCCTGGCCGGCACCGGCGCCACCGGCGCCGTGACCATGGCCGGCTCCGGCGGCAACACCGTCGGCGGCTGCGGGGCCCTGGTCGGCTTTGCCTCGCCGTCCATCCCGGCACTCAGTCCCATGGCCATGATGCTCTTCGCCGCGCTGCTGGCGGGCGCAGGATTCTGGGTCACCAAGAGGATGGTCGGATAGACCCATGAACTTCGGCCGGATGATGGAATCGGGCTCCACCCCCACCGGGCAGCGGGAGGTGGAGCAGTTGGCTGCCCTGGCCGAGGAGCTGTTCTCGCGGCGCGAGGCCATTCTCCAGGCGTGGCGTGAAGCAGGGGAGAGTGGAACGGAGCGCAGCATCGCCTCGTCGCTCTCTCGCGCCCAGTTCAACGACCACATCCCGGCGGTGCTCGATTGCCTGGCGCATACCATCCAGGCCTGGCCCTGCGAAGAGGATGTGCAGGCCGGCCGGACGCGGACGGCCAGGGTCTGTGAGCATGGTCTGCAGCGCTGGCAGCAGGGCTACCAGTTGCGCGAGTTGATTCGCGAGTGGGGACACCTGCAGATCTGCGTGGCCGAGGAACTGGAGCGCTACGGCGCGGCGCACCCGCTGCTGGAGCCCGGAGTCATGCCGGCCGCGCGGCGGGCCTGGACGCGGTTGTGTACCGAGGGCGTCACCGAGAGTGCTACGCAGTACTGGCATCTGCATCAGACCGAGGCGGCCGGACACGTGAGCGATCTGGAGCGAGCCCTCTCCGCCGTGCAGTCGATGGAACACTCGCGCGCCGAGGCCTGGCGCAACGCCGCGCATGACCTGCGGGGGAGCGTGACCGTGGTCAAAGGGGCGGCCACGCTCCTGAACGACGGAGGCCAGGCCATGGAGGACAAGACCCGGGTCGAGGTCGCGGACATGCTCAGCAAGAGCGTCTCTTCGCTCAACGACATGCTCACCGACCTGCTGGGCCTGGCCCGGCTGGAAGCGGGCCACGAGCAGCGCGAGCTCAGTCACTTCGACGCCGCGCAGTTGCTGCGCGACTTCGGCACCGCCTCCCAGTCCACGGCCGCGGGCCGCGGCCTGTACCTGACCATGGACGGTCCGGACCTGCTGCCGGTGGAGGGCGACCGGTCCAAGGTCCTGCGCATCCTGCAGAACCTGCTGCTCAACGCGTTGAAGTACACGCAGCACGGGGGAGTCTCCATCACCTGGGGTCTCGACCGCGGCCGGGACACAGACCGCTGGACCTTCTCGGTGCAGGACACCGGCCCCGGCATCGACGAGAACCACTCCGCGCCCTTCGCCCAGGAGCTCCTGGCAGCCACCGCGGTGGCCGACGAGGCCCGTCAAGCCAGCACCGACCGCCGCCGCGACATCCCCCCCGCCACCAGCCTCCCCTCGGCGTCGGAAGCCCTCTCCGAAGACCAGCAACCCGGCGAAGGCGTCGGCCTGACCATCGTCAAACGCCTCTGCGAGCTCCTCGACGCCGGCCTCGAGCTCGCCACCACCCCGGGCCACGGAACCACGTTCCGCGTGCTGCTGCCCCAAAGCTACACCCGCGACTAGTGTCGCTACAAGATTGAAAGCGTGGGTGATTTGCGAGCGCCGGTGGGCCGGATGCGAGACGCCGCGACGAAGCGATGCGGGTTCATCGTTGAGGAGCGGCGGCGAAGCAGACGGCTCGCCGCCGCCGCAAAGCACCCACGCTTTCAACCTTGAAGCGACACTAGGTCTCGCGCCGCGCGCTCAGATGGACTTCGACCGCTCGCTCACTTCCGCAGGATCTTTCCAGCGTCTGGTACTCTGACTCTCACGTTTGTCGCCGGGCCGAAGCCGCTCCCCGGAACGCCAGGCCGCCATCGGAACACTTCACGCAGGAGCAGGTTCATGCGTCAGCTCGCCATCATCATCCGTACCTCGGTCATGGCTCTTTCGGCGGTTCTCGTGTTCGGATCACTGACTGCGCCGCTGCGGAGTCTGGATTCTTTCCTGCCGTTTGTTGTGCCGCCCGCGGCGCGTCTGGGAGGCGCGGTCCTGCTGGGGGCGGGCGCTCTTCTTCTGTTCAGTTGTTTCGTCCTCTTCGCAGCCGGCGGTGCGCTGAGTGCGGGGCCGACCTTTCCCGACCCACCGGTGTTCATCTCCAGGGGGCCGTACCGGCTCGTGCGAAACCCGATGGCGAAGGGTCTTTTCACGGTGCTGACCGGCTGGGGACTCTACCTTCGCTCGCCGGCCTTTCTGCTGTTCACGGGCTGTCTCGCGGTGGCCATGCACCTGCTGGTGGTTCTTGTGGAGGAGCCGAAGCTCCGGCGGCGGTTTGGCGCGAGCTATGACTCGTACTGCGCACGCGTCGGACGGTGGCTGCCGCGCTGGCGCGCGAGTCCATTGTGATGGTGCTCGCCCCGAGGACCGGCCGACGCACCATGAAGATCGCCTTTCGTTACTGCCTGGGCCTCGTCCTGGCCGTGATCTTCGCCGGCGCCGCCGTCGCTGCATTGGCCATGACCGCCATTACGGTCAAGGACGCCGTGCAGTCCCACGGGTCTCTCGAAACCTACGGGGCGCGGCTTCGGCACTACTCCGATCGGGCGGAGGCGGATGATCTGGGGCTTGGCCTTCTCCTCGCACCCCATCCGTTTCTGGTCTTCTTCGGAATGCTGGCGTTCTACTGGCTCGTGACGATCGCCGCGGGCGTGGCGCTCCAAAGGCTGCGGCGCAACCGGAGCGGTGCGACCCCGAACGAACGTCCACCGGCGCATGGCCGCGCGTGACCTCGGCCTTCAGTGGAAACGAGACGAGGAGATCAACCCATGGCCACTGGCAGAGTGAAGCCCAAGAACATGGACGAGTACATCTCCTGGTTTCCGGCCGAGGTGCAGGCCATCCTGGAGAAAATTCGGGCAACCATCCGCAAGGCCGCTCCCGAAGCGACCGAGACGATCAGCTATCAGATCCCGACGTTCGTCATGAATGGGGCCTTGGTTTACTTCGCTGCCTTCAAGGCGCACATCGGGTTCTACCCTCCGGTGCGAGGCGACGAAACGCTGGAAAAGGCCGTGGAACGATATGCGGGAGAGAAGGGCAACTTGAGGTTCCCGCTCGATCGACCCATGCCGTACGCGCTGATCACCCGCATCGTGAAGCATCGAATGCGAAAGAATCTCGCAAAGCCGGCGTCCAGGAAGGCGAAACGAGCTTAGATGCTTGGCCAAATCCGGCACCCCATCCGGGGGGCAAAACCACGACCCTCATTCCGGGGGCGGCGCGCCGATGGATAATGAGCGGCAACAAGGACTCCCTCCGCGAATGAGGTTGCCGAGCGGAGAGGGGCCTGTGCTCGGCGGAGTGGATTGCGAATGAGCGAATCGAGCGTGACTTCACGAAAGGCCGTGATCCTGGCTCCTGGGGAAGGCCGTGTGTATCCGATGGGCCGGATCTCTGCGGTGTTCAAGGCAGACGAAGGGGAAACGGAGTCGCGGTACTCGGTCTCGGAGTGGTGGCTGGAGCCGACCACTCAAGGGCCGGGACCTCACGCGCATGCCGAGGATGATCTCTTTTATATCCTCGAGGGCGTCATGAGCGTCCGCGTGGGGGAGGAGTGGTTTCACTGTGCGAAGGGGTCCTTCGTCCTGGTGCCCGGCGGGATCACGCATGACTTCGAGAATCGGGGACCTGTTCGTGCGGGGATGCTGAACTTCTCTTCGCCCGGGCCCTTCGAGCCGGAGATGCCGGGCATTGCGGAGTGGTTCATGCAGCATCCGCCTCCGGACACGGTTCTCGATCAGGGCGCCGTCCTCGGGGAATCGTCGAACGGAGAGCAGGAAACATCATGACCAAGAGCGCGTCTCCGGAAGAAACGTCCCCCTCGCGGCGGATCGACGAAAGGATCCAGGAGCTTGGTGATTGGCGCGGCGCGCTGCTGTCCCGGCTCCGGACGTTGATCAAGGAGGCGGACCCCGAGGTGGTCGAGGAGTGGAAATGGAGAGGGGTTCCGGTGTGGTCTCACGACGGAATCGTCTGCACCGGGGAGACGTACAAGACCGCCGTGAAGATGACCTTTGCCAAAGGAGCCGCACTCGAGGATCCGGCAGGCCTCTTCAACTCCAGCCTGGAGGGGAACACCCGGCGAGCCATCGATTTCCACGAGGGCGAAAAGATTGACGCAAAGGCATTGAAGGCGCTCCTTCGCGCGGCGGTGGCGTTGAACAAGTCCCGCGTCCGCTGATCGCCCCCTCGCGTCCTCGTTCCCGGCATCCTCGATGCAACCGTCCCGACGGAGGCAAGCGATGACCGACTCATCTGACAGTGGGAACCAACCACCCTCTCCCGTCAACCGCTGGATTCGCGGCTTTCACGGGGTTCGCTATCAAGTGAAGGACGTGGCCAGGGCCATCGACTTTTACACCGGCCACCTCGGGTTCAAACTGGAGCACAAGCAACTGCCCGCCTTTGCCGCGCTTTCGCTCGAGGCGTTTCCCCTCTTGCTCAGCGGGCCCGGAGCTTCCGGGTCACGTCCGCTCCCGAATGGGGAAGGGCAGGAGCCGGGAGGCTGGAATCGGATCGTCCTTCGCGTGGCCGATCTCCCGTCGTGCATTGCAGCCTTCAAAGAAGCGGGCCTTCCGTTTCGCAACGAAATGGAAGTGGGCCCGGGAGGCAAGCAGATTCAGTTGCTCGATCCGGACGGCAATCCGATCGAGCTCTTCGAGCCCGGACGGTAACGCGGTCCGTTCCTCTGCTCCATCGCCAGTGGGGCGAGAGCGTCCGCGAGAGTCTCGGCCACGATGCGGTATCCGGCCGCGCTGTAATGGCCCGGCATCAGCGCGGTCATGCCGTGCACCTTTGCGTAGCGAACCATGCGCGGCGTGGGATCGACGATCGTGAAGCCGTGTAAACGATCGAGATGAGGTTGCCAGGGATCGGGCCTTCCGGTCATCCCGGCGCTGATCGACTCAGCGCGCGGAAGGTAGATCAGCACGAACGGTTTGCCGGCCCGGGTCACTTCGTCGCGCCAGCCCTCGAGCAGCTTGACCGTAATGCTCATCCCTTCGCCGTCAACGTCATAAAGGGCGCTGGCGTTTGCGGACTGCGCCCCTTTGCGTGCATTCCAGAGCTCGACCAGGGTGCTGACCAGCAGGCTGGGCGTATACCAGTGACGGCGGTAGCTCTCCGCGTAGGACGCCTCGTATTTCGCGAGCGGCCACTCGCGGAAATGCGCCAGGACGGCCGGCACCTGTTCGGGTGGGACGGCGGGTTGGTTGACGAGCTCCATGCCGCCGTTGCGGAGCACATAGCGGGGTTTGGAGAAAGGGATGACCGTGCCGGGAACGGCGACGATGCGGAAGAGGGTCACGTTGCGTCCGATGTTTTCGAACTGCAGACCCTGCACGATGACGCTCGTCTCATAGTGCGGACCGTCGCCGCGATAGTGGAGCCAGGCCTGGTCGAAGCCGTAACCGCCGACGCCGAAGTTCAGTACTTCCGCGTCCAGTCCGCGCAGTTTCAGGAGCTTTTCGAGCTGTGCCCCGGGCGCGTCGGGCTGATCGACGTCAGAGCCGAGGACGAAGGAGTCCCCGAACATCGACACGCGAAACAGGCCGGGCTTCATCGCGGCGCTGTATTCGCGATCGGCACGCAGGCCGGCCGCGTTGGTCCTGTGCAACTGATCGGCGGTGCGGGCGTTGGGCCGGTGGCGCCAGCCGAGATCGGGATCGTAGATCAGGAAGCTGGTCGAGCTGCTGAGGTACTGATCGACGATTCCTCGCGCCTTGTGGACCGGGAGTCCATAGGGACGGATCGGCCGGCCACGAAAAACGAAAGTGCCATCCGCGTCCCGCCCGCCCTGCGTCCTCACGTACCACTCGCCGAGGACGAAGGTCATCGCCAGCGAGAAGAGCAGGAAGAGCCCGAGAAACAGCGCGCGCCGGACCCTCATGGCCCCAGCTGTCTGTACGCGGTTTTCTCGAAGAGAGGACACTAGAAGAGAGAGTAGATGAACGGTGCCAGAGCCGACCCGGCCGACAGTGTGATGATCGCGCTGAGGAGCAGGAGGATCAGCAGGATCGGCAGCAGCCAGAGCTTCTTTCGCTCGCGGACGAACTGCCAGAACTCGCGCATGAACTCGATCATCGGTTTCTCAGAACTGCTTTTCGACGTGACGGTCGCCGTACGAATGAGGCTCCACATCGGTCCAGTAGGAGTCGCGTGGCCGCGTCGCCATCGGCGAGCGACGGAAGAGACGCATCACCAGGCCGATGGGTGTGACCACGAGGAAGAATACCAAAGTCAACAGCACCCTCGTGTTCACCCAGGCCAACGCCTCACCGAAGCGCATCCAGCCGCGGTACACCGGCGCCAGCCGCGGTGCGGCGATGAGGGCGCAGAGCGTCAGCACGACGGCGATCCCGAGCATCCCCAGCCAGAGCCAGGGTGGTGCTCCACGCCCGCGCTGCACCCACGCCATGAGGAGCAACGCTCCGCTCACCACGATCGCGAACCGGAGGATGGTCCGGCGCGGCACTTCATCAGTCGAGGTCGAATGCAGATTTGACCTCCGCGGCCCGGACGGGCTGTTCTTCTCGCAGGAGCAGGCATTGCCCGGCAACGAGCACGTCCATCTCCGTCTCCATGAAACAGCGCCAGGCGTCTTGTGGCGAGCAGACGATCGGTTCGCCACGCACGTTGAACGAGGTGTTGACGAGCACCGGGCAGCCGGTGATGCGATGGAACTCGGTCAGCAATGCGTGGAAACGAGGATTGGTTTCCCGATGGACGGTCTGGACGCGGGCGGAATCGTCGACGTGCGTGACGGCGGGAATCGTCGAGCGCGGAACGTTCAGCTTGTCGATTCCGAACAGTGCCTGCTGTTGCGGAGTCATGGCGATCCGATGTTCTTCACGCACGTCGGCGACCAGGAGCATGTAGGGACTGGGCACGTCGAGCTCGAACCATTCCGCGGCGTGCTCGGCCAACACGGCCGGAGCGAAGGGGCGGAAGGACTCGCGCTGCTTGATCTTGAGGTTCATCCGTTTCTGCATCTCCGGATTGCGCGCGTCCCCCAGGATGGAGCGGGCGCCCAGGGCACGTGGGCCGAACTCCATCGGACCACTCATCCAGCCGACCACCGCCCCTTGAATGAGCAGGCGGGCCACGGCCGGAAGGAGCTCGGCATCGTCCATCACGCGGTAGCGCGCCGAACGCTGTTGCAAGACGGCCTCGATCTCCCCAGGAGTGGCTTCCGGCCCGAGGTACGAGCCTCTCTGCCGGTCACCGGTGGTTGGGGCGATGCGTGCGTTGCCGAGATACTGATGCCAGACGAGCATGGCCGCGCCGAGCGAGCCGCCTGCATCGCCGGCCGCCGGTTGGATCCAGAGGTTCTCGAACGGCCCCTCGCGCAGGATGCGTCCGTTGCCGACACAGTTCAGGGCCACGCCGCCGGCCAGACAGAGGTTGCGCATGCCGGTCTTGGCCTGCACGTGTCTGGCGATGCGCAGCATGGCCTCCTCGGTGACTTCCTGGATGCTGGCCGCCAGGTCGAGATCGCGCTGCGTCAGTGGCGACTCCGGCGCGCGCGGCGGGCCGCCGAACAGGCGGTGGAAGCGCGCGTTGGTCATGGTCAGGCCACGGGTGTAGTTGAAGTACTTCATGTCCATCCGGAACGAGCCGTCTTCTCTCGAGTCCAGAAGATGCTCGCGGATGAGCGGGGCGTATCTGGGCGTGCCGTACGGCGCCAGTCCCATGACCTTGTATTCGCCGGAGTTCACCTTGAAGCCGGTGTAGTAGGTGAAGGCGGAGTAGAGGAGTCCGAGGGAGTGCGGAAAGCGAATCTCCTGGAGCGGCGTGATGCGGTTGCCGCGGCCCGTCCAGTAGCTCGTGGTGGCCCACTCTCCGACCCCGTCAAAGCAGAGGATGGCTGCCTCCTCGAACGGCGACGGGTAGAACGCACTGGCCGCGTGGGCCTCGTGATGCTGCGAGAACAGGAGCTTGCCCTGGAAGCCGCTGCGCTTCCGGATCTCGCGGGGCAGGTGAAGCTTCTCCTTCAACCACAGTGGCATCGACTGGAGGAATGAGGTGATGCCGCGGGGAGCGAAGCCGACGTAGGTGCTGAGCAGCCGCTCGAACTTCAGGAGAGGCTTGTCATAGAAGACGACGAAGTCGACCTCCTCGATCGCGATTCCGCCGGCGCGGAGAACGGAGGCGAGTGCCTGCGCGGGAAAGGCGCTGTCGTGTTTCTTGCGTGTAAAGCGCTCTTCCTGCGCCGCGGCCACGATCTCGCCGTCCCGCACCAGGCAGGCGGCGGAATCGTGGTAGTAGGCGGAAAGACCGACGATGTTCGTGGCGCCGTTCACAAGCGAAGGGCAGTCTACGCGAAGGGCCGGCCTGCTCCGCTGCGCGGAGTACCGCAGGGGATCGGGGCCGCCGCTGACGCGGTGGTGCCCTCATCGAGAACCGGCTCATCCCTCACGGCCGGGGCCGGCAGCTTGATCCCATCCCGATCCTCTTACGGTTGCAATCGGCAGGGGATTATGCAAAAAAGAGGTTCTTGTCCGTGCCGACCGAAGGTCCCAGAGCGAAGGTCTTGATCGTCGAAGATGACGACTCGACCCGGCAGTTGCTCGCGGCGCTCATGAAACGCAATGGCGTCGAAGCCCTGGCGGTGCAGGGCGGGAAGGAAGCCATCGCGGCACTGGGACAGCGGACCTTCGATCTGGCCATTCTGGATCTGATGATGCCGGATACGAGCGGATACGAGGTCATTGCGTTTCTCCTGGCGCGGAACCTGCGGATGCCGGTGATCGTGTGTACGGCCGCTGGGCCCCGCTCGACCGAGCAGATCGATGCCCCGTTCGTCCGGGCCATCGTCCGAAAACCGTTCGACATCACCGCGCTGGTTTCGCTCGTGGCAGAGATCTTGAGAGAGAGCCCGTGAACAGTTCCCCCGTGGTCGGCGATTCGGCGCGGCGGGAGGACGGGATACGCAATGAACGATCAGGCGAACAGGCGCTCCGCCGCGCAGCTCGGGGAGCTGGCCCTTCTCATGAACGCCGTCGAGGACTACGCCATCTTTCTTCTCAGTCCCGAGGGGTTGATCCGGAGCTGGAATTCCGGGGCGAAACGGACCTTCGGCTACGACGAGAGTGAAATCATCGGGAGTTCCTTCGCGCTTTTCTACGCGGAGAGTGACGCGTCCAAACCGGCCGAGGAACTGAGCACGGCCTCGCGCGAAGGGAGGGTGGAGGATCAGGGCTGGCGCATTCGCAAGGACGGGGAACGTTTCTGGGCGAACACGATCATTACGGTGTTGCGCGACGAAGAGGGCCAGGTCCACGGTTTCGCCAAGGTCACGCGCGACATGACCGCCCAGCGCGAGTCCGCCGAGCGGCTGCGGCAAAGTGGCGAGATCTTTCAGCTCCTGGTCTCCTCGGTGCGGGAGTACGCCATCTTCATGCTCGACCTCGATGGCCGCATCGCGACATGGAACGCCGGTGCCCAGCGACTCAAGGGCTACACCCCGGACGAGATCATCGGCCGCCATTTCTCGACCTTCTACACGCAGCCGGATCTCGACATCCACAAGCCCGAGCGGGAGCTGGAGATCGCCCGGCAAGAAGGGAGCGTGGAGGACGAAGGGTGGCGCCTGCGCAAGGACGGCTCGCGGTTCTGGGCCAATGTGGTCATCACCGCGATGCGCGATGCCCACGGAGAGCTGCGCGGGTTCGCCAAGGTGACGCGCGACATCACCGATCGAAAGAGATCGGAGGAGATGCAACTGGTCCTGCTCGAACAGCGGGAGGCGCGCCTCGTTGCGGAGCAGGAGCGTTCCCGCGCGGAGACCTCCTTCCGCGTGGCCCAGGACGCGAACCGGGCCAAGGACGAGTTCCTCATGACCCTCTCCCACGAGCTGCGAACTCCGATGACGGCGATCCTGGGCTGGTCGCGGTTACTTCCGACGATGGCCCCGAACGATCCGATGTTTCTCGACGCCATCACGGCCATCTCCACGAATGCCCAGTTGCAGGCCCGTCTCATCGACGACATCCTGGACGTTTCGCGCATCGTCTCCGGCAAGTTGCGCCTGACCCTCGAGGCGGTCGAGGTCTCCCGTCTCGTCATGAATGCCGTCGATTCGGTGGGGGCAACCGCGGAGGCGAAGGAAATCTCCATCACCACTTCGCTCGCACCCGGCCTCGGTTCGGTCCTCATCGACGGAACGCGCATCCTGCAGGTGATCTGGAATCTGCTCTCCAACGCGGTGAAATTCACGCCCCGCCATGGCGCGGTCACCCTCTCGGCACGCAGGGTCACCTCGCAACTGCAGATCTCCGTGACGGACACGGGAGAAGGCATCGATCCGCAGTTTCTCCCCCACGTCTTCGAGCCTTTCCGGCAAGCCGAAGTTCCCGCGACGCGCACCCATGGCGGACTGGGATTGGGGCTGTCGATCGTCCGCTACATCGCGGAAGCGCATGGGGGAACGATCACCGCTCAGAGTGAAGGACGGGGCAAGGGCGCGACCTTCACGCTCATGCTCCCCATCCGGGCGGTGGCCACGACACGGACAGAGGGCTCGCGTCCATCGGCGCAGATCGGGGCCGGCCTCCTGGCCGGTGTGGACGTCGTGCTCGTCGATGACGACGTGGATTCCCGAAAGGTCCTCGGCGCCACCCTCGGTGGGGCGGGTGCACGATTGCGGGCGTACGATTCGGCGCAGGCCGCACTCCAGGGGATCGATGACAGCCAGCCCGACCTGGTCCTCACCGACATCGCCATGCCGGAAGTGGACGGGTACGCCTTCACGCATCAATTGCGCAAGCGGCCGTACGGGTCGCAGATCAAAGTCGTCGCGCTCTCCGCGTTCCCGGCCGGCCTCGATCAACGAGCGGAATTCGATCTCTACCTCTCCAAGCCGATCGATCCATTCGATCTCGTGGACGAACTGTCCAAGCTCGTCCGCGCGGAACGCGCCACTCCGTAACTTCCGAAACCGCGACGCGCTGAGGAACGAAAAAGCGCCGGACGTTTCCGTCCGGCGCTTCACCCCGTTTGTGGCTTACTTGCCCATCTTCGTGAGGGCGGCTTCCATCTCGTCCATGATGCGGTTCATTTTCTTCATGGTGAGCGTCAGCGGCTCCTGCGTGGTCATGTCCACGCCTGCGTCCTTGAGGAGGTCGATCGGATATTTCGAGCCACCGGCGGAGAGGAAGGCCAGGTATTTCTGCGTGGCGGCCTTATCGCCCGCCAGCACTTTCTCGGAGAGAGCGGCCGAGGCGGTGTACGAGGTGGCGTACTGGTAGACGTAGTAGGTTCGATAGAAGTGGGGGATGTAGGCCCACTCGTGCTTGATGTAGTCGTCGACGACGGAGACGCCCTGCCCGTCGCCGTAGTACTTCTTGGTGATCTCGAGATAGAGGCTGTCCAGTTTCTCGCCCGTGATCGGTTCGCCCTTCTCGGCCATCTCATGGATGCGCAGCTCGAACTCCGCGAACTGGCTCTGCCGGAACACGGTTCCCTTGATGTTCTCCAGGTAATTGCCGAGCAGGGAGAGCCGCGTGGCGGGGTCCTTGATGGACTTCAGCATGTAGTCGATGAGCAACGCCTCGTTGAAGGTCGACGCCACCTCGGCCACGAAGATCGGATATCCGGCGGTGATGAAGGGCTGGTTCTTGTTGGAGAAATAGCTCTGCATCGTGTGCCCGAGCTCGTGCGCCACCGTGCTCATGTCGTTGTACTGGCCGTTGTAGTTGATGAGCATGTACGGGTGGACGTCGTAGGCGCCGCCATTGGAATAGGCGCCGGTGCGCTTGCCCGGGGTCGGATAGAGGTCGATCCAGCGTTCATTGAACGTGCGCTCGATGACCGACGTGTAGCCCGGGCCCAGCGGAGCCAGTGCGGCCACGATGTTCTTCCGTGACTCCTCGGCCGAGTAGGTGAGGTTCACGTTCGAGACCAGGGGCGCGTACAGATCGTAGTAGTGCAGCTCGTCCACGCCCATCATCCGCTTGCGCAGTTTGAGGTAGCGGTGGAAGGTGGGCAGGTTGGCGTTCACTCCGTCCACGAGGCTGCTGTAGACCGACAGGGGGATGTCGTTCGCGTCCAGCGCGGCGGCCAGCGTGGTCGGGTACTTGCGCGCGCGAATGGTGAAGAGGTCCGACTGCAGGTTCGCGTTCATCGTCGCGCCGAGGGTGTTGTGGTACTTGCCGAGCTCTTCGAAGAACGCCTGGAAGACTTTTTGGCGATCCTCGCGATTCGGCAGCGTGCGTGAGACGGAGAAGGTGGCCAGGTCCAGTTTGACCTTCGAGCCGTCGGCGAGAGTGACGGTCGGGAACGGGAAGTCGGCGTTGGTGAAGATGCCGTAGATGTCGTTGGCGGCCGGAGCCATCAGCCCTGCATCGGCGATGATCTTCTCCTCCGGCTCGGACAGCGTATGCGCCTGCCGGCGCTGCACGTCGCGAAGGTAGAAGCCGTAGGGCGCGAGGCGCGGTTCCTTCTGGAGATAGCTCTCCATCGTGGCGCGGTCCAGTTTCAGGATCTCCGGCTCGAGGAACGAGGTCTCCGCGCCGAACGTGGCGCCGAGCTGACTCATCTCCTGCTTCATGGCCTGATGCGCGGAGTCGCGCGTGTCCTGATCCGAGGCCATGCTGGCGTAGACGTACAGGCGGCTGAACTCCTTGTTCAGGTTCGTCAGCGTGTCGGCCACGACGAAGAGCTGCTGCGGAGACTGCGACAGCGTCCCCTTGAGCTGCTTCACCTCACCGACCTTCTTCACGAACGCGTCCTTGGCGGCACGCCAGGCCTCGTCGGTCGGATAGATGTCGGCGAGGTTCCACTGGTATTGCGGCGGCACGGTGGCCCGCTCGCGCGTCTGCGCGGTGACGACCACGGGCACGATCAGGAGTGCCAGCGTGAGGACACGCAAAGCTGAAAAGCGCATTTGACCCTCTCTTCCTGCGATGATTGCGATTTGGAGAAGACGCGTCCTTTCGCCAAACGAAGGAGACGTCAAACGAGAAGGCTACGGATTCCACCGCGGAAGGTTTGTTACGGATTGAACAAGCTTGGAGGGGCAGCGCTCCGGTGCGTACGGTGAGCGTGCGCGCAACCCGGAGCGCCGGCGTCTCGCCGGCTGGATGTGCGGCGTCCCGCCGCGGGCGGGGGAAGCGCGGCAGAAGCGACGAGCGTCACTCTCGCGAGATGCGCGTTTTGGAGCGACATGCACGCGGCGCAGGCGAGGACGCCTGCGGGCCAGCCGGCGGGACGCCAGCGCTCCGCGAACCTCGCCCCAGGACGTGCGCGGATGACCTTGGACGCCCTTGCGCGGCGTGCCGTATGGTGACGTGATGGCTATTTCACTCGGACGGGTTCGCGAGCTCGTGCGGTATCCGGTCAAGTCGATGGCAGGCACTCCGACGGAGTCGGCGTTCCTCGGGTGGCACGGTCTCGATGGGGACCGGCGTTTTGCCTTCCGACGCGTGGGTGACGACAGTGGCTTTCCCTGGCTGTCGGCCAGCCGCTTCGCGGAGCTGCTCTGTCACCAACCATTCGGCCTCGACGAGAGCAGCGGCGAGCCGCTGCCCACTCACGTGCGCACGCCCGCCGGCGCGGAGGTCGAGCTCCGCGGCGCAGAGCTCCAGCGCAGCATCGCCGAACGGAGTGGCCTGGACGTGGAATTGATGAAGCTCAAGCACGGGATCTTCGATGATGCGCCGGTGTCGGTGATCAGCCTGGCCACCATTGCCGGGATCGGTCGCGAGGCAGGGATGGATCTCGATCGCCGGCGGTTTCGCGCGAACATTTTCATCGAGAGCGGGAGTGAGGAACCGTTCCACGAGGATGAATGGGTTGGCGGGACGCTCGTGTTCGGCGATCCGAAGCTGGGACCGGCGGTTCACGTGACGGCGCGCGACGTGCGTTGTGTGATGGTCAACCTCGATCCGGATACCGGCACCCAGGACGCGCGGGTGCTGAAGAGCGTCGTGCGACTGAATCAGAACAACGCCGGCGTCTATGGAACGGTCGTGCGAACCGGCACCATCCTGGCCGGCCAGCCCGTGAGCCTGATCCCCTGACGGCCGGCACGGCCGGTGGCGCCGGTTGACATAGCCTTAGGAAGGGACGCACGCCCAAGGGTCCTCCTATGTGTTCCACCAGCCCTTCTTCTTGAGGCCCGTGTCGTTCCTGACGGTCGGGTCGGACTGATGGGGGAACGAGTTCTTCTGGCTGTCGCCGTTGCCGATGTCTTCTCCGTCGGCTTTGCTGACGCGGCGCGGATGGATTCCGTAGCGGGCGCCGGCGGGCATCTGCCGGCCTCCCAATGCATTGAGCTTCGCGGTGATCCGGTCATAGAGCGCCTGCACGTTGAATCCATAGGGATCGCCGTGATAGTCGCCGGGATGGTCGCGGGCAGTGTTCCAGTGCTTGCCGCTGCCGGCGCGCATTTCCGCGGCCGAGTACTCGCGCCAGAGGATTGACTGTGCGAGGTTCCGGTCCATCTCCTTGTGCACGGTGATGGTCAGCAGGTGACGGGCGCGGGCGGACGCGAAGATGTACAGGTCGGCCAGCGCGTCGAACGCCGCTTTGGTCCATTTGTAATACGTCACTTTCCCCGATTTGCGCCGGTACCCGATGGACGCATAGAGGCCGGGATTGGAGGGCTCCCCGCGCGTGCCGTCGGATTTGTTGGGGACGTCGGCCTGGATGTCCGGGACGGTCTCGATGTTGATCGTGCGGCCGTTGATTTGTTTGAGCCCATTTTTACTCATGAACTCATAGACGGTCCCTTGCCGGTTGGTGACGAGATCGTGAGTGGCGGCGAAGTATCCGGCGCGATTGAGGAATCCATGGACGGCGCCTTTCTTCGTGGCCGCATCGCTGGCTTTGAAGCGCTTGTCCGAGAGCGATGCGCCCACGCCCACGTCGTGGATGACGAACCAGGCTTTGAGGATGTCCCCCGTCTCGAGCTCCGCACCCGGCTCGCCGGCGGCCTCTTTGAGGGCCGCGTGCTCGTCGAGCCATTTGCTGATGAACGTGCGCCGGTTCCCGCCTCGCAGAAACTCGTCGAAGTTAGTGCCGTCGAGCTCCAGTGTGGCGTCGCGCAGAGGATCGTCGAAGCGTCCTGGGATGGTCAGGAGAATCCGGAGATGGTCGGGGATGGAGACGGCGGCGGTCTGCCCGAGGGCGATGCTGGTGCGCTCGATCCTGTGGCCCTGGGCGTCATCCAGCACGAAGCCGATCTCGGCGGCATTGCCTTCCTCCAGGATGTCCTGGCGAGGGATCCAGAGGGGAAAGACTTTGGTTCCCACCCAGAGGAGAAAATCAGCGTTCCGCTTCGCTTTGTAGCTCTTCTCCAGAGTGGGGTTGGCCCATTTGGCGTTGCTGACGGTGACCCGCGGAATGCCGGCCCGGCCTGGGTTGGCGAGGAACTCGGCACTGGGCTCCAGGTCCAGGGTCAGCTCGGCCATCCGGACGTTCGTGGCGGTGGCACGGTCCGACCGATTCGGCTCATCGATGTCGCATTCATAGATCTCGAGCCGTGCGCCACGCAGCTTGTTTCGTTCCGCATGGGCCCAGCGGTCGACGATCAACGCCACCTCGGCGGGCTTGGCGCCGTTGCGAGGCTTGTTGTTGACGATGCGGGCGCCGTAGTCCGCCAGCGAAGGGGCCTCGCTCTCCTGCCCTTCCTCGAAGGCGAGCTCCTCGTCCTCTTCTTCGACATAGGTGTCGTCGAGAGATTCGTCGTCGAGCGCCGCTTCCCGTGCCGGGCCGTCGTCGGGCTCTTCGCCTTCCGAAGGGGAGCAGGCATAACCCTCGGTCTCGGGCTGGCCCCACTCCTCTTCGGCACCGTACGACTCGTCGTCGTTGGCACCGTACGACTCGTCGTCGTCGGCACCGTACGACTCCTCGTCGTGGCGGCGACGGAACGGCTCCAACTGGCCATCGAGCTCCGCTTGCGGCCCCCAGGGCTGCGGTTCCTCGCGATCGTCGAGGAACGATTCCGCCGGGGACTCTTCGTGGTCGAAGAGGGGCGGGGCGTCGGTGACGCCGAAATCGCGGCGCAGGTCCCACGCGGTTCCGTGGACCTTGCCGGTGCCTTTGACGAACCACAACTTGCGGACCAGGACCTTGGCGCGCCAGCGTTCGTCGGAGACCGCGGCGATCATGCGCGCGATGACCTCGAGTTTCTCCAGCTCCGTGAGGGGCGCGCCGGTCTGCTTCTCTTTCGCGGCCAGCATGCTGCGCAGAATGTTGCGACGCCGGTCATGGAACTTTGGCGCATTGAGCCAGGCCCCTCCGTGTGAGGAGACCAGGTCGAACATGAAGACGAACGCGCGCTCGCTCTTGAGACCAAAGTAGTTGCACCAGTAGCGAGCCCGTTCGAGCGCCTTCCGGACCGCACCGACCTGAATCTGAGAGAACTCGGGGCTGCGCTCCAGCCGGCCGAAGTGGTCGCTCCAGGGCTTGCGAATCTTGTTCGCGGAGTCATTGAGGACCTTGCGCGCGAAGTCCATCTGCAGGTCCAGATCACGCACTCGTCTCTTGGGATGGTCAGGATCGGGTTTCGTGGCCGAGACGACGTCCTGAAAGCGTGCCGCGTCGGGACCGAAGACGCTTGCGAACGCAGCGGGATGGTCGCGCAGAAATGCTTTGAGCAACGTGTGCAGGCTGCCCGCCTTCCAGGCGAAGTTCATCAGTCCGAACGAGAGGCCCTGTCCATCGAAATTGCCGGTCAGTCCGCCGAAGCTGCCAGCCCGTCCGGTCTCGAACGTGCTGGTGATGCGCACCGCCTTCAGCTCGGAAGGGGAGAGCGCATCGAGCGGGGAGGGGCCCTGCTGCGGAAGGTCGTGCTCGAGCCCCCACTCTTCGTCGAGCTCCGGCTCTTCCGCGAACGAAGGCGTGCGGCCGCTCTCCTCGCTCGCCGGAACGGAGAGCTCTCCATGAAGGAACGGCGATTCCAGATTCGCGAAGGCGCCGCGATCGAAGCGATCGCCCGGCGCCGGGGGCAACGGCTGCAGCTCTTGCAGAAACGGAGACTCGGCCTGGCCTGAATCGCCGGAACGAACTCGGGTGAACATGACAAACCTCCTGGCTCGGGTGCCGCTTCGAGTGCCGGCGACAGGCTAATTGGCGGAGACTTTCCGGGCCTTGACGTCGTGACCGGTAATGGCCGTCCAGTGAGTGATGATGGTGCGGATGTCGGGCTCCGGACTGTCCGGAATGCTCTTGTCGTACAGTGCGCGGACGGCGGCGGTTGTATTGTAGGCCCCGGTCTCGATCTGGATCAGCAGTCGCGAGATGGGGTCGGCGATGTCGAAGAAGCTCTTGGCCAGGCCGTGCGCAGGAAGGCCGACCCGCTCGGCGATCTTGAACAGGATGTTCTCCACGCCCACCGCTTCCGCGCGCAGGGACCGCACAATGGGCGAGCCGGGCACTTCGAGAGTGAGATGGAACCACGACATCATGGAGACGAAGGCGAATTCTTCCCGCGAGAGGTTGCCGCCCAGTCTCCGGGTCTGCAGCATGTCGCGCAGTTTCTCGGCCAGCTCGGCGATCTTGGAGTCATCCGTGGGATTGGAGCTGCTGCTTGCGCCGACATACGTCATGCCCACCCACACTTCCCGCAGCAGTTCTTCGAAGGTGGTCACGAATTCGGAATTGGCGGCTTCGGCCTTGACGTACGGGTAAGGCTTGCCGTCGTCGCCGCCGTGATTGAGGTCCATCCCGAACATGCGCTGGTACGCATTGCGCCGGCTGCCGCGCAGATCGGAACGGATGTGACTGGAGACGTTCGTGATCAGAAACGGAGCCGGATCGCTATAGAACAGCGCCTCGGTGCTGCGCAGCCAGTTCTGCGTGGCCGTGTCCTGGGGAGTGCCGAGCTTCTCTCCGTGACGGATCTCATGCAGGACGCGGCGGAAAATCTCGTAAATCCGCGTGTTCTCGATCATGTAGGCGTAGATGAGGTGATCCCAGAACAGTCCTGGCAGGGTGGCGTCGTTGAACCCGGTCAACACTTCGCCGCGCCGTAATGGGAGACGGAAGCTGTCCAGGGCGGGCTCGAGGCGATCGGCATTCCGGCGTTCCCAGTACGCCTCCATGTAGGCCACGAGCTCCTGTGGATGCCGGCTGAGGATTTCCAGGGACGGGACTGCAGCTCCGCCGTTGGTCAGGTGATGCGTCAATTGTCTGAACATGTCACTCTCCCATTCATCCCTTGTAAGTGTGGGTCGGAGGCGGCGCCGGCGCGGGCTCGGCGTGGGTGCGCAGAGCCCGGCGGATGGCGCCGTACTGTCGTGCCGCCGCGGTTGCGGCGGGGTCGGGAGGATTGCGGCGGGAGGAATTCGCATCTCCCAGGGCCAATACGATGGCCTCTCCCAGGGCCTTCGCGAAATCAGGCTGCTGCGGATAGGGTGCCTCCGTGGCCACTGCGGTGCTCGCGGTCTGTTCGGGTTTTGCCATGACGTTCTCCTCTATGAGTCGAGATCTTTCAGGCCGCCTGAAGCGCGCCTCCCAGGCGAAGCATTGAAGCTTCCTGGAGTTTCAGAATTTCCGAGGTCTCGCCGGGCGAGACCGCCATTTGCCAGCCTGTCCAGGCCAGGAGTCGCAGGCACTCGGTCCATACCCAATGCATGGACGTATGAAGCGAGGTGCCCAGGCGAGTCTGCAGTGCCTGCAGTTCCTTGGGACTGACCCGTTCCGGGGGAATGAGTGTTCGCAGCGCGCGGTCGCGAAAGGCACGCTGGGGTGTGGCGAGCGTCAATTGCACGATGCGCGGAAGAAACGGCAGCGAGGATTCGAGCAGCCGCTTTGTCCGGGAGCCACAATGGATGGGATAGCTGGCCAGCCAGGAGGCGGAGAGGGAATCCCAGGGGCCCGCTCCATAAAAGGTCCGGCAGGTCTCCACGCCAAGGAGTACGCGCAGATAACAGATCGGGTGCGGGTCCCCGGGCGTGTGTTGAAAGACGAAGTTGTCTTCACCGGCCAGTACGTCGTGCAGCGCCGCCACACTGGCATAGCCGGTATGCACGAAGGCGAACGCGTCCGCGGCAATCTCCGACGCCCACGAGGACCACGCCTCGGCCACACCCTCGGGCGCGTCATGCAGACCGCGCACGAGCGTCTCGGCCAGCTCGCGGTTCCAGTCGGTGATGTGGGCCACCTGATGCCCGGCCTCGTGAATGAGCGCCGTGGGGCGCAGGAGGTTGTGGCGCACGATCTTGATGGCCGCGGCAGGATTCTCGGCGCCGCCATCCCATAGACGCAGTCCGGCCTTGAGGATGGAGGCGCCCAGTCCTTTGTCGACATACGACAGCACGACCGGGGTGTCGAATCCGAGCTGATCGAGGAGGGTGCTCATGCTGCGATGCGCCAGAATGTCGCAGGCGCGCAGGAGCCCGGTCATGTGCGCGCTGGTGCGCGTATTGATCGCGTCTGCATAGAAGTCGAGCGTGGTCTCGGCGCGCGAGAATCTGCGCCGAAATTGCAGCAGCCGCTTCTGCAGTCCGCGTAAGGACGTTGGAGTTTCGGCCGTCCGCATGGTGGCGGTCAGTACGTCCGCTTCGGCCCGGAGCCGTCCGATCACGCCTTCCAGGTGCCTGCGAATGGAGAGGCCGAGGTAACGCTCCAGGTGGCTCCAGGCCTCGGGCGAGGCCAAATCGTCCGGGTCCAGACGACCGGCGGCCGTGACCCAGTGACTGACCTGTCGCGTGAGTTGTGCGCGCACGGCCTGCAGGGGCTCAGTCATTCTTGTACCCCGCGGTCACGTCGATGCGCACGTCGGGCTTATTGCCGCCGGCGATTGCAGCGGCCAGACCGTTCGTCGAGCCATCGGCCAGGAGGGCTTTGCCGAATTGCTGCAGGCCGGCGAACCGGGCCATGTGAAAGGTGAGCGTCACGCCGTCCGCGGGCTCCTCCGCGGCCGTAATGAAACGCGGCCCCTCGGCCTTGGCCAGCTCCGCGAATGCGCTCACGGCCGCTTCCTGAAGCCGTTGCGTCATGGCTTGGGAGACATCCCTGGGCAAGCGCTGGAGCGCGGCGCCGAGGGCCGCGCGGGAGGCCAGCCCCGGCTGGATCACGCGGATGCCGGGCAGGCGCTCGCCCCGCAGAATGGGTGCCAGCCGCCGCTGGAGGTACCGCAGAAAGCCCGCCGTGACCGTGCCGGCGTGCGCCTGGCGGCGGAGCCGCACGGCCAGCTTCTGCGCCTTCACTTCGCTGAGAAAGACGTGCATCCGGATGGTGTCGTTCGGGCCGTCGAGTGTGAGGCGGATCCCGCCGGTCCTCCGCGCACGAGCGCGCCGGCCGGAGTGCGGCGCGGTGAGTAGACGTTTCCCGGGAATCGACAGGTGATACAGCCGCTGGCCCACGCCAATGCTCTGGGGACCGGTTCCGATCGGGACATTGCGTCCCATGCGCGGCTCCCCCAACAGCAGCCCGGCCGCCTTCGTCGTCAGTGGATGCAATTGTGTCGCGGTGACGGCTCCCGCCGTTCCGGACGTTTCGGATTCCTCGTGGGCGATGTCCGGAAGAGTCGTGCCGGGCAGCGTTTCGTAGAGGGAGACCTCCGCCTCCACTTCCGCCCCTTCTTCCACTCCGAGCTGGTCGTAGAGGTAGTCCGACAATGGCCCTTCAAACGACTCGATCTCATCGGCCACATACGGACTGATGCGTACTTTGAACGTGCGGCCGCACTTCTTGTAGCGTTTGCGGCGCTGCAGGGGGAGCAGGATCCAGGAGGTCTTGGCGTTCCGTGATTCGAGCAACTCGGGCCGGTCGCGATAGACCGACTCCGGGAGGATCGGAGGAAGATTCGCGGCCGCGGCCTGCTCGAACGCTTCGAGGGCGAATCCCTCCAGCAGCTCTTGATTGTCGAGGACGTGATCCGGCAGCGCGGAGATGCGCCGCACGGTCTCCTCCACGGTAGCGGCCACCGCCGATGCCGCGGCGCCGCGCTGATCGGCCGGCGAGACTTCGAGCGTGAGCAGTTTCAGTCCTGTGTCGACGATGGCGCGTGAGAGGGCCGGCGCCGCCTCGGGGCCGATCAATTTTCCGATCAGCTTTGCGAGCAGGCTGGCCAGGAATCCCACCACGCGTCCGCGGCCCGCCAGCTTGATGCCCAGCCGTAATGCGGGGAGCACCGCCGGCAGGAAATTCTGAATGGCCGGTCCGGCGTCCTCACCGTCGCGGAGCTCTTGAAGCTCGTCGATGAAGCGCTCCCGGGCCTGATCCAGATCGGAGTAGACGGGCGTGGACGAGCTCCGCTCCATGCTGCGCACGCGCGCCACCTCGAGCTCCAGATCCACTTCGTCCGAGGCCAGGAGGAGGTTGGCGAATTGCTCATTGAGCTCCTGCTGGAGATCGGTGACGCTCGCTCCGGCCGGTGCCTGGGTGGCCGCCGCGGCGTCCTCAGGGGAAGTGGCCGTTGCGCCGGAAGACGACGGATCCGACGGACTCGCGGCGGGCGCGGCCTCTTTCGGACGGCGATTGAGGATGCGGTCCGCGAGCTTCTCGGCAGCAGGACGAACGGCCTCGGGAAGTTTTCCGATGGCCATCTGCAGGACTTTGTTCAGAAGCGGCCGGATCAAAGCCTTGAGCTTGTTCAGCACGGGTCCCAGTCCGAGCTTGACCGCCAACTTCCCGGCCTTCTTGGCCAGCCCGACGAGCTTCTTTTTCCATTTGCCGAGAAACTCCTCGAATTCCGGACTGAGGTTCGGGGAGGGTGTGTCACGTTCGGCCAATGCGTCGAGCTCCGCTTCGTCGAGGTGACCGGGGTCGCGCGCGCCGAGCTCCCGCTCGAGGGAGGTGACCGTATTTTCGGCCTCGCCGATCAGTTGCTGGAAGTGTTGCTGCAACAGCCGCTCGCCATCGACGCCCTGGCCGGCCGAGGCCTCGTGCTGTTGATGCAGGTCGCGGGCGGCCGTCATCAGCTCGAACAACGCCTCATCGAACTCCGCGTCATAGAGCTCCTGCACGAGCGTGGACCAGGCTTCCTGTTCCGGATCGCCGTACTCGCTCTGGCCATCCAGCTCGTAGAGCGAAAGGAAGGGTGAGCCCATCGCGGGCGTGGGCAGCTCCGATGCGAAGGCCTCGGATTCCTCCCGCACGAAGCTGCGTGTGTCCAGGAAAGGAGTTGCTACGTTGCCTTCAGCCATGAGTCACCATCCTTCCTTGCGTTTGGCGGGTCGCATTGAGCGAGGTCCGGAATCGTTCCGTGAGCCTGCTCGTAGGCGGCCAGGGATTCGAGCAGCAGACGCGCGAGCGCTTTCGCGTAAGCGGGCCCGGTGATGATCCGTGTGTGCTGGAGCGGAGATCGCCCCTCGTCATAGGCCTGTCCCAGATCGAGAATGAACTCGAAGGAGTTGAAGCCCACGTTGAAGTAGTTGCAGTACCGGCCTTCCCGTTCATTGAAGCTCACGTTGGCCTTCTCTTGTGCAAGGAAGCGGGCCAACCGGAGCATCACCACGGAAAATGGGGGAAGCCGTGCGTAATCAGCGCATTACGCGGAAGGATGGCTCATTGTGCGCGTGTGGCGCTGTCACAGGGGAATGTGACACTTTGCTCAGGGAGGTCACTGTCACAATGACTGTCACAATGGTACGCACGAAGTTACAGTGCCCGGATCTGGTACTTGGCCAGCTTGCGATAGAGGGTCATGCGCGACCATTGCAGCTTCTCCGCGGCCTTGCTCTTGTTCCAGTTGGTTGCGGTGAGCGCGGAGAGGATGCGCTCCTGTTCTCCGGGCGTGGCCGCCTGCTCTCCCAGTCGCCGGCGCAACCATTCCGGCAGATCGATCCAGGTGATGCGCGCGGAGGGGCGTGATCCGAAGACGCTTTCGATCACATTGCGCAGCTCGCGCACGTTGCCCGGCCAGGGATAGGCAAGCAGCCGCTCCAGGGTCTCCTGCTCCACGTCGCGCACCTGGGCGCGGAAGGTGCGGTTGAACTCCCGCACATAGTGATCGATCAAGGCGGGGATGTCGCTCTGCCGCTCGCGGAGCGGCGCCAGGTGGACGCGCGCGACGTTGATCCGGAAATAGAGGTCCTTGCGAAACGTGTCGCTCATGGCCAACTCGTCGAGGTCGCGGTTGGTCGCGGCGATGACCCGTACGTCCAGGCGAACCGGTCGTCGCCCGCCCAGACGGTGGACCTCGCGCGACTCGATGGCCCGGAGCACTTTGGCTTGCGCGTAGGGGCTCATGTCGCCGATCTCGTCGAAGAAGATCGTGCCTCCTCCGGCCTGTTCGAGCTTCCCCGGTGTGGAGGTGAGCGCTCCGGTGAAGGCCCCGCGCTCGTAGCCGAACAATTCGCTTTCCAGCAACGTGTCGGGGATGGCCGCGCAGTTGATCGAGATCATCGGGCGCGCGCTCCGGGCGCTGTTGCGATGAATGAGCTCCGCCACGAGCTCCTTACCCGTGCCGGTCTCGCCGGTGATGAGGACATTGCTGCCGGTGGCCGCGGCGTTACGGATGGACTCGCGTACGTTCCGGGCGGGGGTGCTCGAGCCGATCATGCGTCCTCCGCCGGCCAGCGGCGTGGAGGGGTCGGCTTCCGTCTCGGCACGCAGGGAGAGCCTCTCGATGGCCACTGCGATCTCGCGTTGCGTGGGGTGCCCGGCCAGGAGATCGCTGGCTCCGGCGCGCATGGCCTCGACGGCGAACTCCTCGGAAGAGTGTTCGCTGCACAGCACCACCACGCACCGTTCGTCTCGTGCCCGGATGGCTTCCGTCAAGGCCACTCCGGCGCGGTTGAAGCCGGCCGTCGGCCCGATGACGATCAGGTCCGCGCCGTCTTTCTCCAGACGCTCGAGCAGTTCGCTCTCCGCCGCCGAGGCGGTGGTGTCCCAACCGAACCGGCGCAGCACCTCGCCGGCGGAGGCGAGTTGTCCACCCGTGTCGTGTATGACAGCGCGCAGGGCCATGAGTCCGTTTTTCGACAGCGAATCCTGGTGAGTAGTGCCGCGGACTCAAGGAGCGTTTCAGCTTTTTTGGGCAGAGCGGTGCGTGACGCCGAAGTGGCCGCCACTCGAAGAGGCCGGCCTCAGGCCGGCCTCTCAAATCCGGGTCTGGTCCCTGGAGGGGGCTATAAGCCTTTCACCTGCACGGCCACGAGGAGCAATCCGAAACCGATGATCCATGACCACTGCGCGATGTCACCGCCGAGGTGAACAACGCCGAAGTGAGTGAGAAGGGCCACGACGTAGAGGACGAGACAGATGATCCACGTGATCTGCTTGGGGGCTTTTCCACGATTCGACACGATGCACATCCTTCCGGCAGGCGGGAGGCCGGCCTTTCCACACGAACTCAGCAATTTCCGGGCCGTGAGTGCCGATCAACGATGGATTCACCACAGAGGCACAGCGCGGCGTAGCCGCAACCCAAGGAACGCCGGCGTCTC
>JBDTOZ010000514.1:0-2738 GCA_039932995.1 Acidobacteriota bacterium | reverse complement strand
GTCGATCGCAAGATGATCATCAACGCGCTGAACTCCGGCGCGAGCGTCTTCATGGCCGACTTCGAAGACGCGAATTCTCCGACCTGGGAGAACACGGTCGAGGGGCAAGTCAACCTGATGGACGCGGTGCGCCGCACGATCGCGTTCTCGAGCGGCGCGAAGCAGTACCGGCTGAACGATGAGACGGCCACGCTGCTGGTCCGTCCGCGCGGATGGCATCTCGACGAGAAGCACGTCACCGTCGACGGCGAGCCGGTGAGCGCGAGCCTGTTCGACTTTGCGCTCTACTTTTTTCACAACGCGCAGGAGCTGCTCGCGCGCGGCAGCGGTCCGTATTTCTATCTGCCGAAGATGGAGTCGCACCTCGAGGCGCGACTCTGGAACGACGTCTTCGTCCGCGCGCAGGAGGAGCTGGGCATCCCGCACGGCTCGATCCGCGCGACGGTGCTCATCGAGACCATCCTGGCCGCGTTCGAGATGGACGAGATCCTCTACGAGCTGCGCGATCACTCCGCGGGCCTGAACTGCGGCCGTTGGGACTACATCTTCTCCTTCATCAAGAAATTCAAGGCCCGGCGCGACTTCATCACGCCGGACCGCGGCTCGATCACGATGGACAAGGCCTTCCTGGCCGCGTACGTCGACCTGCTCATCCGCACCTGTCATCGGCGTGGCATTCACGCTATGGGCGGCATGGCCGCACAGATCCCCATCAAGGACGACTTGGCCGCGAACGAGGCCGCCTTCGCCAAGGTCCGCGCCGACAAGTTGCGCGAAGTGACCGCCGGCCACGACGGCACCTGGGTCGCGCACCCGGGCATGGTGGCGCTGGCGAAGGAAGTGTTCGACGAGCACATGCCGGGGGCGAATCAGATCCAGGGCGCGCCTTCAGCGAAGCCTGCCCCCTCGGCCAGCGACTTGCTCGCTCTCCCCGAGGGTGTGGTCACCGAGAAGGGTGTGCGCCAGAACATCAACGTGGGCATCCTCTACCTGGCCGCATGGCTCGGTGGCTCGGGTGCGGTTCCTTTGTACAACCTGATGGAAGACGCGGCCACCGCGGAGATCTCGCGGACGCAGCTCTGGCAGTGGATCCATCACGGGGCGGCGCTCGAGGACGGGCGCGTCATCGACGCGGCGCTCTATCGCCGCATCCGCGATGAGGAACTGGCCGCCATCGGCGACCGCCCTCACGTCCAACAGGCAGCGACGATTTTCGACGAGCTCATTCTCGCCAGCGAGCTCACGGACTTTCTCACCATCCCGGCTTACGAAGTACTACTGCGAGAGGAGCAAGCATGAAACTCAAAGAGGCCCGCGACCCGAAGGTCATCCAGCGCGAATGGGACAACAATCCGCGGTGGGAGAACATCACCCGCGAGTACACGGCCGAGGACGTGCTCCGTCTGCGCGGCTCGGTGGACATCCGCCATACGCTGGCCGAGATGGGTGCCGAGCGCCTGTGGGATCTCCTGAACACGGAGCCCTACGTGAACGCCCTCGGCGCGCTCACCGGCAACCAGGCCATTCAGCAGGTGCGGGCCGGGCTCAAGGCCATCTACCTCTCCGGCTGGCAGGTGGCCGCGGACGCGAACCTCTCCGGCCACATGTACCCCGACCAGAGTCTCTATCCGTCGAACTCGGTCCCGCAGGTGGTGAAGCGCATCAATCAGGCGCTCCAGCGCGCGGACCAGATCGATCACGTGGAAGGGCGCTCCGGCACGCACTGGTTCGCGCCGATCATCGCCGACGCCGAAGCGGGCTTCGGCGGTGCGTTGAACGCGTTCGAGCTGATGAAGTCGATGATCGAAGCCGGCGCGGCCGCGGTGCACTTCGAGGATCAACTGGCCTCGGAGAAGAAGTGCGGCCACCTCGGCGGCAAAGTGCTCGTCCCGGTCTCGCAGTTCATCCGCACCCTGGCCTCCGCGCGACTGGCCGCGGACGTGATGGGCGTGCAGACGCTGGTCGTGGCCCGCACCGATGCGCACAGCGCGGCGCTCCTCACGAGCGACGTCGACGAGCGCGATCATCCTTTCCTGACGGGCGAGCGTACGTCGGAGGGCTTCTTCCGCATCAAGAGCGGCATCGAGACCGCCATCGCCCGCGCCATCGCGTACGCACCGTATGCGGACGTGCTGTGGTGCGAGACCTCGACGCCGGACATCGACGAGGCGCGCGAGTTCGCCGAGGGTGTGCATGCCGTGTATCCCGGCAAGCTGCTGGCGTACAACTGCTCGCCGTCGTTCAACTGGGCCAAGAAGCTCACCGCCGAACAGATCGCCACGTTCCAGCGCGACCTCGGGGCCATGGGCTACAAGTTCCAGTTCGTCACGCTGGCCGGCTTCCACGCGCTGAATTTCTCGATGTTCGAGCTGGCGCGGCAGTACGCGGAAGAAGGCATGAGCGCGTACTCACGCCTGCAGCAGTCCGAGTTCGCCGCCGAGGAGCATGGCTACACCGCCACCCGCCACCAGCGCGAAGTGGGCACCGGCTACTTCGATGAAGTGGCCAAGGTCATCAGCTCCGGAGAGTCGTCGACGACGGCCCTGGCCGGATCGACGGAAGCCGCGCAATTTTAGACGGCGCAGGCTCCCACGGAACCGGCGACGAAAGGAAAAGATATGGAAGACATCCGCATGTATCGCACCGACGACGACAACCTGCAGCGCGAGGACGAGCGTACCGAGCGTCTGGCACTTCCGTCCGACGACGAAGTGCCGTTCCACATCCCGCGCGACTAG
>JBDTOZ010000513.1:0-7335 GCA_039932995.1 Acidobacteriota bacterium | reverse complement strand
GTTGCGGCTCACCTGATCAAAAAACCCCGGATCGGTCGTCCGGGGTTTTTCTTTTTCTGCGCGGACCGCAGCATACCCAAAACCCCTCCCGCCCCAACCCCCGCGCTTCGCGCGGATGATGCCGACACCTCGTCCCTCGACTCTCTGGTCAGATTTCTACGGTTCTACGTGGTCGTCCACAGTGTTGGACCACTCGACCACATCACCGATCCTTACGCAGGCGCGATCGGCTCGATTGGCTGCTGGCGGCGTGCGCTTCCTGCATGCTCCTGTGTTCATGTCGCCTCAGATGTGTCGTGAGGGCCAGGGCCTTATCGTCGTTTCCGGTTCATGTGAGATTTTCGAGGTAGTCGGCCCGGCACTGTCGCGAATGACGGGCGACGTTTTGTACCTTGGCGAGCGAAGGGAGCTCGCAGCGGCCTACAAGCTCTTTGGAAACGCGATGCTTTTCGCGATGAGCGCCGGTCTCGCCGATGTCCTCGCAATAGCCAGGAATCTGAGCGTTTCTGGAGAGGACGCGGTGGGCCTATTTGCCAGACTCAATACGGGGTTGGTGATCCCACTGCGTGGCCCCAAGATGGCGGCTGGCGATTTTTCAGGTACTTTCGAGCTCGCTATGGCTCGCAAAGACGTCCGCCTGATGATCGAGGCGGCTGGCGATCAACCACTGATCGTGTTGCCTTCGCTTGCAGCCCGGATGGACGACGCGATTAGGGCCGGGCATGGGAAGGACGATCTAGCCGCGATCGCCGCCGCGGTCGTGCGTCTTCGCGATCCGAGCGCCACGACTTGAGGGGGAACCCGTCGCCTTCGGTAGCTGTTCGCGGGCTCGGGCCCACGCCAGGCATCGGCACGGTCAGCGTGGTTTAGTTGCGGGTGGAATGACCGTATCCGGATGCAGCAACATCTCACGTACGTCGCGATCGCTGTCGCTCGGCCCCATTCGCAGTCGCTCGAGGATCGAGCTATAGATCTCTCGCTCTGGACGCGCGACCCCATACTGGCAATAACTGAAATTGAAATAATACCGGACTCGCTGTGACCGACTCGGCCCGGTCATATGCCACAGCGCGGAGTTGATTACCACCAACGCCCCGGCTTCCCCGACAAGCGTGCGTGCGCCCTCAATCGACTCCAGTCCATACACATGCGGATACTCTCTCGCGACACAGCGCTTGTGACTTGCGGGGAGAACGACCAATGGCCCACGCTCCTCATCAAGACCATCGGGATATCCCATCAGGTGAATCATCATCGGGGACCCTGACGACCAAGGCGAAGGCCCATCGAAGTCATGATGCCAGTGCTTCCCGACCGATGCCGCTGGCATGGCGCGTCCGTTCGCGTGGTGGAACAAAAACTGCCCACCAAGAACTGCCCTCGCTATGGTGAGAAATGGCGTTCCGCAGAACAGTCTTTCGAATACGGGATTTGGTAACAACGCCTTAGAATTCGGCTGGGCAATGGTCGTCGCGAGTAAGGCCTCAACGATTGCTTTGTTCTGTATTTCGTCAAAGAAGTGAGGTAGAACCACGTATCCCCACTCGTGAAATTGAATTCGCTCATCCTCTGATATCATGATGGCGTCTTCAAGCCTCGCGACGTATTTTCCCGTGCAACCCCTCGATGACCGGATCGGCGTTCCCACTACAGCACTCCCTAGTTGATTCTGCTGCTCGCATAGTTACCGGCTATCGTCCACAAGCTTGAACTGACCACCTTGGCCAATCACGCCGCTGTGTCATTCAATGAAGAGACGGCAGGGCGGCTGGAGGTGGTGGGGCAGCGCGCGCTATCGTGGTTCTGGCAACGCGACCTGCGCCTGGCGAAGATCTCTTGCAGAGTCTATATCTACAACATCATCTGGACTCATCATGTAGGCGAGAATTCTGTCGCCCGCCATCGACCGCTTGACCTGTATGGTGGTGTGGCGCGTCACATCGATGACGCAGTTGTAATAGTAAATATTAGGCAGGTCCTGCCTCCTGAGCTCATAGGGCTTTGGCGTCTCCACCGTGAGGAGGGGCTCCAAAAACCCCTCATCGTTCTTGCGAAACATCCTATAAGGATGCTGCTGGACTGGCGACACTGACCGCACCGAGTCGGCGTTTGGATGCGACACCAGGAGATCAATCGACTCGGCAATCCACGCCGCTCTGCGGATGGGCGAGGTCGGACGCAGATGGACAATTATGTCTGGACGGTACCCTTCATTCGATATAAGCCAGTCGAGCGCGTGGGCGAAGACGTCGAAGTCGAGGACGTGGTCTTCGGCAAGCGCGTCGGGTCGACAAAAGGGCACTTCCGCGCCGGCTCTCAAAGCCGCATCCCGAATTTCAGAATCCTCCGTCGAGACGATGGTCCGTGTGATCTTTGGGCAGCCTAGAGCATGAAGAACGGAATGAGCGACAAGAGGAAGCCCACCGACCAAGCTTAGGTTCTTCCTGTGAATGCCCTTCGAACCACCGCGTGCTGGAATGAGCGCCATTACCTCCACGTCATAATCCCGGCTCATAGGCCCAGTGACTCCCAGCAAAGGCCTGATGGTTCATCGCGAGTCCGGTCACCTTGTGCAGTGAACTCTCGACACCTACGTGATCAACGAAGAATGGCCAACTGAGCATCCCTGGACGGCCGGACCAACGCCCCAGCGCCCAGGCGGCGACAAATTTATCGAATGCCATCCCAGGATCAGCCTGAGCCGGCTCGCGCCATGTCGCAAGATTCGCGACCCCCCATGCGACAAAGTCTCGTGCGTCTTCACACCTGAGGGCTATCGTCTGTGAGCCGCATAGATTGTCGAGCGAATGCTCAAACGCCGGGGCGTGTTTCGACACCGGCGCGTGGAAACCAAAGAATCGGTAAACGTTGCGTGTGGTCATTGCGTGGTGGCCGAGCCATCGCCGCACGCTGGGAACGAAGTCGCGGCAGAAGGCGAGGTCGTCTTCGAGCAGGAGCACCCAGTCGGCCGTGTCGAGGTCTACCGCACCCAGCGCCGCAAGCGCCGTCGCGTTGGGCGAGAGGTCGTGTTCCGGCACTCGCACCCGCAATCGAGCGCAGAGATCGCCGAGTTCATGCCCGACCCATTCCGCGTCCGCTCTCTTCGACAGCTGCAAGTGCCAATCGGTGACGCCCTGCTGCACCAGAGCCGCCACCGTGGCCCGCACATAGTTTTCTGTCGCGGGCATGACGCAGCGGCGGCGATCCGTGGTTCGCATCGCTAGCGCGACACGAGGTGCATTCGGCACCTGCGGGTGCTGAGGCCCACTAAAAATAGCAGCATGCTTTAAGTCGTCGCCGCTTGAGATTGCCATTGGCCTATATTACAACGACGCAATAACTGTGCAAATACGTCACATCATACGGGGCTTTCTAGCGCCCCATCCAGGTAGCGTACGCCGATCCAAGGCGGTGAGCAAAGTGTGCGCGGCGCCGACCCGCCGTCGCGAACCTGAAAGCAGAATTGCCGAGTGCGTGTTGAAGGCCGCTGTAGCGCTACGGTGGCGTCGCTCGTCGCCTCACCCAGCCCGAGGTCGCGAACCATTCGAGAATCTGGTGAGATGAGCTAAGTATCGATACCGCATTGGCTGAGCGACTCCGCCATCGCGCAGACACCGAGCCATTGCGATCTGGGAATGCAGCCGACATGTGGTCTACGAAAACTGTTCGAATAGCGCCGAGAGGGCCTCGATCCGTGCGCGGCCCGTCATTTTCGGAAGCGGGAGCACGACGACGGGCACTCAGTTCGGCCGACCTGCGATGCCGGCTTCCATTGCAAGGATCCGGCGCGGACCGACCGTGAGCACGAGCACGGCTGCGGGGGTGCCACCGGCCCAAGACGCGATCATCGGTCTCAGTAGGTCTGTCTTCGGGAGGAAGAGCTTCAACGGCTCCGTCCCCATATCCACTTCGACGGCGAGCACCCCAGCCGTCGCACCCGAGGCGTCCGTGGTGAATGCGAGAACATCGGGGATTGCGGGCGGTCGAAGCTCGGCGAGCTTCCTTCGGAGGGCCCAACAGGGAGTCACGTCCGCGATGCCCTTCTCTGATTCTGTGGGGGAGGCCGAAACACGCCGGTGCGAGCGCAGTGGATGGAGACGATCGAGAACATGCGGCCCGTGAAGCCGCCGACGAGGACGCCGAGGAAGTGTTCGAACGTATGGAACGCTGTGTGCGGGAAGGGTCGGCCATCGTTGTCCGCGAGCGGGACGAGGATGTCGACATGGACGGTAGATCGCATAAAGGGTGGGTGAGAAAGGGAGCGCGAGGCGCCTGCGGGTCATTCTCCTTTCGAGCAAGATTGAGTTCGGATGCAAGAGTCAAACAGCAGGCTCGCCAGTCCCGGCGGTGCTGCAGCATGCGCAACAGAGCGTTGCGAGCGGCGATCGTTGATCGCTGGGGCTCGCAGTCGAATTGCACGCCGCAGCGCGCCGCCGGGGTGGAGAACCTGAGCATTGAGAGGGGCTGCGCCACTACCGCGCTCCTCGCCGTCTGATGAGGTGATCGTTGTGCTGCTTTGTGATGCTGGATCGCATGGTGGGTCTTACTCGCTGTGAACGGGTTCAGCTGACTCGAGGCTAACACTTGAGACGCCGCCCTTCTTTTTCCAGGTGAGCATGTTCACTTCGTCCGCTCGGATCTCCGTGACGTACTTCCGCTCGCCGTCCTTCTCGTAGGCGCGGTTCAGGATGGTGCCCTCGACGTACACACCTTGTCCCTTCGCGAGGTAGGTGGCGCAGATTTCGCCAAGGTTTCCCCAGCAAACAACGCGGTGGTAGTCGGTGACCTCCTTCTTCACGCCATCGGACGTCGATTCACGGTGGGTCGCGATCGGAAAGGTGACGCGTGTCTTCCCGGTCTTAGTCGGGAACGACTCTGGGTCAGCGGCCAGGTGGCCGACGAGAATGACTTTGTTCACGCTTCTCATAGTGGTGAAATTAGGGGCAGACGGTTCGAACGCGGATAGCGGGCATCCTCCTTTTGCTCAAGATCGGTACTGAAGTGAGTTGAGTGATGAAACCGGGACTGATGAATCACTGTCCGCCTCCGAGAATCTTGCGGAGTTGATCGAGGCTGTTCGGCGCGGTCGCCTGCGTGGGACGGGCGGGGTTCTCGGCGATCTGCTCCTCGCCGACGACCTCGCGCTCCCACTCCGCGATGAGATGGGCGGCCTGATCGAAGGTGATCATCGAGTGCTGGCCGATCTCGCGATCGAAGACCGCGAGGAGCTCTTCCTTGCTGCGCCCCGTCCGCTCCGTGGGGTGGACAAGGTGCGGCGTCCTGCAACGCATGGCAGGGTGTCCCTTCGCGAAGAGGTAGAAGTGCTGCCGGGGCAGGGACTGCATCTCGGAAAGAAATGCGCGCTTGCGCTCCCCCTCAGTCCTGCGATCGGCAGGGTCTCTGAGCACATTCGGGTAGAGCAGTTCCGCTTCGTCCGGCCGCGTCCCGAAGATCGACCAGATGTGCGTATTCAGGAGGATGTTCTCGACCACCGCCCGCGGGAGCTGGGGGATCAAGCTTTGGGAGATGAGCTTCAACGAAACGCCCGCGCTGCGCGTCACCCGAAGGGACGTCCCGAGGATCTCGACGATCTCGGGTGAGTCTTCCAAGAGGAGAAGGAGTTCCTCCAGCACGAACCAGAGGGGACGGCTGGGATCTCGCCGCAAGACGGACAGCAGCCGCCGGACCGCATGCCATCGGAATCGCGCGTGCCCGAGCGATGCCGGCTGCGATGTGCTCGTCCCAAAGTTCGCGAGCGTCCACCGGCGATGTTTCAGAAGACCCAGCCGAACGAGATCTCGCAACGGGATGCAGTTCGCGTAGCGATACGCGGGGAACGCCCAGAGACCCCACTTGCGCCGAAGGAACGCATCGATGGTCGCTTTGGCAACCGTGTGCTCCATCGACGAGAAGTACAGACGTACGTCGGGGTTCTTGACCCGTCCGAGTACCGTGGCGCGATACGGAGGATTCTTGAAGAACTTCAGCGTGAAGGGATACACATCGGGGTACGCCAGATCAATGAGGAGGAGGTCCCACATGAAGAGGAGCTGACGCAGCGACTCCGTGTAGGTCTGGTCGGAGGTCTGAATCGTGATCCGGGTGTGGAGCTCCGCGGCATACGCGGGGCTGATCGCGTCATCCGCGGTGTTGAGCGGATCGATGGGCGTGATCTTGTTGTCCGTCCAGTCGATGACGTAAAGAAGGGCGGCGATCTCGGCTCGGGTCTGTTCATCGGCGGCCAACCAGACGCCCGCGATGCAGAGCTGCATTTCCACAAACGTCTCGCCCTTGGGGTCGAGGATCTCGGCGTCGATGCCGCCCCCGCCGATCGATCCCCGGAAGCGATGCTCGAGCGTGTTCAGAAATGATCGCGTCTTCCCCCCGCCCGTGATGCCGCCGGTATAGGTATGGCGACTTTCGTTTCGGAGCCCGAGGCGGACTTCTTCTCCGCCATCGCTCAGGTAGCCGGCGAGGACCGGGTCCGGGCCGTCCAGGTCCGCAAGCGCGCTCCGGTAGGCATCGCGCGGATCGAGTGCGGTCGGGCCATCGTGCCTTGCCGCGATCGCGGCATGCGCGTTCGCAGGACCCTCGCGCTTGAGAAACACGTCGACGAGGTTCCACATCAGCGGTCATCCTCGGTCGGGCCGCGCTGGTCTGCGATGTAGGCGAAGAAATCCTGTTCGCGGCGCTTCGCACGATCGATCGGCGTTTTCTCGGAAATGCGGGGCGTGTGGTCTCTTGCTCCCTTGCTCATCGCTGCTCGAATGCGCAGCGCGAGATAGGCAGCCACGATGAGCGCCACACCACCGAGCACCAGGACCACAGGGTGCAACGACGGGGCACTCCAGGTGCGCCCGAAGAAGAGCCCGATCACCATCGACGGCACGAGCGCCAGGACGAAGCAGAATCCTGCTGCCCGTCGCAGAGACGCACCGAGGGTGGTCATGCGGATCGGGAGACTCAGGACGAAAAGCCCGACTGCGGCGGCGAACAACAGATGGATCACGGCGTTCTCCCGATTCCTTGAAAGCGGCGACTCGCCACTCTCAAAACCACTCTCATACTTGGCCACGGAGACGCCCAAAACGGCGTATTTCCGTGGACACGCGAAAAACATCCAATCGCGCTAAGTACTTGGAATCAGAGAGATATAGCCATTTCAGCGCGGCCCTCTCACGGCGGTAAGGGAAAGAAAATCGGGAGGCCTGAACCTCCACCCAACACAGGGCGAGTTGGAGTTGGGTCTTGACGACGAAGAATAGAGAATCCCACTGAGAGTGCATGATCACGCCGGCGAGACGGCGTCATTGCGTCGCGAACGCGTAGTAGACG
>JBDTOZ010000512.1:0-4942 GCA_039932995.1 Acidobacteriota bacterium | reverse complement strand
GGATGACCGTTGGCCATCAACGTCCCCACCACCAGCGCGACCAGGACACCGTCGCGGTAACGGGCACGCTCTTGCGCCTCGAGCACGACGTACAACGCGGCCGGCAGGAACGCGGTCACCGCGGTGGTGGAGTAGTAGAGAAAGACGGCCTGAAAGACGGAAAACGCGAACGCGGACGCCGCAAAGCAGGCCGCGGCCTCACCGATCCCGGCCCGGCGGGCAAAGAGGAATCCAAAGAGCAGGGCGATGAAGATCTTCAATCCGGCCATTGCCACGATCTGACCCGGCAGCGGCACGAAGAGCGTGCAAAGAAACAGCGGCGAGAACGGCGCCGACTCTCCGTTCGCGAGCAAGGGATAGCCTGAAAACGAATAGCGGTTCCACAAGGGGGCGCGAAAGTGAAACAACTCTTCCCGGGCCACCTGCATCCACGGCAGGAACAGTTTGACCGTGTCGTTCGTCAGGGCGTTGCGGGGCTGCACCTCTCCGACCACACCGCGGTAGGGATACCCTCGGGCCACTTCGTCCACGGGCACAGGCAGCCGGGAGGTGAAGACCGCACCGTGGAGAAACGCGAACGTCAAGGCCAGGAAAAGGAAGACGTATCGCCATTCCACCGGCGTCACCCAGCGGCGCACCGCGGCGGCCAGCAGGAGTGCGGGCAGTGCGATCCCGAGAAAGATCATCGCAGCCGGGCCCGCATGATCTTGCCGAGAGGGGTCCGCGGAATCTCGGCCACGCGAACGATGCTCCGCGCGCGCTCGAACGGAAACACGCGGGCATTGAAGGCAGCGACGAGGGCGTCCGCGTCACCGGATGCGACCGCAAGGGCAATGACATGTCCCAGCCTCTCGTCCGGAACCGCCATGACGGCCGCATCCGCATGGAGAGCGGCCAGGATGCGATCGAGGCGCGAGAGATCCACCGACTCGCCCCCGATCTTCACGAAGTCTCCACGCCGCCCCTCCACTCGCAAGTTCCGTCCAGCGACAGACCCCACATCCTCGGTGATGAACCAGCCGTCGCGTTTGGGATCGACGAATCCGGCCTCGGTCGCGTAGCCCGTGAGCAGGGCCTCACTCCGCAACGCCAGCCGCCCATCGGGCTCGACGCGGGCTTCGACATGGTCGAGCAACACGAGCTCCGGCGATTCGGGCCGGGCCGTGGCGACCTGGGAGCAGCACTCGGTCATGCCGTAGCTCGGGAGAAGCGGCCAGCCGAGGGCACGACCGTCGCGATAGAGATCCTCGGACAACGCACCTCCGCCCACGACGACCGCCCGCAAGCCCGCAGGCGACGTCCTGCGCGCTCTCACGAGATCGTTCACCTGCGCCGGAACCAGCGAGGCCAGCGTCGCGCCCTCCTCGAGGGTGCTCACGATCTGCGCGCCGGACAGAAACGCACGCGCGTGAATGCCCAGACCGCCGACGTGAAACGTGGGGAGCACGTTGCACCAGACGTCGTCCGCGTTGGATTGCAGATGCCGATTGACGGCCGCGGCCGAGGCGAGCAAGGCACGCTTGGAAAGCGCCGTCAGCTTCAGGACGCCGCTCGTTCCCGAAGTGGCCAGCCAGACGTGTGCGGGCAACAGAGTGACGAGCGCCTCCAGACGGCGCCGCTCCTCGTCCGGCATGCGCGGATTGAGCAGCACGTGCCAGTCGTCACTCAACCAATCGAGGTCCACGAGAGATTCTCCAGCAGATCATCGAAGCCGATGCCCGTCCCACGGGGTGGCAGGAGCCGGTCCCCGTCGCGTTCGACGCGATCGATGAACGCATCCGGCTCATACAGTACGTGAGTCATCAGGCCACATCGCGGATTGGTGGCATGCGTGGCCGCGACGTAAGCCGCGCCGAATTGGCCGACCGGGTGATCCATGTACGAGGTCACGACGACATCCTCGTGCTGAGGCCATTCGCTCTGCAACGCCGGCTTGTGAACGAGCACGTCGGCAACACCTTCGAAGCGGTCCAGCGCCAGCCGCAGTCCCGTGCGTTCCCGCAGATCGCGCCACACCTCTGCATCGTACGCGCAGGGATCCTCGATGAAATCAATCCGTTCCTTGGGCAGGGTCTCGGCGATCCTCAGGAACTCCTCGGCACTGAGTCGTGCGTTGAAGTCGATCCGGATGCGCACATGCGCGGGCACCTCCATGACGCGCTTCAGCTTCACCGTATCGAAGCCGGCCGGAGGATCGTTGCCCGGCCAGTGACTGGCCGGAATGGTCAGGCCCTCGAACAACGACACGCCACGCCGGCGCGCATCCGCATCCAGCGCGGCCAGCCGGAGCGAGGCCCGCGTCAACGCGGTGGTCTCTCCGCGGGCGAGCCGCACCAGTTGTTCATCCAACGGCGCGTCGCCCAGCTCGGGCCAGGGATGCACGTCCGCGAACCCTTCCCCCACGCGCAGGAGCGCACCCTGCCGCACACCGCCGCCATTGCGGAAGGTGAGGGTGTACCGGTGCACACGAATGCTCATCGGAACATCGTGCCGGCCACGAAGAGGATCCCGAAGATCCATTGCAGCGCACCCGCCACGGCCAGACAGCGATTGAGCTCCGCCCCGCGGCTGCGTGCCACGAAGACCAGGAGCAAGGCGGCGAGGGGCAGTGCCGCCAGCGTCAACAAAAGCCACCAGCGGTCCTGAAGCCAGGCGATCCAGGCCACCGCGACGAAAGGGGCCAGGGAAAAGAATGCGATCTCCGCGCGCGCGAAGTTCTCGCCAAAGCGCACCACCGTCGTGCGCTTGTTGCTGCGGCGATCCCCGTCCACGTCGCGCAGGTTGTTGATGACGATCAAGACCGTGGCCAGCGAGCCGACCGCGAAACCGGCCAGCAGCGCGGCCGGCGTCAGTTGCTGCGAGTGGGCGTAGAACGTCCCTCCCACGGCCACGAACCCGAAGAAGAGGAGCACGAAGACCTCGCCCAGTCCGCGGTACGCCAACGGATAGGGACCGCCCGTGTACGCATAGGCCAGCGCGATCGAGGCCAGCCCGATCACCAGCATCGGCCACCCTCCGCGGAGGATGAGGGGGATCCCGCAGAGCGCCGCCCCCGCGAGACAGAGCCACGCGCCGGTCATGACCGCGTCCGCGCTGAGCAGGCCCGCCTGCGTGACCCGCACCGGACCCAGACGTGCCTCGGTATCCGCCCCTTTCTTGAAGTCGAGGGCGTCATTGATGAAGTTCGTCGCCACCTGGATGAGCACCGCCCCGAGCAACGCACACGCGAACACCCACCACGTGATCGCCGCCGGCTCGTGCGCGGCCAGCGCGGAGCCGACCAGGACGGGCACGATGGCCGCCGACAAGGTCTTAGGACGCGCTGCAGTGAGCCAGGCTCTCATTGTGTTGCTGGTTGCGCTCTCGCGTTAACTGGTTGCTGGTTGCTGGTTGTCTGCGGTTCATCGCCTGGACGAGCCGTTCTCTCTGGGCCGCCTGTCATCCGTGTGTCTCTCGCGAAATCGTTGCAATTGAGACCGAAAACCGCAAGGAACCAGCAACCAGTAACCAGCAACCATTCATCGTTGCTCTCGCGTTGACTGGTTGCTGGTTGCTGGTTGTCTGAGGTTCCTCGCCTGGACGAAATCGTTGGTTCGAGACCGAAAACCGCCCGGAACCAGCAACCAGTAACCAGCAACCATTCGGCAGCAACAGTCCGCGAAAACGAGCTCACGGAAACCGCTTGAACTTTTTGAAATCCGGCTTTCTTTTCTCCACGAAGGCGTCCCGTCCTTCCTGCGCCTCTTCCGAGAGGTAATACAGAAGAGTCGCGCTGCCACCGAAATCGAGGAGGCCCATCTGGCCGTCGCAGTCGGCGTTCATGGCCGCCTTGAGGAATCGGAGCGCCATCGGAGAGAGTGCAAGCATCTCCCGGCACCACTGCATCGTCTCCGCCTCGAGTCGCTCCAGGGGAACGACCGTGTTCACGAGACCCATGTCCAAGGCTTGCTTGGCGTCGTACTGGCGGCAGAGGAACCAGATCTCCCGCGCCTTCTTCTGCCCGACGATGCGGGCCAGATACGACGAGCCCAGGCCGGCGTCGAAAGAGCCCACCTTCGGGCCGGTCTGTCCGAAACGCGCGTTCTCGGCGGCGATGGTGAGGTCGCAGACCACGTGCAGCACGTGGCCGCCGCCGATGGCGTAGCCCGCAACCATGGCCACCACCGGTTTGGGCATGCTGCGGATCTGCTTCTGCACGTCGAGAATGTTCAGGCGGGGGATCTTTTCCTTCGGGTCGACGTAACCGCCCTTGCCCCGCACTTTCTGATCGCCGCCCGCGCAGAACGCTTCCGGGCCTTCTCCGGTGAGGACGATCACGCCGATGTCCGAGTCGTCGCGGGCCATGTCGAAGGCCAGCTTCAGCTCTCCCACCGTCTTCGGCCGGAACGAGTTCCGCACCTCGGGGCGATTGATGGTGATCTTGGCGATCCCATCGTCGGTTCGTTCGTACTTGATGTCTTCGAAGTCGTGCAGCTTGTGCCAGGTCTCGTTGCTGTGCTGCTCTGTCATGGTCCGAACGTTAATGCATCTCGAAGAAGAGGCGCAATCGTTCCACGAGCGCACGCGGCTGTTCCCACGGAACGCGGTGGCCGGCGCCGGGACAGATCCACAACTCCGCGTGCGGCAGACGATCCATCGCGCGACGCGCGACGCCGACGTACTTTGCGTCGCGCTCCCCCACCACCCAGAGAATGGGCGTGGTGATGTCCTCGAGGTTCGGAGGAGGAAGGACCGCGGGTGAGAGCTCGCGCAACTGCCGAGCCAGTTCGGCGCGATCGTATTCCTCTTCGCGGCGAGCCAGTTGAGAGCCGCGGAACACGGGTTGCGCGTCCCAGTCCCGGATCAGTGTCGACCACTCCTCGGACTCGAATCTCCGCGCCCACACTTCGTCGCGCGCCAGACGGTCGGGGTCGGGAGCATTGAGGCCGGCAGAAATGACGAC
>JBDTOZ010000511.1:0-2643 GCA_039932995.1 Acidobacteriota bacterium | reverse complement strand
TTCAACTCCTATAATCCCCTCGTCCCATGTCCTTCACTCGCAAGTACCTGCTCTGGCTCCTCGCTCCGCCGCTGGTGGTGAGCGTCGCGCCTTCGCTGTCGTTCGTGCTCCAGACGATGGAGCTCTCGACCGGGCGCATGGTCGGTCTGTTGGGGCTGCTCGTGGCCACCTACCTGATCGGCTGCGTGACGTTCACGTGGAGCACGCGGCCCTACGCGCAACGGGTGGAGGCGGCGCTGGGCGGGAAGGGCGAGCTGTCGCAGGCCCTGTCGGAATGCCTCGATCACACGAAGAACTTCTCGCTGCTCCTCTGGGGAGGCGGAGGGATCGCTTTCGCGATCGTGGCCTCGCTGCTGTTGATCCCCACCCTGGCCGGATTCGCCACTCTGCTGGTGGCGGCCTTCATGGCCGGATTCATCTCCATCGTCTGGGGCTACGCCATGGGCAAACACCTGCTCATGGAGGCGGCCAGGGGGACGCGCGTTCACTACATGGGGCGCGAGTTGTCCTTCGGCCGGAAGATCGCCATCGTCTTCATCGGCTCACTGACCATCTCCTCGGCCGCACTGATCCTGCTGGTCTACTCACGCGTCTCCACCACGCTGGAAGGTCTGGTGCTGCAGTCTCTGGCCGATCGATTCGACCGGACCTATTCCACGGCCAGCATCATGGCCACCGTCGATTCCACCGCCCTGGACACGATGCGCAACTACGTGCCCTCCGACCACTCCCTGCACCTGATCGACCGGCAGAACCGCGTGGTCAGCACCAAGGACGACCTGACGCCCGAGGAGGCCAGCGACATCCGCACGCGCTTCCGCAACGATCAGAAATACGCCTTCACGAAACAGCGGGCCCTCCGGTTCGGGGAGCTCAAGGATGGCTCGCTGCTGGTGCTCAGCCAGCCCTGGAGCGCCTACAGCAACATCCCGCTTCAGGTCGCGCTCTACACGTTGGTGGTCATGCTCCTCACGACCGCGGCCTTCGGCATCGCCACGGTGGTGCTCTCCCGCGACGTCACCCGGCCGCTGCACGAGCTGCGCAACGTGGCCAGCGAGATGGCCGCCGGCAATTTCGAAGTGGCGCCGCGCGTGTTCGCCGATGACGAGGTGGGACAACTCGCGGACAGCTTCGCCGAGCTGCGCACCAACCTGCGCGGGCTCCTCGGGCGTGTGGGCGGCAGCGGCGCGGCCATCACCGACGGCGTGCGCGTGATCACCGGAGGCACGCAGATGCTGCTGGAGCGCTCCCGCGAGCAGAGCGCGCTCACCGAGCGATCCTCCCTCTCCGTCGAGAACGTTCGCGGCGGCGTGCGCAGCGTGCTGCACGCGGCCGACACCGTCAGCGAGCTGACCCAGGACGCGTCCACGCGCGCCCTCGAGCTCCAGGCCTCCGCCGAGGAAGTGGCGCGGAGCATGGACATCCTCTTTCAGTCCGTGGAGAAGACCTCCGCCTCGGCCACGCAAATGGACGCCACCATGAGCGAGACCTCGCGCCGCACCGACGTCCTGGCGCGCATCGGCGACGAGGTGCTCTCGTTCGTCGCGGAGATGGATTCCACCGTCAGCGAGCTCCTGACCAGTTCCCAGTCAACGGCCCAACTGGCCCAGGAGGTGCGCGAAGACGCGCGCGGCGGCGGAGACGCCGTGCAGCGCACCGTGGAGGGCATCAACGTCACTCATGAGCTGACGGTGAGCACGGCCCGCACGATGGACGAGCTGCAGCGCAGCGTCGGCGAGATCAGCCGGATCCTCAACGTCATCGAGGAAGTGGCCAACCAGACCAATCTGCTTTCCCTGAACGCGGCCATCATCGCCGCGCAGGCCGGCGAGCATGGCGCGGGCTTCACGGTGGTGGCCGACGAGATCCGCCAACTGGCCGAGCGCACTCGCGGCTCGACCAAGGAGATCGCCACGATCATCAAGGCCGTGCAGAGCGGCTCGCGGGCAGCCGTGGCCAAGATGCACGAAGGAGTCACCCGCGTGACGCAGAACGTGACCCTGGCGCAGGAGGCGGCCGCCTCGCTCACCAAGATCGTCGACAGCGCCACCCGTTCTTACGACATGGCCACGCGAATCAGCCGCGCCCTCAGCGAGCAGTCGCAGGCGAGCAGCCGTCTGCACGAGGTCACCTCGCGCATGTCCGACCACATCGCCGAGATCAACCGCGCCACCAGCGAACAGGCCCGAGGCACACAGCTCATGGCCCAGGAGTCCGAGCGGGTGCGCGACATTGCCGCGCAGGTCAAGAACGCCACCGAGGAACAGTCCACTGCCGGGCGAGGCATCACCATGGCCCTGGAACGCATCGCCGACGACGCCCGGGCCATGCGCGACCTGCTCGAGCGCCAGCTCGAAGAAGCGGACCGCATCGCCGACGCCTCCCGGGTCATGCTCGACATCGCCCAGAAGAACGACGACGTGGCCCGCGAGTTCAACGCCACGATGCAGAATCTGGTGCGCAGCGGCCGCGAGTTCGAAACCGAAGTGACGAAGTTCCGCTTCAGCGGAGGAGAGGCTTGAGCTCTCCGTTCTTGTCTTCTTCCTTGTCTTCTCGTGTCGTCGGGTCGTCTTCTCGTCGTCGAGTCGTCAAGCCTTCGGGTCGTCGAGTTGGCCTGATCCTGACCGCCTCGCAAGCTCAAAG
>JBDTOZ010000510.1:0-6485 GCA_039932995.1 Acidobacteriota bacterium | reverse complement strand
CTTCGAGTCGTCGAGTCGTCTGGTCGTCGAGTCGTCAAGTCGTCGAGTCGTCGAGCCGTCACTGGTGTGAAGTCTCGCAGTCTCACAGTCTCACAGTGACCTCCCTATGAGCCTATGAGCCTATGAGACTATGAGACTGAGACGCGAAGACCCAACGACTCGACGACTCGACGACTTGAAGACCCAACGACTCAACGACTCGACGACTTGAAGACTCGAAGACTCGAAGACCCAAAGGCCGAAGACCCAAAGGCCGGACCCAAAGGCCGGAGACCAATATCTTGTTGACCACCAGTCAGATCCGTGAGGCGTTCCTTCACTATTTCGAAGAGAACGCCCATCGCCGTGTGGCGAGCTCCTCGCTCGTTCCCGCGGGCGACCCCACCCTGCTGTTCACCAACGCCGGGATGAATCAGTTCAAAGACGTCTTCCTCGGCCGCGAGCCGCGCGACTACACGCGGGCCACGACCTCTCAGAAGTGCGTGCGCGCGGGCGGCAAGCACAACGACCTCGAGAACGTCGGCCGCACCGCACGCCATCACACCTTCTTCGAAATGCTCGGCAACTTCTCCTTCGGCGACTACTTCAAGGAAGACGCGATCCGCTTCGCCTGGGACCTGATGGTCAACGTCTACGGCCTCGATCCGGAACGGCTCTGGTTCTCCGTCTTCGAGGGGGATGACAAGGTCCCGGCCGATGAAGAGGCGGCCGCGCTGTGGGTCAAGGCGGGAGCGCGTCCCGAGCGCGTGCTGCGCTTCGGCAAGAAGGACAACTTCTGGCAGATGGGCGAGACCGGTCCGTGCGGTCCGTGCTCCGAGATTCACTACTTTCGCGGAGACGATCTCTCCCACAACGTGCCCGAGCTGGTGAACGGTCCCGGCGACACCACCATGGAGGTCTGGAACCTCGTCTTCATGCAGTACGACCGCGACGAAGACGGAGTGCTGCACCCGCTGCCGGCTCCGTCGGTGGACACCGGCATGGGTCTCGAGCGCATCGCCTCCGTGCTGCAGAACGCGCACACCAACTACGACATCGACCTCTTCGCCCCCATCAAAAAGGCCATTGAAACGGCCGGTGGACATGCCTATGCCGCGAACATGGAGAGCGATCTCGATACGGCCGTGCGCGTGCTGTGCGACCACGCCCGGGCCTCGGCCTTCCTCATCAGCGACGGGGTCATTCCCTCCAACGAAGGGCGCGGCTACGTGTTGCGCCGCATCATTCGCCGGGCCGTCCGTTTCGGACGCAAACTGCCGAAGGCCGTGCTGCTCACCCAACTCATCGACTCCGTGATCGAGTCGATGGGCGAGGCCTATCCGGACCTCCGCGCGCGCCGCGAAGCGATCCTCAAGGCCCTGGAGTCGGAAGAAGAGCGCTTCTCGCGCACCCTGACCACGGGCATGGAGCGCGTCGGTCAGGTGCTCGACGAAATCCGGCAGCGCGGCGAGACCACTCTGGGAGGGGCGGAGATCTTCCGTCTCTACGACACGTTCGGCATTCCCGTCGACCTCATCGCCGAGCTCGGAGAGGAGGAGGGCGTCCAGCTCGATCGCGCAGGATTCGAGGTCATGATGACCGGCGCGAGGGCCAAAGCGAAAGCCGGGTCGAAGTTTCAGCTTTCCGCGGGTGCGGAGACGTTCGCTGCCATCGCCGAGAAGACCGGGCCCGTCGAGTTCGTCGGCTACGAGCAGTACAGCGATGTCGGATCGACCGTGAAAGCGATCCTCATCGATGGCAAGGAGCAGGACGCGCTGCACCACGGCATGGAAGGCGACGTGGTGCTGGCGCCGACGCCGTTCTATGCCGAGTCGGGCGGACAGATCGGCGACTCCGGCACGCTGGAGTGGATCAATGAAGCCGGGCAACGGGTCGGCCGCGCCACCGTGCTCGACACGCAGAAACCCTTCGGCGACCTGACGGTCTCCCGTGTGCGTGTGGAGGAGGGCTCTCTGGCCTTCAATGCGACCGTGCGCGCCTCGGTGCCCGCGGCGCTGCGTCTCGATACCAACGCCAATCACACGGCCACGCATCTCCTGCATAGGGCACTCAAGGACCTGCTCGGACCGACCGTGCAGCAGGCCGGCTCGCTGGTTGCGCCCGACCGGCTGCGCTTCGACTACACGCACCACCAGCCGCTCACCGACGTGCAACTTCGCCAGATCGAGGACGCCGTCAACGACCGCGTGCGCGCCAACCTCGAGGTCACCAAGACCGTGATGCCGCTCGAGGAGGCCAAGAAAAGCGGCGCTGTGGCGATGTTCGGCGAGAAATACGGGGAGCAGGTGCGCATCGTCGCCGCGGGCGATTACTCGCGCGAGTTCTGCGGTGGCTGCCACGTGAACCGGACCGGCGACATCGGCATCTTCAAGATCGTCTCCGACCGCTCCCTCGCGGCCGGCGTGCGGCGCATGGAAGGGGTCACCGGCCGTGGCGCGCTGGCGCTGTTCCAGAAACTCGGCGACACCACTCACGACCTGGCCGCACAGGCCAATGTCGCCCTCGACGAGCTGCCCGTGTACGTGCGCTCGCTGCAGGAGAAGCAGAAACAGCTCGAGAAGGATCTCAAGCAGCTCAAGGTCAAGCTGGCCACGGGGGGCTCGTCCGGCGCGGCTTCATCCGATGAGTCGGTCGAAGTGTCGGGCGTGAAGCTGGTGGCCCGTCGCTTCGACGACGTCAGCGGCGGCGATCTGCGCAACATGGCCGACACGTTCCGCTCCAAGCTCAAGAGCGGAGTGGTGGTTCTGGGCAGCGCCACGGACGGCAAGGTCACGCTGCTCACCGCCGTGACGAAGGATCTCCTCGACCGCGTGCAGGCCAATACGCTCATCGGCATCCTCGCGCCCATCGTGGGCGGCAAGGGCGGCGGCAAACCCGACCTGGCCCAGGCCGGCGGTAAAGACGCCGACCGTCTGAACGAGGCGCTCGAACGGGCTCCGGGGGCGCTGCGCGAACTACTGGGGGGATAAACTGGATCGAGGAGGCCGAATGAAAGTCGAGATGTCCGCCAAGGCAGTCACCACTCGTCTGCAGCGGGTCTCCCAACTTCGGCGGCTCTGTCTTTCCCTCATGAAGGCCAAGCCGGTCTTGGAAAATGTTCCCGCGGAGGGAGAGAAAGCCAATCCCCGTCATTGAACCATTGGGGAGCCATTAGGGAGCCATTTGGCAGGATCGACGCTCCTCGGGTACCATCCTCTGCACGACAAACCATTAGGATCCACGGTGTGGGGGAGGGTGTTGAACCATGGGCTCCTTGAAGATCATGACACGGCGGCCGGGCATTGTTGCGGCCATCCTGTTGCTCGCGTGCGCGCTGGCTCATGGGCCGGCCACGTTTGCGCAGAGTGCCTGCGGGCCCATGGACGTCACCTTCGTCATCGACAACACCGGTTCGATGGCGCTCGTCAACGCGGAAATTCAGGCTCAGGTGGCGAAGATCGCGGATGCGGTGGTCGTGGCCTCGGGCAACAACTACCAGTTCGGCCTGATCGCGCTGCCGCGGAACGACGTCGAGGTGCTGCTGGACATGAGCTTGTCCAATCGCACCGCTCTGGCCACCGCCACCGCGGACCTCGTCAATGAAGGAAGCTGCGGTCTGGCCGCGAGCTGGGACGAGGGGATGAACACGGCCATCAACGGCCTCGGTCCTCGCACCGGAACGAACGGGCAGCAGATCGGAACCTTTTCCGCGACCTGGCGGCCCGATGCCGCCAAGATCATCATCGTCATCTCCGATACCGATCCCTCGGGTTTCGACTGTGAATTGATCACGGGCATCCATGACGTCCGCTCTCTCGACCTGGCAGATTCCGCCCTGGCCGCGGACATCGCCATCACCACCATCTATGTGCCGACCGGTGGCGGCAGTGTCCCCGAGGATGACGTGAAGGCGTTGATGCAGGCCGTTTCCGACACGTCGGGCGGACTGTTCAGGATCAGCGCAGCCGACGCCAGTAACCTTTCGGACGTCATCGTCGAAGTCATCGACGCCTGCGGCGGACAGACCGGCGGAGGCGTCACCAGGAGTCTGCAGGTCACACCGGGCGAAGTGGCCGTGGCCACGGGCGAAGGATTTGATGCGACGACGGTGAACTACGCACCCGGCGACCTGACCACGCTGTTTTATGACGCCCTCGGTGTGCCTCCCGGTGCCACGGTCACCTTCAGTCGCGAGAATCCCGCGCTGGTGGAGGGGACGGATCAGCAACGGATGCACATCCAGATCGGCCCGGACACTCCTCCCGGAACCTATTTCGTCTACGCCCAGGCCCACCACACCGACAGCGAGAGCGTGCTCTCGGATTACGTGCTGGTCGTCGTCGACTGCAAACCGCCCGGGATTTTCGGGACCGCGCAGCCGCAAACGCAGCTCGTCCATGCCGGCGCTGCGGCGACCTTCAACGTCTCGGCGTTCGGATCGGGACGGTTCACGTATCAGTGGTACCAGGGCTTCACCGGGATGACACGCGTGCCCGTGAACGGCGCCACCGGAACGAGCTTCCACGCGCCGGCCGTGCAGGAGATGACGCCATACTGGGTCCGCGTGACCAACGTCTGCGGCACCTACGACAGTCTCACCGCGTACTCCATCCCCCAATAAACGCTTTCCCCGGGACCTCCCGAAAACCCGCGCGAAATCCTCGCGCGGGTTTTTTGTTACGCTCGGCTTGTTGAAGGTCGCCACGACAGACGCTCCGCACTCCGCCCCCGCCACCCACGCCTGGGGCACACAGCCCGAGATGTTCGGCCCTCGTCACGAGCATCGTCTGGCCATGATCGTGCGCGAGGCGCAGAAGGTCCGGGCCGGAGGGCGCATCCTCGACGGCGCGGTCGGGTTGGGGCAGCTGGCCGTGCGCATGCAGCAGCGCGGCTACGCCGTGTTCGGCATCGACTACTCCTTCGAAGCAGCGTTGCACGTGCGCAAGAGCACGCGTGTCCCGGTAGTGGTCGGGGACATGACGAAGATGCCCTTTCGGGACGGCGTGTTCGACGGCGTGACCACCGGAGAGACGCTCGAGCACCTCGACGACGACGCCTCGGCGGCCCGCGAGATCGAACGGGTCCTCGTCGACGGCGGCACCTGCATCGCCACCGTGCCCGCGCTGGAAAGCCTCTGGAGCGCCTCGGACGACTATTACGAGCACCGGCGCCGCTACTCGCGCGCCCAACTGACCGGTCTCTTCCCGGATCTCCGCGTGGAGAAGGCCATTTACTGGGGCTTCCCGGTCGTGCTCGCGTACGACACGCTCTTCCTCCTGCCGATGAACAAACGTCGTGCGCGCCGGAAGGTGACCGAGGACGCGGCATTGCAATCGGTGGCGAAGGTGGGCCGGCTGCGCGGCCTGGTGCAGGTCGTCCGCGCAGTGTTCGCCCTCGACTCCCTCTTCCGCTGGCTGCCGTTCGGGCCCGGCCTGCTGATGGTGGCGCGGAAGGCCAGATCACGGGATTGATCACCACCGGCGTCGATGACCATCCCGTCCGGTCCGGCCGGTCCCGGAGCGCATGCTCGCGTCAAGGTAGAATCGCCCCGAAAACGGGAGGTCACCAATGTCTGAAGTCGACAAGCCCAGCAAAGCCGAAGACGAGTATTTCGCGCGCCAGGAGCTGGAGCGCCGCAAAAAGTGGGCGCTGGAGCAGGGCGCGAAGAAGTCCGCCGAAGAGAAGGAACAGGCCAAGCAGGCGCACTGGATGAAGTGCCCGAAGTGCGGCATGGATCTGCAGGAGATCGCGTTTCACGGGGTGAAGGTCGACCAGTGCGCGAACTGTGGGGGGATCTTCCTCGACGCCGGCGAGCTCGAGCAGATCGAGAAGCACGACGCCGGAATGATGAGCCGCGTCTTCTCCATCTTCCGCTGATGCTCTTCCTGCCGCCCGAGGAGTTGCGCGAGCTCGATGCGCGAGCGCTCGAGCAACTCCTCGGGCGCACCGACTGCACGGTGGCGTTTGCGGACGGCGACGTCCGGGGCCTGGCCGCCGCGGCATTGCTCTTCGCCGATTACGCGGTCCTGCACGCCGGCGCTACGCTCACCGTCGATACACCCGAGGCGTGGGGCGGAGCCGCGTGGCGTCTCGGTCGCGGAGCCCTGCGCTGGCATCTCCGCGGCGCGCCCTCTGAGGACATCGTGGACGAGATCGTCGATGCGGATGCGCGAGACTGGTTCGCCCGTTGGATGCAAGGGCGAAGCGCCATGGCCCTGGACTCCGCGGCGGCATTGACCCGCATGCGCGGTGGGGATCGCCTCGAACGCGCCGAATTCGCACGCCTCTTCGCGGCCGGCGAGCCGCAGAAGGGGATGGCGGCCTTCCTGGGGAAGCGCGAGGCAAAGTTCTGACACCGCAGGTGATCGGCGATGGGGGAGACGTGAAGATTTGCAGGCGAGCATTGGAGCGCCGGCGTCCTCGCCGGCTGGCCCGTGGGCGTCTCGCCCGTGAGCCTTTCTTGCGAGAGCGGTGATTGCTGCCCCTCGCACGCCTTCCCCCGCCCG
>JBDTOZ010000509.1:0-2966 GCA_039932995.1 Acidobacteriota bacterium | reverse complement strand
CGGCAGAGGGGACGTCCTCGCGAGAGCCTCGGTGGACTAAAGTCCACCGCTCCACAGGCACGCCTCCCTCCCGACCCGCGCGTGATCCTTGACGCCCGCCACCCCGGCCCGGTACTCTGTCGTCGCGACTGAGACCTAGTCTCAACTGAAGCGACCCATGGCCCACGCCGAACGCGAAGTGCCCCGTTTCCAGGAGTTCCTTCAGCAGCAGGGACTCAAGCTCACCGCCGAGCGCACCGCGCTGGTGCGGGAGATCTTCTCCATCCACTACCACTTCGAGGCCGACGAGCTCCTCTTCAAGATGAAAGAGAAGAGCGTCAAGATCTCCAGGGCCACCGTCTATCGCACCCTGGAGCTGCTGGTGAAGTCGGGGATGGTCCGCCGCGTTCACCTCGGCGAGGACCACTATCACTACGAGCACGTCAGCGGGAACTCGCACCACGACCACCTCATCTGCACCACCTGCGGCGGCGTGATCGAGTTCCACGACGAAGAGATCGAGCGGCTGCAGCTCGCCATCTGCGAGAAGAAGAAATTCACTCCCACCTTCCACAACCTGCAGATCCTCGGTGTCTGCGACGGCTGCCGCCGCAAGGGGCAGACACCCCAGTCTCCGGATCGCGTGCGCATGATCCAACCGACCAAGCTCAGAAAGTGAACCCATGCTCCAGGCACTGATCATCGTCTTTCGTGAGGGATTCGAATCCTTCCTCAGCGTGGCCATCATCTTTGCGTACCTCAAGAAGACGGGTCGCGATTCGCTGCGGCCGGCGGTCTGGTGGGGCATCCTGACCGCGGTCCTGGCCAGCGCCGGTCTCGGCTATCTGCTCCAGCGGATCTCCAGTCATCAGTCGCTGGTGGAGGGCGTGGTGGCCCTCGTTGCGGCCGTGCTGGTGGCGACCTTCGTCATTCACATCTGGCGTGTCGCTCCTCACATGAAGCGCGACATGGAAAAGCGGATGGAGCAGCAGGTCTCGAAGGGCAGTCTCTGGGCGTGGGCGGGGATGTTCGGGTTCACGGTCCTGATGATCACGCGCGAGGGAATGGAGACCGCGCTCATGCTCATCCAGGTGCGCCAGGGCCGCTTCTGGCTCGGCTGCGCGCTCGGTCTCCTCGGCGCCGCGACCCTCTCCTGGTTCTGGGCGCATTACGGCCATCGCGTGAACGTGAAGCGCTTCTTCCAGGTCACGGGCCTGTTCCTGCTGATGTTTGCCACGCAGATCTTTTTCTACGGAATCCACGAGCTGTCCGAGGCGGAGGTTCTGCCGAACAGCGAAGCCATCCATCTGGCTACCGAGCCTTACTCGGCGGACGGGCGCTATTCGATGTGGATCCTCTTCGGCATGATCGCGTTCTGCGCATTGTGGCTGGCCGGAGCCACCGCGCTCGATCGCGCGCGGGCTACGGCAGCGTCGCGATCAAACGCCTGAGACGACGCAGCGAGCGCTCTTTCCCCAGCACCACGGCCACGTCGAAGATGGGCGGCGAGGCTCCCCGTCCCGTGAGCGCCAGGCGCAGCGGATGGATCAGCTTTCCGGCGGAGATCCCGTGTGCCTCCGCGAGCGCGCGGAGCGACTGCTCGGCGGTGATGACGTCGAACGGCTCGGTGGCGGCCAGCGCGTCGTGCAACTCCTGAAGACGGGCCGCCAGATCCTCTCCCTTGAGATGCTTCTTCGCGGCCTCGGGCTCGTACTGGAGGGTCTCATCCTCCGCGAGATAGGGCTCGAGCTGAGTGGCGATCTCCTTCAGCGTGCGGCCCCGTCCCTTGTTCAACTCGATCGCGGCACGGAGCTCTTCGAGCGGCGCGGCTTTCTCGCCCAGGAACGGGACGAGGTGCGGGTACATCTCGTCCGCGGTCATGCGCATCAGGTACTGGCCGTTCATCCAGAGCAGTTTCTCCGGGTCGAACACGGCCGGGGCCTTGTTGACGTCGGAAAGGTCGAAGACCTCGGCTGCCTCGTCGCGGGAGATCAGCTCGCGATCTCCACCCGGATTCCACCCGAGGAGGGTGAGGAAGTTGAATAGCGCCTGGGGGACGATGCCCATGTCCCGATACTCTTCGGCGGAGGTGGCTCCGCTGCGCTTGGAAAGGCGCTTGCGGTCGCCGCCCAGGATGAGCGGCAGGTGTGCGAAGAGCGGCACGGGCGCGCCGAACGCTCCGAAGAGCAGGACGTGCTTGGGAGTGTTCGAGAGATGGTCGTCGCCTCGCGCGACGTGCGTGATCTCCATGTCCACATCGTCGACGACCACCGAGAGGTGGTAAGTGGGATTGTGGTCCGAGCGGATCAGGACGAAGTCGTCGATCAACTCTCCTTCGAAGTGCATGGCGCCGCGGATGAGATCGTGAAACTCGATGGCGCCGCCCGGAACCTTGAAGCGGATGACATGGCTGACGTCTTCGGGCTGCGGCTGGCCGGCCTCGGCCCGCGCACGGCAACGGCCCGAGTAGCGATAGGCATCGCCCGCCCCTTCGGCCGCGCTACGCTCCGCGTCGAGCTCTTCGACGGTGCAGTAGCAACGATAGGCCTTGCCGGAGGCGACCAGCTCGCCGGCGCGCTCGCGATAACGGTCGAGCCGATCGCTTTGATAGATCGGACCCTCATCCCACTCCACGCCGAGCCACTGCAGCGACTGCACGATCTGTTCGGCATGATGCCGCTTGGAGCGCTCCACGTCCGTATCCTCGATGCGCAGAAGCATGATCCCGCCGTGCCGCTGCGCGTGGAGCAGATTGAAAATCGCCGTGCGCGCGCCTCCCACGTGAAGGAATCCGGTCGGCGAAGGGGCAAATCGAAGTTTCATCGGCGGCGGAGTGTAACAAGGTTGGCAGTTGGCGGTTGGCGGTTGGCGGGAGATGGGTTCTTCGTCGAGCTCGTGATCCAACCGCGGGCATCCTGCCCGCGTAAACTCTGGGTCTGTGGAGCGGTGGACTTGAGTCCACCGGGCACTCGCGAGGAGTGAGCCGT
>JBDTOZ010000508.1:0-1951 GCA_039932995.1 Acidobacteriota bacterium | reverse complement strand
CCGCACAGCCAGCCGGCGAGACGCCGGCGTTCCTTGGGTTGCGGGCGCAGTCCGCTCTGTGCCTCTGTGGTGAACGGCCCTTCGGGCAGAATCAAGACCGGTAATCGGTATTCAGGTTGATGTAGTCGTGGCCGAAGTCGCAGGCCAGGATGACGGCGCGGGCGTGGCCGTTGCCGAGGTCGATGCGCAGGGGGACGCGTTCGCGGGCGAAGACGCGGGCGGCGTCCTTTTCCTGATAGCGCGCGGGCGCGCCGTTTTCGACGAGGGTGATCGTGCCGGCGCGGAGGGAGATCTTCTTCAGCGAGAAGCGTGCGCCGCTGCGGCCGACGGCGGCCAGGATCCGGCCCCAGTTCGGATCGCCGCCATGCAGCGCGGTCTTCACGAGCGGGGAGGTGGCCACGGCGTGCGCGGCCAGCTTGGCGTCGCGCTCGGTCTTTCCTCCGGTGACTTCGATCTCCATCACCCGGATGGCCCCTTCGCCGTCGCGGACGATCATCCACGCCAGCTCGCGACAGACCGTGCTGAGCGCGCGGCGGAAGTCCGTGAGATCGGCGTTCAGCGGATTGCCGAGTTTGCCCGAGGCCATGACCAGCACGGTGTCGTTGGTGGAGGTGTCGCCGTCGACGGAGATGGAGTTGAAGCTCTGCTCGACCGCGTCCTTCAGCGCCGATTGGAGATTCACCGGCGTGACGTCCGCGTCGGTCATGACGAAGGCCAGCATGGTGGCCATGTTCGGGTGGATCATGCCCGCGCCCTTGGCCACGCCGACGATGCGCCCGCGCTTGCCGCCCAGGGTGTACGAGGCCTGCGCGACCTTGGGGCCGACGTCGGTGGTGAGGATGGCGTGCGAGAGCGCGTCGATGCCGCCGAGGGAGAGGCGGCTCACCGCGTCCGGGAGAAAGTCGCGCACCTTCTTGTCGGGCAGCACGACGCCGATGACGCCGGTGGAGGCCATGAACACTTCTTCCTCGCGGCACTTGAGCAGCTCCGCCGTGCGCGTGCGAACGCGCCTGGCGGCGTCGGTGCCTTCCTTGCCGGTGATGGCGTTCGCGCAGCCGGCGTTGACGACCACCGCCTTCAAGTGGCCCTTCGACTTCTTGAGCCCGGCCTTGGAGAGGACCACCGGCGCGGCCTGAAACTGGTTCTGCGTGAACACGGCAGCCGCATTCGCACCGTCGGGCGCGACGATGAGGCCGAGGTCCGGCCGCTTCTTGCGGATGCCGGCGCGCACGCCGGAAGCGAGAAAGCCTTTCGGAAGTCTCATCGGATTACAAAGTCTCCAATGCCGCTCGAGCGGCAGCTGCGACGCGGGCGGGAGCGGTTCCGCCGATTGCGTTCTTTTTCGAAAGGGAGGAATCGAGTCGTCGAGTCGTCGAGTCGTCGAGCTGGTCTCCTCGTCGACTCGAAGACTCGTCGACTCGAAGACTCGAGCTCACCTGCTCGTGCGCCTCGCGGAACGGCACACCCTTCGCCGCCAGCTCGTCGGCGGCGTCGGTGGCCAGGAGCAGCGGACTGGCTGCTGCCGCGCGCATCTTCGCGGTGTTGATCTTCAGCCCCGCGATGAGGGAGGTCAGCGCGGGCAGCAGCACGGCCAGCAGGGTGCGCGTGCGGAAGAGCGGCTCTTTGTCGAGCTGCAGGTCCTTGTTGTACGCGAGCGGCAGTCCCTTGAGCAGCGCCAGGAAGCCGGTCAGCTCGCCGATGGAGCGCGCCGCGTGTCCACGCGTCAGCTCCAGCACGTCGGGATTCTTCTTCTGCGGCATGCGCGACGAGCCGGTGGCCATGGCATCCGGCAGCTCGGCATACCCTGCCTCGTCACTGGTCATGAAGATCAGATCCTCGGCCAGCCGCGAGAGGTGGTTGAGCATCATCGACGACGCGAACAGATACTCCGCCGCCAGGTCGCGGTCCGAGACGGCGTCGAGCGAGTTGCGCGTGGCCCGCGCGAAGCCGA
>JBDTOZ010000507.1:0-5213 GCA_039932995.1 Acidobacteriota bacterium | reverse complement strand
CCCAGAAGCGGGCGTAGTACTCGACCTGCGGCTTGTAGTACGCGATCAGCCAGCCGAGGCGGCCGGCCGTGGAGTCGGATTTGTAGTCGACGATCAGCCAGCGCGATCCCTCGAGAATGCAGAGGTCGATGACGCCGTGCAGGAGCGTCTCCCCACTCCCGCCCACGTCGGCCATCAGCGCAAACGGGACTTCCACCAGTCGTTTGTCCGCGGCCAGGACGCGCGCCCAGAGCGGAGACGAGCGCACGGCCGCGACCACGTTCACGACCTCCTCCACCTCGACGGGATCCCGTTCTTCATCCCGCAGCAGGTTCTCCGCGAAACGCCTCACGTCGAGAGAGCTGTCGCGTACCAGAGCCTCGAACAGGCGGTGCAGCACGCGGCCCCACGACGTCCCCTTGCCCAGCCCTTCCTCCGCGCGCACCAGCTCGACATGACTGTCGTGCGCGATCTTCGTGATGGGGAGCACCGCGTACGACGCCTCGCGCGCAGAGGCCATCCGCTCCTCGATGGCCGCGAACGCCGTCGCCGGCGTCGATGTTGACTCCGCATTCGGCGACGAGGACGTGGACGCGAACAAAGGGCTGGCCGTCCGCGCCAGCACCGACCACATCCCGCGGCGGAAGCCATTCTTCACGGTCACGCCGGCCACGAGGATGCTCCGCGCCCGCGTGGCCGCCACGTACAACAGCCGCTTTTTCTCGGCCCGTTGAAAGGCCAGCTCCTCGGCGGCCAGCGTGCTCCAGTCCCGCGGCATGGCCAGCTCACGGATGGCCACGTAGCCGCGCGAGGTCTCGCCGCTGCGGTCGACATAGAGGTCGGGGTCGAAGTCCTTCGACTCGATGGGGTCGATGAGAAACACCACCGGCGCCTCCAATCCCTTGGCCTGATGCAGGTTCATCAACCGCACGACGTTCGTGGCCGCGGGATCGACATCCAGCTCCTCGATCTTCGCCTTCGAGCGCAGGAGCTCATCGAGCCAGACCACCACGTCTCCGAAGGCCGCGCCCGCGGCGGATTCCCGTCGCGCCAACGCCAGCGCCAGCAGCGTGTTCCCCGCGCGCGTGCCTCCCTTCTCTTCGGCGGAGGCCAGCGCCGTGAGGCCCACCTTCTCGAACAGATTGGCCAGCGCCGCGGCCGGCGGCAGCTCGCGCGACAGATCGATCCCCGCGCGCGCGATCTGCAGTCCGGCCACGATCGTCGCATCCGTCCCCTCGGGCGCGGTGCCAAACGCCGAGAATCGACCGCCGGCACGGACGAAGCGATAGAGCGCGTCGTCGGACGCACCGCACAACGGTCCGCGCAGGAACGCGGCCAGCGAGACCGCGTCATCCGGATCGGCCACCGCACGCAGGAGAGGCATCACGCGCTGCAGGTCCTCCGAGCGCGCGAACGCTTCGCCTCCCGTGACGTCGTAGCGGATGCCCTCCTGTTCCAGCGCCTCGGCGTAGATCGGCAGGCGCTGCTTGCGATCGCTGATCAACAGAAAGTCGCCGAAACGCGCGGGGCGTTGCGCGGCTCCGTCATCGACGAGCAGGCCCGAGCTCACGGCATTGCGAATCCACTGCGCGATGCACCGTCCCTCCTCGCGCGCCACGTCGTCCTGCCTCCCCTCGACGGTCTCCAGCACGTACATCCCAGACAGCGCGCCCCCCTCCCCGTTCCACGCCAGATCGACATGCGCCGCCTGCCGGCCCGCAGCCACTTCGGCCGGATCGAGGAGCGTCCGGAACGTGGCGTTCACGAATTCGCAGATCGGTTTCGGCGAGCGGAAGTTCGTCTGCAACTGCTCGATCCGGCCGCCGCTCTCCTGGATCAACGTCTTGACCGCCAGATAGGTGGTGATGTCCGCGCGGCGGAAGCGATAGATGGACTGCTTCGGATCGCCGACGATGAACAGCGAGCCGGGCCGCGGCCTCAGCTTGCGCCAGTTCCGCTCCTCCGTGTCCTCTCCCGTCAGATAGAAGAGCACCTCAGCCTGAATGGGATCCGTGTCCTGGAACTCGTCGACCAGCACGTGCGTGAAGCGGCGCTGGAAGGAGCGCCGCACCGATGGGTGATCGCGCAGCAGGTCGCGCGCGCGGAGGAGCAGGTCGTTGAAAGTGAGGGTGCCCTCGCGAAGACGCTCCTCCTCGAAGGCCTGCACCGCCGGACGGAGCAGGCCCATGACCGCGCAGTGGACGTACTCGCGCCAGCGCTGGACCGTAGGGCGGACCAGGCCCGCGGCCAGCGTCGAATACTCCTGATAGAACGTCTTCGCCGCTTGCCTGTCGGGCCAGTTTTTCAGCGTGGCCTTGCGCGTCACGTGATTGCCCAGCTCCAGGAGCTCCAGTTGCTCGCGCACGGTGTCGAGGCCCGAGCTGTCGCGCTTGCGCACCAGGTCGCGCATCATGCGCTCGAAGTCGTCCTGCTTCTCGCGCATGGAGTCGTTCGGAAACGACGGCTCACAGCCCTGGACGAATGCCAGCACCGCCGCCACCGCCCCTTCGAGATCGGGACGGTCGCACTCCGACGACACGATCTCCACGTCCGCGTAGTCGACGAGCCGGAAGAACGTGGAGCGCAACTGGCGCGAGCTCACGCCGGTCTCGCGCACGCGCTGCACGGCCTCGGATCCACGCAGGGCCTGCGACTCGTACCAGCGCGACCAGAACTCTTCCATGCGCAGGACGGTGTCGACTTCGTCGAGCTCGACGAACTCGGGATCGAGGCCTGCCTCGACGGGACGCTCGCGCAGCATGCGCGCGCAGAAGGCATGCGTGGTGCCGAGGAAGGCGCGGTCCAGGCGATCGACGGCGGCGGTCTCGCCGGCCTGCTCCAGTGCTTCCTGCACGCGCTCGCGCAACTGCGCGGCCGCTTTCACGGTGAACGTGATGGCCGCCAGCGAAGCCACATCGCAACGACCGGTGCGGATGAGCGCGACGATGCGGGTGACCAGGCTGGTGGTCTTGCCGGTACCCGCGGCCGCTTCGACCAGCATGTTCACGTCGAGCTCCGAGGCGATGGAGGCGCGTGCCTGCTCGTCGGCGAGCGTCACTCGACCTCCTGCAGGGCGCGCCACGCGCGCACCGCGGGATCGTCCGCATGCGCGGCCTGCTTGCGCGCCAAACGCTCCGCGGCCACTTCCTTCGCGCCGCACAGATCGGGATAGGGACAGAAGCCGCACGACCCTTGGTCGGGTTGCGGGAACCACCCCGAGCCGATGACGTCGAACAGGAGATTCAGCGCGTGCTCGAGCTCTCCCGGATCACAAGCGCGCGCGGAGCGCTCGCCGCCACCCTTGGTCGTCGGAAAGTAGTAGCCGGCACACTGCACCTTCCCCGACAGTCCGCGCGCGCGCAGGACTGCTTCGAGCGCGCGCGAGTAGACCGCGTGCTGCAGCTTCGTCCCGCGCTTGAGCCGCCAGACGTCGTGGTATTCGTAGAGACTCCCGGTCTTGTAGTCCCAAACTTCCCAGTCGCCGGTGGTGATGTCCTGATCGACGCGATCGATCGAGCCGCGCAGGCGGACCTCGCGTCCCGCACCGAGCGGAATGGCGAAGACGTCGTCGTCCTGTCCGAAGGGCAGCTCGAAGTAGCGCGGCACGATGCGATCTCCGGCACGCTCTTCGGTGCGCAGGAAGACTTCGCACGCCGCGAGCAGTTCGTCGCGCTGGCGAGCGAACGCCGTCTCCGTGCCCGGCGGCACGTCCGCGCGCCATTCCGCCAGCGCCTCCTCCGCGATCGCGTGCATGCGCTCCAGGTGCGTGCCCAGCGCAGGCAATGCCTCCGCGGCCCGGACCTCATCCATCGTCCTCTGCAACACTTCGTGGACAAGCGAGCCGAAGTCGCGGGCATCGAGCCACTGATCCGCGACCCGCTCCAGTTCCTCGACCGGCTCGAGCTTCAAGACGCGCTCGAGGAACCAGCCGAATGGACAGCGGGCCATCTTCTCCATCTGCGAGGCCGACAGCACGCGTCCGGTCAGGCGCGGATCGAGCTCTTCGCGCGTGACCGCGATGCGCCCGTCGTACGCGGTGATGGCGTCCGACTCCCGCGCCAGCCGCGCACGCTCGCCGGCGGCCAGCCACGGATGGGCCGCGAGCACGGCCTCCCGATCATGCTTGCCCAGCCACCACTCATCGGACGAGAGCGGCACCTCGCGCTCGAGAAACGCCGCCGGCATCGCCTCGGCCACGAGCTGGCCATACGAAGCCTCCGCCCCCTTCACCGCGCGGTAGACCTCGAGCAGATCGCGCGACGGAAAGCGCGCGCGCCGCTCGCGCAGATCGAGCTCCGTGTAGCTGAGCGTCCACCGCGCCGCGGGCGCGCGGTCGAACAGCGCGCGCAGCCGTGCGGAACTGCGGGCCGGCGCATCGCCGAGGAGCTCGAGCCGGCCGATCGCGTCCCGCTCCGAGTCGAGGAGGATCGGGTCCTGCAGTCCGCTGCCGGGATGCTTCGCGTCGTCGAGGCCGAGGACGAAGAGCTCACTGCGTCCGCTCCAGCCGCCGGAGCGAATGGGCGCGACATGGAGATGACCGGGACGGGGATTGCTGGCAGAGACGTGAACGGCGGCGATGGCGTCCGCGAGCCGGTCGATCGCGGCGCGCATCGACGTCTCCGCCGGAGGCAGCTCCATCAGCTCACGCAGCATCCTCCGCAACGCGGCCAACGCCATGCCGTCGACCTCGTTGCGCGTGGCTGCGAACGTGTCGAGAAAGCGCAGCGTACTCTCTGGAAGTGAAGGAGCATCGACGACGGACAGCAGCGCACGCACGAGCACGAGCGCCTCGCGCACACGCGCGATCTCCGGCTCCGATTCCAGCCGCGCCAGATACGCCTCGAGCCGCGGCACATAGCGATCGCGTCCCCAGCCGATCATGGCCGCGCGCAGGATGCGCCCGAAGGCAAAGGGCGAGAGGACGTCACTGCCGGTCTTGATGGCACCCGCGCGGGCGATGCGCTGCAGCCGCGCGGCGTCGAAGTCGTCGGCCAGCCAGTGCAGAAATCCAAGCACCGCCTGCCCGGGACGCGTGAACGTGACCGGAATGCCTTCCGCGAACGTGGCCGGGACGGCCAGTTGCGAAGTCAATTCGAACGCCAGCGGCAGGTACGGATCGCGCGAGGTGTAAAGGAGCTCCGCGGAATCGAAGGGCACCTGGTCGCGCAGAATCGTCCGCAGCGCGCCGCGGATCTCGTTCTCCTCCCCCGCCGCGCGCACGAACCGCGCGTCCG
>JBDTOZ010000506.1:0-3791 GCA_039932995.1 Acidobacteriota bacterium | reverse complement strand
AGCGCCGCCGGCCGTGCCGGCCTACGGCCGCTTGCCGTCGAGCTCTTCGAGCATCCGGCGCGCGGCGATCGCGGAAGACTCCACGAGGCGGGCTCCGGAGGGCACGGCCAGGACGTCGGGCGGAGCGAGCTCGCTGCCGACGCGAACGACCGTGTTGCGCACCTCCACGCTCTCGCCGCCCACGTCGATGGTCTGCACCTGTTCGAGCGGCAGGGCGTAGTCGGCCGCGGCATTCTCGCTCGCGGCGGCGTTGGTCACGGCGCGGCGCCCTTGCGTGCGGAGGGTGCTGACGGCCGCATCGGCGGAGGCGTCGCGGTGGGATGGATAGGCCAACCCGAGGAGCACTTCCACCGCGTCGCGGGTGAGGAGGTGACGCTGGTCGCCCTTGAGCTGCATCGAACCGGCAGGCTCGGCGGAATCCGTTCGGGCCAGCCCGGTCCGTTCGGCGCCGGTGGTGGTGGAGCCGGCCCAGGCCCGGGCCAGGTCATCGAACTTCGTGACGCTGTATGTTCCGGCTTCGAAGTCGATCACGGTGAGCACGCCCTTGTCGTACTCGGCGATGGCCGTCCGTGTCCCCGTCACCGCCACCACGCGATTCCCATGGCAGTACTCCTCGACGACGCTCTTCCCGCCGGTCACCGGGTCCGTGATCTCACGGGTGAGATGGAGCGGTGCGGGAAAGAGCACGGCGAAGAGAGCGAGGAAGGCGAGCATGATGGAAAGAAAGTAGCACGAGTTCGGGCCCAAGGCCCGAAGACCGGCCCCGCTTCTACAGTCCGGCGATTACAGGCCGGCGCGCTCGGCGTCGGAGATCGGCATCCACGAGGCGATCTTCTTCTCGTCCACTTTCAACTTGCGGCCGAAGAGCTTCTTCCAGATACCGAGGATGCCGGTCTTCCAGAGAATGAAGCCGCTGTAGCCGGTGATGACCGAGAACTCGCCGAAGCGGAGATGACGCAGGCCCTGCTTGACCAGCCAGGGGATGCGCACCAACTGGATCAGGACGGGGTGCCTCTTCTGCGGCTCGTTGAAGGCGCGGACGTGCGGCAGGAGCTTGTCGAACCACGTTCGCGGCAGACGGTAGACCAGCAGGATGTAGAGCAGCACATTCGCGAAGGTCGGCCGCAACGAGGTGTAGTTGGCGTTGATCTGCTCGAGATCGATGCCGTTTTCCTGCATCTGCTTTTCGAGCACGGTGTTCGGGATGACCCGCAGAGAAAAGATGTTCAGCGTGAAAGGCCGGGCCAGCCGCCAGACCAGCTCCAGCGTGTCGATCACGTCCTGGCGCGTCTCCACCGGGTTGTCGACGATGATGTCGTAGGCCGGATTGATGTGGTACTTCGAGAACTTGGCCAGGTCCGCGGCGGCGCGCTCCACCCGGGCGATCGGTGTGGGGCGCCGGTAGAAGTCGAGAATGCGCTGGCTGCCGCTCTGGATGCCCATGCGCACGCGATTCATGCCCGCCCAGGTCAGCACTTCCAGCTTGTCCTGCTGCACGTAGCTGGGGATGACCCCGTAGACGCAGAAGTTGAGGCCCACTTCCTCGCGCCAGCGCGTCGCGAACTCGGTCAGCTCGGGCAGGGGAATGGCCATGAAGCTGTCGTCATGGAAGAGCACCGTGTTGATGTGCGGATGGACCTCGCGGGCCTTCCGGATCTCGTTGACGATGTATTCGGGCGAGGTGTGGCGGATGCGCTTGTAGAGCGGGTCGTTCTTGATGAAGACCGTATTGCCGCAGAACGTGCAGTGCAATGGGCAGCCGATGGACCAGATGGCCTGGTAGGCCAGTCCGTTGTTCTGGAGATAGTCCGAGAGCTTGACGCGCCGGAATCCTTCTCCCGCGGCGTAGATCCACTCTTCGCCGGCGTACTTCTGAAAGGGCATCGCCTCCAGCTCGGCCGCGCTCATGAGCGGACGGAAGCCGTTGCGGATGATCTCTCCGTCCTTGCGCCTGAACCAGAAGTTCTGGACCTTCGTGTAGTCCTCGCCGCGCGTGTAGAGATCGAGCCACTCCGCGAAGGCCAGCTCGCCTTCGCCGGTGCAGATCGCATCCACCTCCGCCTCGATGGCGTTCTCCGGATAGATGATGGGGTGGATGCCGCCCCACATGATGTAGGCATCCGGTGACAGCTCGCGGACACGGGCCACGACCTTCCGAGCGACGTCGGCGTAACCGGTCATGCACGACACCGCCACCAGTTCGGCGCCGGCGATCCCACGCGCGATCTCGTCGACCTGCTCGGGCCCGAACTTCTGCGCCGTGCCCATCTTCCGCGAGAACGACTTCCAGAAGGAGCGATAGCTGTTGGTCCCGACGTAGAAGAACTTCGTGTCGGGATTCACGCGCTCCATGAACGCCGCCATCTTCCGGTAGCCGGTGGCGGTGATGCCGTCCTCGAAGGAGACCATGTGGATCTTCATGCGCGGGGGACAACATAGCATCCTCGGGTGGCCTTCCCCTTTCCGCCTGGTGGCGGCGGTTCCGTCCTGCCGCCGGCCAAGGTCTTCCTGGAACGGGATCTCCGAGCCGCGATCGGCCCGCCTCTCGCCTCAATAACAATCTCCCGCTGATCTGGCGAAAACCTTGCACTGTTCCGCCCGCATGGGCAATTTACTTTGGTTGATCATCGTCATTCTGATCGTTCTCTGGCTCGTCGGCGGCTTCGCGCTGCACATCGGCGGAAGCCTCATCCACATCCTGCTGGTGATCGCCCTCATCCTGGTGGTCTACCGGCTCGCGACGGGACGCAGGGTCGTATAACCCGCGGTTCCGCAGCATCTCCCTCCTGGGTGCTGAGTCGTTGAGCGTCCCGCTCAGCGACTCAGCGACAGGGGTCAGCGAGGCTGGGCGTAGCCTTCCACGCCTGCACCAGCGCGGCGACACGCTGCCGGTCCACCACTCCGTCGACCTTGAGCGAGGTGCCGACGATGGCGCCGTCGGCTTCGGCGAAGTGCGCGGCGTTCCCGGTGTCGAGACCGCTGCCCAGGAGCAGCGGCGCGTCGTCCACGCTCGCGCGCACCTCCGCGAGGCGTGAAGGGTCGGCGGCCGCCCCGGTCTCGGCGCCGGTGATGATCAAGGCGTCGGCCAGGCCGCGCAGACGCAGATCTTTCGCGGACACGTCTCCCAGCGGCGTGGCGTGTTTGACGAGGTAGTCGGCAAAGAGCAGCACCTCCGGCGCGAGCTGCGCACGCCTGCGCAGGGTCTGGTAGGCATCGCCTTCGATGATCCCCTGATCGGTGACCATGGCCCCGCTGTGAATGTTCACCCGCACGAAGGCCGCCCCGGTCGCGGCCGCGACTCCCAGCGCGGAGAGAGCGTCATTGCGCAGCACGTTCACCCCGAAGGGCAGCCGCACCTCGCGGGTCACTTCGGCGATGACCCGGGTCATCGCCGCCACCGTCTCCGCCTCCACCCTCCCCCGCGTGAAGGGGCGATCGCCGAAGTTCTCGACCACGAATCCGTCCGCGCCGCCGGCCTGGAGAGCCCGCGCTTCGCGCAGCGCCAGGGCCAGCACTTCATCCATCGACCGAAAGAGCGGCGAGCCCGGCAAAGGCCCGAGGTGGACCATGCCGAAGAAGGCGCGCGAGGAAAAGCGTGCGGCAAAAGAGGAGCGTGTGAGCATGGTGTGGGCGGTTGGTGCTGAGTGCCGCGCACAGTCTGACGGAAGGCGAAGGTTTCGGGCAACACGCGTGTACAGCCGCTGGAGGCGTTGCCTGCAGCGCAGACTCCGAAGGGGAGCGCTGGCGTCCCGCCGGCTGGACCGCAGGCGTCCTCGCCTGCGCCGCGTGTC
>JBDTOZ010000505.1:0-4804 GCA_039932995.1 Acidobacteriota bacterium | reverse complement strand
CAGAGCAGGAGATCTCGAGAAAACCCAACCGGCCGAAAAACCGTATAGGAGTCGCATGTCACTCGAACTGCGCATCGAAGGTCTCTCCAAACGCTACCCGAATGGTGTTCAGGCGTTGCAGGACGTCACGCTGACCATCCCCACCGGAATGTTCGGCCTGCTCGGACCGAACGGGGCCGGTAAGTCGACGTTGATGCGCACGATTGCCACGCTGCAGGAGGCCGACTCCGGCCGCGTGACGCTGGGCAATCTGGACGTCCTCCGCCAGAAGGACCAGGTCCGCCGCGTCCTCGGGTACCTGCCGCAGGAATTCGGGGTCTATCCGCGGATCACCGCCGAGGCTTTGCTCGACCATTTCGCGATCCTCAAAGGCGTGCAGAACCGCAAGGAGCGCAAGGAGGTGGTGGCCGCGCTGTTGCGCCGCACCAACCTCTACGACGTGCGCAAGCAGAACCTCAGCACGTTCTCGGGGGGCATGCGCCAGCGCTTCGGCATTGCCCAGGCCCTGATCGGCAATCCGCAGCTGATCATCGTCGACGAGCCCACCGCGGGACTCGATCCCGGCGAGCGAGTTCGCTTCCACAACCTCCTGGCCGAGATCGGCGAGAACGTCATCGTCATCCTCTCCACCCACATCGTCGAAGACGTCAGCGACCTCTGCTCCAGCATGGCCATCATTTCCAAGGGCCGCGTGCTCGCGCAGGGGGATCCGGCCGACGCCCTCCGCGACGTGGAAGGAAAGATCTGGCGCCGCAAGGTGTCCAAGCTCGAACTGGCCGAGCTGCAGCAGGAGCACGCCGTCATCTCCACCAAACTCGTTTCCGGCAAGACCGTGGTCCACGTCCACAGCGACACGCAGCCCAGCGGGTTCGAGCCGGTGCCGGCCAGCCTCGAAGACGTCTACTTCTCCACCCTGCATCAAGCGGAGGAGCGCGCGGCCTGAGTGCGAACGTGAAGAGTGGAACGTGAGGCCACGTGGCCCGAGGACCACTCCGCACCCAGCACTCAGTACCCATGACGAGACCGCCATGTTCAAAGCGATCACCGGCTTCGAGCTCAAGTACCACCTCAAGGCGCCGCTTTTCTACATCCTGCTGCTGGTCTACTTCCTGATCACGTTCGGGGCCGTGACCACGGACGCGGTGACCCTGGGCGGCGCCGTCGGCAACGTCCACCGCAACGCGCCCTACGTGATCATGCAGTTCCTGTTGGTGATGAGCGTCTTCGGGATCCTCACCACCACGGCCTTCGTGGCCAACTCCATCCACCGCGATTTCGAGCTGGGAACCGATCAGCTCTTCTTCAGCGCGCCCATCCGGAAGTGGCCTTTCCTGGCCGGCCGCTTCCTGGGCTCGTTCGCCGTCTCCGTTCTGATCTACGCCGGCGTCGTCAGCGCCGTGATCATCGGCAGTGTCATGCCCTGGCTGGAGAAGGAGCGTCTGGGCCCGTTCGATGCCTGGCCGTACATCTACTCGACGCTGGTCATGGTGGCCCCGAATCTCCTGCTGGCCGGGGCGATCTTCTTCGCCGTGGCCGCGCTCACGCGCAGCCTCATGGCCACCTATGCGAGCGCGGTAGCCTTCCTGGTGGCCCTGGCGGTCTCGGGCAACATGCTGGACAGCCTGGAGAACGAACGGGTCGCGGCCATGCTCGATCCGTTCGGGTTCACGGCCTTCGGCAGCGCCACGCGTTACTGGACCGTGTTCCAGAAGAATACGCAGGTGTTGCCGCTGGAAGGCGTCTACCTCTGGAACCGCATCCTGTGGATCGCCGTTTCCCTGGCCATCTTCGCCTTCGCCTGCTGGAAATTCGACTTCACCACCGGCACGCGCAAGAGCAAGAAGAAGAGCAAGAAGGCGCTGGCCGAGGATGAGCTGCTCGTGCCGGACAGCGGGGTCGTGGCCGAGCTCCCGCACGTCACGCAGACCTTCGGCGGCGCATCGGCCTGGCGGCAGTACTTCGCGGCGGCCAAGCTCGAGGCCACGGCCATCTTCAAGGGAATCCCGTTCCTGATCATGCTCATCCTGGGCATGCTGAACATCTGGGGCAACAGCACCGGGCTGGAGAACATCTTCGACACTCCCGTCTACCCCACCACCGGGCTGATGGTGGAGGTGATCTTCGGCGCGTTCGCCATCTTCGCCATGCTCATCACCGCGTTCTACGCGGGGGACATCGTGTGGCGCGAGCGCAACCTGAAAATCAGCGAAGTGACGGACACGATGCCGCTGCCGACATGGGCGCAGTGGGCCGCGAAGTTCACGGGCCTCGTGCTGGTGGCCGTCTCCACGCTGGTCGCGGCCATCGTCACGGCCATCATCATCCAGACCGCGAAGGGCTACTACAACTACGAGTTGGCGGTTTACGCCAAGGGCGTCTTCCTGCAGATCGGGTCCCTGGTCCTGTTGATCATGGCCCTCGCCTTCATCATGCAGGTGCTGCTCAACCAGAAGTTCGTGGCCTTCCTGGGCGTGATGCTGTGGTTCATCCTCTCGCGCGCCCTTCCCGCCCTCGACTTCGAGCACCGGCTCTATCGCTATGCCGCCTCGCCGCCCGCCACCTGGTCGGACATGAACGGCTTTGGGCATTTCGCGTGGCCAATGGCGGTGTTCAACACGTATTGGGTGTTCTTCGTGGCGGTGTTCCTGGTGATCTGCCACCTGCTCTGGGTGAGGGGAACCGAGGACGGTCTGCGGCAGCGGCTGTCCATCGCGCGGCAGCGGTTCAGCCGGCCGGTGGCGGCCACGCTGGCCCTCTTTCTCGTGGCCTTCGTCTCCACGGGTTGCTACATCTACTACAACACCAATGTGCTCAACCGGTACCGCACCTCGAAGGACGGCGAGCAGCTCCAGGCCTCCGCGGAGAAGAAGTACAAGAAGTTCGAGCACATGGCCAAGCCGCGCATCACGGCGGTCGTGGCCGACGTGCAGATCTTCCCGGAGAGACGGGCCGTCGAGATCCGCGGGCAGTACACGATGGTCAACAAGACCGGCCAGCCCCTCAGCGAGCTGCACATCACCAACAACGCCCGGGCCCTGACGAGCTGGAAGGTGGAGCTGCCCGGCGCGCGGGTGAAATCCGACGACCGCCAGCTCGGCTACTCCATCTATACGTTGGCGCAGCCGCTGGCACCGGGTGCGTCGATGACGATGCGCTTCGAGAACACGTTCGCCGCGAAGGGTTTCCCCAACGGCGCGGCCAACAACAACGTCGTGGAGAACGGGACGTTCTTCGACAGCATCTCCTACTTCCCGCACCTCGGCTATGAGAGCTCCGTCGAGCTTCAGGACCGCAACAAACGCCGCAAGTACGGCCTCGGCGAGCCCCAGCGCCAAGCGCCGCCCAGCGACATGCGCGCGCGCATGGACAATGGTCTCAACAACGAATCCGACTGGATCAGCCTGGACACGACCGTGACCACCTCCGCCGACCAGATCGCGCTCGCGCCCGGCTACCTGCAGCGTGAGTGGACCGAAAACGGGCGGCGCCATTTCCACTACAAAACCACGGCGCCCATCCTCGGCTTCTGGTCCTACCTCTCCGCGCGCTATCAGGTGAAACGCGACCAGTGGGTGCCGCCGGCCGGGTCCGGACAGTCGCCCGTGGCCATCGAGATCTACTACGACGCCAAACATCCCTACAACGTCGACCGGATGATCGCCGGCGTGAAGAAGTCGCTCAACTACTTCACGGCCAACTTCTCCCCCTATCAACACCAGCAGGTGCGCATCCTCGAGTTCCCCCGCTACGCGCGCTTCGCGCAGTCATTCCCGAACACCATCCCCTTCTCCGAGTCCATCGGCTTCGTGGCCGACCTGCGCGATCAGGACAACATCGACTATGTCTTCTACGTCACCGCACACGAGGTCGCACACCAGTGGTGGGCGCACCAGGTCATCGGCGGCAACGTGCAGGGCGGGACCATGATCGTGGAGACCATGGCCCAGTACTCGGCGCTGATGGTCATGGAGAAGGAGTACGGCAAGCCGAAGATGCAGAAGTTCCTGCGCTACGAGCTCGATCGCTATCTGCGCGACCGCGGCGGAGAGTTGATCGCGGAGATGCCGCTCTCCCTGGTGGAGAACCAGGGCTACATCCACTACCGCAAAGGCAGCCTGGTCATGTACGCGCTCCGCGACGCCATCGGGGAAGAAGCCGTGAACCGCGCCCTGCGCAAGTTCCTGCACGATCATTCGTACGAGCAGCCGCCGTACACCACCGCGCAGGAGCTGGTGCGCTACTTCCGCGCCGAAGCTCCGGCCGACAAGCAGGAATTCATCGCCGACCTCTTCGAGCGCATCGTGCTCTTCGACAATCAGGCCCGCGAAGTCGCAGCCACGCAGCGCAAGGACGGCAAGTACGTCGTGAAGATGACCGTAACGTCGAAAAAGCTCCGCTCCGACGCCAAGGGAGAGGAGAAGGAAGTCCCGGTCGACGACTGGATCGACATCGGGGTCCTCGGCGAAAAGGACGCGGTGCTCTTCACCGAGAAGCGCCACATCACCAAGCCGGAAGAGACGTTCGAAGTGGTGGTCCAGGGCAAACCGGTGAAAGCAGGCATCGATCCGTTCAACAAACTGATCGACCGCAATCCGAAGGACAATACGAAGTCACTTTGACTTTGCGGGTTTTGTTGCTGGTTGCTGGTTGCTGGTTGTCTGGGGTGGTTGCGGTTCGGGGCCGGTCGCCGAGTCGCCGAGCCGCCGGGTCGTCGAGTCGAGGAACTCGTCGGCAGAGCCGATCGTCCACCCAGCCTTTTCCAGAGCGCTTCGCTTGCTAGCCTTCATCAGTCTTCGTCCTCTCG
>JBDTOZ010000504.1:0-1975 GCA_039932995.1 Acidobacteriota bacterium | reverse complement strand
GCCCGCGGCGAGGACGCCGCACAGCCAGCCGGCGAGACGCCGGCGTTCCTTGGATCACGGGGCGCAGTCCGCGCTGTGAGGCTAGACGACTCGGCGACTCGAAGACGAGACAACCCTCTCACGCTGGAGGCGCGCGCCGCCGGGAGAAGGGAACGCAATAAGGATCGTCCTCGGCGCACATTGCGAACTCGAACTGGATGGTGGTGTGCGCGATGCGGAAATCGGCCGAGAGCATGGCTTTGATCTCGTCGAGGATGCGGGCCGTGTCTTTCAACGGGACGTCGCCCACCATGAGGTGACAGGAGAGGGCCGGACTGGAGGGACCCAGCGCCCAGATGTGCAGGTGGTGGACGCCGTAGATGCCGTCGATGTCTCCCAGGGACTGCGTCACCGCGGCCGGGTCGATGGCGGACGGCGTTCCTTCGAGGAGCAGGTTCACGGACTCGCGCAGAACGCCATAGCTGCTCCAGAGAATGAGCACGCCGATGAGGACCGAGACGCCGGAGTCCCAGCGGGGAGAGCCGGTGAGGCGGATGAGGAGGGCGGCCACGAGAATGCCCGCCGAGGAGATCGCGTCGCCGATCATGTGCAGGAAGGCTCCGCGGAGATTCACGTCGTCGCGGCTGTCGTGATGGAGCGAGTAGGCCGTCAGACCGTTGACCAGGAGCGCCAGCCCGGCGGTGATCAGCATGGCCCCGGTCGAGACCTGGCGGGGTTCTGCGAAGCGCAACCAGGCCTCGCGGAAGACGAAGAGGGTGAACGTCAGCAGCATGGCCGCGTTGATGAACGCCGCCAGGATGCCCGCCCGCTGGTAGCCGAACGACTTCACGCTCGTGGGAGCACGGCGCTCGAGCCGCACGGCGATGAGCGCGATCAGGAGGGCGAAGGCGTCGGTGAGGTTGTGCAGGCCATCGCCGATGAGCGCCAGCGAGCCCGCCCACGCGCCGATGGAAATCTCGGCCACCACGACGAGCAGGTTGGCCGCCGTGGCGAGCGTCAGCTTGCGCGAGACGTTGGAAGCGTGGGTGTGGGTGTGCGCCATCGCATCACCGCGTCGACTTCTCCACCTTCTTCGATTTGGACGCCACTCCGTCCGCCATCGACCGGCGCTGCTCCTTCAAGCGCGTCGCCACGGCGTCGTCGGCTGTGGCGATGATCTGCGCGGCCAGGATCCCCGCGTTGCGCGCGCCGCCGATGGCCACGCTGGCCACGGGGATGCCGGGTGGCATCTGCACGATCGCGTAGAGGGCATCCAGCCCCTGCAACGCTCCACTGGCCAGCGGAACGCCGATCACCGGACGGGTCGTGAGCGAAGCCACGACACCCGGCAAGTGCGCGGCCAGTCCCGCGCCGGCGATGAACACCACCGCGCCGTTCGCTTCCGCCTCCGTCACGACCTGTTTGGTCCGGTCCGGACTGCGATGAGCCGACGCGACCGTGAACTCGTACGGAATCCCGAGCTCGTCGAGCGCGGCGGCAGCCTGGGACATCGTCTCCGCATCGGAGTCGCTGCCCATGAGAATGAGAACCCAAGGTTTGTTAGTCATGTCTGTTTGCGCTGCCTTTGTCTGGTCTTCGAGTCTTCGCCTTTGTCGAGTCGTCGAGTCGCCTTTGTCGAGTCGTCGAGTCGTCGAGTCTTCGAGTCGTCGAGTATCCAAGGGTCTCACAGTCTCACAGTCTCATAGGGGTGGCCGGGCGGCTGTGAGACTCTGAGACTATGAACCTGTGAGACTCCTCGACGACTTGACGACTCGAAGACTCGAAGACTCGAAGAGTATCCAAGAGTGTCACAGTCTCACAGGGGAGGCGGGACGGCTATGAGACTCTGAGACTATGAACCTATGAGACTCCTCGACGACTCGAAGACTCGACGACTCGACGACCAGACGACGAGAAGACGAAACGACGAGAAGACCAGACGACCAGACGACGGCCACGACACTAATACGTGAACGTCACCACGGCGCGCGTCACT
>JBDTOZ010000503.1:0-2945 GCA_039932995.1 Acidobacteriota bacterium | reverse complement strand
AGGGGCCGATCCTCGCGAGAGCGACGGTGGACTCGAGTCCACCGCTCCACTGGAGCTTTGCCATTCGACGCAGAAGTGCACCGGGCAGGATGCCCGGCGCCCCCATGGTTCATCGCGTCAAGCCACTCCGGTGAGGGGCCGCGGGCATCTGCTTTCCGGTCCTGGAGATGGGCACCCGACCACCGCGTGTAAGATGACGCTTCCTGGTCATTCATGCCCGCAGTCGGAACACGCGTCGGCCCCTATGAGATCCTCGCTCCGATCGGCGCGGGCGGCATGGGCGAGGTGTGGAAGGCCCGCGACACGCGTCTGGACCGGTCGGTGGCCATCAAGTTCCTGCCGGCCGAGCTCGCGCAGGACGCGCAGTTCAAACTTCGTTTCGGCAGCGAAGCGCGCACGATTTCCCAACTCGAGCATCCCAACATCTGCCGCCTCTATGACGTCGGCGACGACTATCTGGTCATGGAGCTGCTCGAGGGGGAGTCGCTCGACGAACGGCTGGTGCGCGGTCCCCTGCCTCTTGCGGACGTGCTGAAGTACGGGGCTCAGATTGCCGGAGCGCTCGACCGCGCGCATCGCGCGGGGATCGTTCATCGGGATCTGAAGCCGGGCAACATCATGATCAGCAAGGGGGAGGCGAAGCTCCTCGATTTCGGACTGGCCCGGCAATCTCCCTCGACCCGCGGTCCCCGATCGAGCGCCGGCTTACACGTTCCGGGCTCTTCCCCCGCCTTCGCGGCCACGCATCAGTTGCCCGCCGCGCACGGCGATCCGACGGAGCTTCGCTTCGAGCGGGCCGTGACCGAGCGCGGAACGATCCTCGGCACGCTGCAGTACATGGCTCCCGAACAGTTCGACGGCCTCCAGGCCGATGAGCGCACGGACATCTTCGCCCTCGGCGCGGTTCTCTATCAATTGGCCACTGGAAAAGCGCCGTTCGAGGGAAAGACCCGCAGCAGCCTCATTGCCGCGATCGTCGACCGCACTCCCACACCCATCTCGCAGCTTCAACCACTGACCCCGCCGGCCTTCGAGCACGTGGTGATGAAGTGCCTGGAGAAAGACCCGGAAGAGCGGTGGCAGAGCGCTCATGACATCGCCGAGGAGCTGCGATGGCTGGCGGGCCCGGGATCTCAGGGCAATGTGGCCATGCCTGCCAGCGCGGCACGGCGCCGAAGACAGCACTGGATCGTGGGGTTGGCGGTGGCTGGCTGGGTGGCGGCGCTCGCCACAGGCCTGGTCGTGTGGAACGCGAGAAAGGCCGCGAATCAGCCGCGTCTTCTCAAGACCGAGTTCGTGCTGCCGCTGGACAACGTCGTCAACGCGCCCGTGGCCGTCTCTCGCGATGGCCTTCACCTCGCGGCGGTCCTGACCGAAGCGAAATCCGCCAATCCTCTGCCGAGTGCGAATGAAGGCGAGAGCATTCTGGCCATTCGCGATCTGGCCGGCGACCAGCTCCGGACCCTGCCCGGCACGGAAGGAGCGACCTATCCTTTCTGGGCACCCGACGGCAGTAGCGTCGGCTTTTTTGCCGGGGGCAAGCTGAAGACGGTGAGCCTCAGCAGCGGCACCATCGAAGAGCTTTGCGACGCTCCCAACGGCCGCGGCGGAAGCTGGAGCTCGCTCGGGGTGATCATCTTCACGCCCAACATCTATTCAGGATTGATGCGTGTCCCCGACGCGGGCGGGACGCCTTCCCCTGCCGTGAAAGTGTCGCCGAACGTCACCCGACCGCTGTTCCGCAACCCTCACTTCTTTCCCGACGGCAAGCGCTTCTTCTACACGACCGGCGACCAGGCCACTCTCGGCCGGGCCATGCTCAAAGTCGGATCGCTCGACGGCGACGTCGATCGCAAGGTCCTCGACTATGGATCGAACGTCGCGCTGATCGACGATTGGCTCATCAGCGCGCGCGTGCCCAACCTGATCGCGCAACGGTTCGACTCCGAGCGCCTGGAGCTGGTGGGAAAGGCCGTGCCGATCGCACGGAATGTCGACTGGTACTGGGCCCGCTTCCAGGGACTGTTCGCGGGGGGCGGCTCGACGCTCGTCTTCCGGCGTCCTCCCGCGCCGGTGATGCACTTCCTGAGACTCGATCCCGGCAATGACCGTCCCACCGAGATCCGCGAGGCCGGCTCGTACAACGCCCCGCACGTGTCACCGGAGGGGCGGAGCATCATCGTCAACCGCTTCGATGCGTCGACGCGCAAGTCCGATCCGTGGCTGTTCGATTTCGACAGCGGAACCTGGAGCCGGATCACGTTCACGGCCGAGGCAGCGGGAGACGACTCGGCGGTCTTCGCACCCGACGGGAAGCGCATCGCCATCGCCTCGAGCCGCAACGTCCGCACGCAGACGCGTGAGCTCTGGACGCAGCCGGTCGGCGGGGCGGCACACCAGACCCTGGCCACGGGAGCGGACTACATCGTGGCCACGGACTGGTCGCGCGACGGCTCCAAGCTGCTGGTGAGCACGCAGCGCAGCGCCACCGGCTTCGACATCGAGGTCGTGGACGCCGTGCACGGCGGCGCCTTCGTGCCGGTGGTCCACACGAATGCCAATGAGATCCACGGCCGGCTCTCTCCCGACGGCAAGTGGCTGGCTTATGAATCCGACGATGGCGGCCGCGCGGAGATCTACGTGACGAACTTTCCGGAGGCCACGGCCCGCTGGCAGGTCTCGACGGAGGGAGGGCGCACACCGTATTGGAGCTCGGACGGCCGGACCATCCTGTTCCTGCATCAGGACCGCATCATGACGGCGCCGGTGCGCGCCGGGTCCGCGTTCGCGGTGGACGCGCCCCGCATCCTCGAACAGATGGGCGACCGCATCGCCGGCTTCACCGTCGCCACCAACGGCACCATCGTCGCCCTCCGCCTGATCGAAGAAGGCAAGCCGCCGCTGAGCGTCGTCGTGAACTGGCAGAGGATGTTGGGCGAGGAGTA
>JBDTOZ010000502.1:0-2484 GCA_039932995.1 Acidobacteriota bacterium | reverse complement strand
GACTCGAAGACTCGAAGACTCGACCGTGAGCCCGACCGCCCCGAAGCTCCGCAGACAACCAGCAACCAGCCACCAGCAACGCGCAGCTATACTTCCTGGCCCGCATGCGCGCTCTCGTCGCCTATCTCGCCCAGCGTCCGGACGCGGCCACGTTCCTCATTCCGGCGGACGTGGAGCGTTCTTTGGCAGAGCTATTCGGGCAGCCGCAACGTCTGCCGCAACCGTACAAAGTTTTCCCGGCGGATGAAACGCAGCCGCCGATCCTCGGGTTTGCCGTGGCCGACTCGAGTGTCATGAAGGAGCTCGAGGTCAAGCTCGGTCGCTGGCTGGCGGACGAGACGGCCTGGCAGGTGAACCGGGCCGGCTCGCGGGACAAGGCCGAGGCCTCCTTCGCCGCATACCTCGGCCCGCTCATGAAAGCCGCGGAGAATGCGCTGGTCTCCAACCTCCTCAACGACTACCACGCCGTCTTCTGGCTCACCCATTCCCTCGATCTGGCGCGGCACTTCTCCAACATCCCCCGGCGCATCAGCGCTCACGACTCGCAAACCGGCCGGGCCCTGGGCGACACGCTCAAGTACCGCATCTTCGGACGCTGGGTCAGCGAGACGCGCGAGCAGATGAACCAGATGTGCAGCCGCGTGGCGCCGCTGCTCGAGGGGGAGGAACAGCGCGGACTGCAGTTCTTCCGGCTGCTGCAGGACGATGTGCTCATCCTCAGCGAGGAGTTCGTTGGGCCCGATCTGCGCGAGCTGCGCAGTTTCATCAACGGATACCTGCGCGCGGACTTCCAGAATTTCCGCGAGAGCTTCGAGCGGCTGCGCAGCACCGCGGTGGAGCTGAGCCAGAAGGAGCGCACCTTCCGCGCGGCACTGCCTCTGTTCGGAGCGGGAGCGGACATCACGCTGGCGCTGCTACTCGATTCCCGTTTCCAGACCTTCTTCTTCGACCATCCGGCGGCGCAGAACGCCGCCTCCCGCGAAGAGCGCGAGCAGTTCCAGCTCATCGCCCGGCGCCTGCGTGAATTCGCCGTGCTCCATCAATTGCGCCGCGGCATTCACTGGATGACCACTCTTCCCGACGGGCAGATCGTCTCCGCCGACCGGCGTCCCGGCTCCAACTGGTCGCGCTCCACGCGGCCCATGGATTTCGGCCGCACCGGCGTGGTCGACCCGATGGTGCACCGCTTCGGGATGATCTACGACATCTCCAAGTTCTCGGAGACGCTCGGCAACATCCGCCGCGGCGGAGGGAAAGAGGAGATCCGTTCCTACCGGCAGATGCTCGTCTTCCAGCGCAAGCTCGACGCCATCGCCCAGCGCCACCTCCTGCAGTTCGAGAAGTTCCTCGGCGACGGAGCGTTCTACACCACACGCCGCGCCCTCCGTCTCGTGCGCGCGGCCATGGAGATCCAGGGCTTCTATACGGAGATGAAGCAGAAAGGCTTCGCCTTCAACAAGGGCCTGCGCATCGCGCTCAACTACGGTTACTACCGGCTGCTGCCGATGAAGTCTTCGGCCGACGACAGCGAGCAGATCACCGAGTTCTACGGCCCCGGCATCGTGGAGCTGTCCCGCCTCACGACCGGCAAGGCCAACAAAGAGATCGCCGAGATCGCCGAGTTCCTCGTGGCCAAAGGCTATGAAGAGCGCAAGGTCGACCAGTTCTTCGCGCCGCTGGCGCGGGGCGTCGACGTGGGCGACCGCGGCCTCAGCTCCCGAGAGCACTACGCCTACATCGACGGCAATGGTCACCTAGTCAATGAGGGGATCGTGGCCTCGATGCTGCTGATGCAGGAGCTCTCCAACGAGCTGGGTCAGGAAGCACAGCCGTTGTTCCGCTTGACTGCCTCGTGGGGCTCGTACATCGCCTTTGCCCCGGCCATCCCCGGCGTCGAGTTCCTCGGCGCGCGCCTGCTGGGCATGGTCGCGCTCAAGGGTCTGGACCGCATCGACGTGGCCGAGTTGGTGCCTTTCGCTCACGGCGATCCGGTGGACGTCGTGCCCCTGGACACCACGGACCCCTTACTGATCCTGCTTCGCCAGGAGTTCAACCGCCGGCGCGAGGCCTCGGGAGGTTGGCCCGCTGCCGCAGCCGACAAGGAGACCGCCGAGCGAGCCATCGAAAGCGAGATCGTCATCTGCGTGCGCACCGATTCGAGCGATCTCGAGGACGAGGTGCTCATCGGTGAGTGGGATCCCCGCTCGGATGACGTACGCCGGCCGCTGCGACTCCCCCGCGGCGACTTCCAACGCCTCTTCGCTCTCAAGGGCGAGCTCAATGCGGACCTGCTCTCCGGCCGCAAGCAGAGCGTGCGTGACATGTACGAGCGCCTCTCGCTGAAGACCATGGCACCCTCCTTCGCCCTCTCCCCCTTCCGCGATGCCGGCGGCTACGACGCCTACATCCTGGGAGAAGTGGTCGAGAAGCTCTGAAGTCCGGCCACACCTGGCAGATTCGCCGGTGCTGTGTTGCTGGTTGCTG
>JBDTOZ010000501.1:0-2367 GCA_039932995.1 Acidobacteriota bacterium | reverse complement strand
GGTGGGGCCAGCCAGCAGTAGGGGCCGATGAAGGTCATGCCGGCCTTCTTGAGCATCGTGCGGTAGAAGGCGGCGGGGCGGCGGATGAAGCCGTCCAGGTCGCCGACGATGTCGTCTTCGCGGGTGAGCACTTCGAGGTAGGCCACGCCGTCCATGGCGTCGGCGATCGCGGCCACGCCGGTGCGGAGCTCGGGCTCCGGCACGTAGTGCATCACATCGGAGCAGATCACCAGATCGTAGACGTCCAGTTTCAGCGACGGAAGGTCGGCGAAGGACGCTTGCCTGATGTTGCGCGTCGGGCCGAAGCGCCGCACCACATACTCGGAAGGATCGAGCCCCAGGTATTCGACCTTGGGGCGGAGTGCGCGAAGGTGGGGGAGCCAGGCTCCTTCGCCGCAGCCGACGTCGAGGACGGTGCGGACGGGGCGGCGCAGAAAGTACTCCGCCGAGGCGATGGCCAGCGAGACCTTGAGCCGCAGCTCACCGTGGGAGAGCACACGCGTGTCGCGGTTGCGGTACCAGCGGTCGAAGTAGGCGCGGTCGTAGTGTTTGGTCATCGTGCGCGAGCGGGATCGTCTTTCGGTTCGCGGGGCACGCCGATTCCCCAGCGGCGCAGCCGGGCCACGAGCCGCGGCAGGCGCGACTCGATCTTGTCGCACGACTTGATGGCGAACTTGCTCTGCGGGAAGAGCACCATCGCCGATAGCAGAAAAAAGATCCAGCCCTGCATGATCGGCAGCAGCGAGCCGATCACGCCCAGAATGGCGAAGAGGATTCCCAGGGTGATGCGCAGGACGAGCAACATGGCGGGTGGGAGTGTAGTCAATTGCGGGCCGCGCGGTGGGACCGTCGAGAGCTCATCGGGACTTCGGACGGTACTCGCCCGCTTCGAGATATTCGACCGGGATGGTCTGGAACTCCGTGACGCCGTACTTCGAGATCAGCTCCGATTCGGAGAGTCCGTCGGCGCAGATCAGTCCTTCGACCTCGCCGCTTCGGCCCTCGAGCTCCCAGCCGGTCCAGATCTCGGACTCGCTGTATGGCCGGAGAGAGATCTTTTGCAGATAGTGACCCATCGCGCAGATTCTACGTTAGGGCGCGCCCTTTGCGCCGTTGATCGGGATACGCGGCCAGGAAATCGCGCAGTGCCTCCATCGACTCCCGCACTCCCTCGGGGATGGATTTCAGTCGCAACCAATAGCACCCCGGATCGAGCAGGTTGCGCAGGAGCTCGATGAACTGGTTCAGGGAAAGGTAGGTGGTCTGGTAGACCTTTCCTTTCACGCTTTCCTTCCGCGAGCGGAGGATCTTGGCGATGATCCGCGCGGCCACATAGTACGGCGTCTGCAGCGCATCGAACTCCGCCTGCGACATCCGCGGTCCCTTGGTCAGATGCTGGCGGTTGATGGTGGCCTGCAGGAAGTCGAGGATGACCACGGCCGCCGTCTTCGGGATCGGTCCGCAGCGGTTGCTCTCGATCGACTCGTCGAGAAACTGGACGAAGGTCTTGATCTGCTCGCCGTCCGGATAAGCCAGCTCCCTCAAGCCATATCGCTTGGCGATGGAGCGTTCATCGGTTTCGAGCTCGTCGGACATGGATGCTTTAGTTTATCCCGCGCGGGGAGAGGCGCGATCTCGCGCGTGTTCGTGCGGGCGCAACGGAAAGCTTCCTACCTCCAGGTCATCTCGTACGTGCAGGTCTTGTCGCCGTGGCATTGGCACTTGGTCTCGGTGACCTTGGGGTCGGTGCCTCCGTGACGGAGGATGGACTCCATGAAATAGCCGATGGCGCTGGCGCAGAAGATCGGGCTGTAGCAGGGATAGTTGGCGTAGATCATCCGTCCCCCCGAGGGCGTCTTCTCGAAGTGGACGGTGCCGAACTTCTGATACTGATCGTGAAAGACGGCGTTGTTCTCGAGGAAGCGGATCAGCTCCTCGGAGTCGAGGGAGCGATAGAGCTTGCCGATACCCAGCTCCGCCGAGGCCGCGCCGATGAGAGCCAGCACGTTGGGATGCTTCGCCTTCAATTCGTTGTGGATGGCCCGGTCCAGCTCCACCAGCGACTCGAACTCGCACCAGCTCGAGGCCAGGGGCGTCTTCGTGTAGCCGCGCGTGCGGGGCTTCAGTTTCTCCAGGAAGGTGGCGAAGCCCTCCTCCCCGAGGGTATCCATGAGGAATTGCTTGCGCCCGCCGAACATCACCCCTTTGACTTTGGCGATGGATGGATCGGGTCCCGTGAGGACTTCCTTTCCTTCGAGACGGGGAGGGGTCGTCGCGATGCGGTGGTTCGCAAGGAGCGGCATTGGGGAGATTGTAAATCGAGTCGGCACTGCCCGTTTGTCGGTTTCGCGCCCACGGGTCTTCTTC
>JBDTOZ010000500.1:0-8748 GCA_039932995.1 Acidobacteriota bacterium | reverse complement strand
GCTCATCTCCGACACGCCTCCGGCGTTGATGAGACCTCCGACCCTGCGTCACTCATCGGCACGCCTCCGGCGTTGATGAACCTCCGACCCTGCGTCACTCAACGACACGCCTCCGGCGTTTCCTGAAGCCACCGACCCCTGCGTGCCGCGTGCTGAACTTTGCATGAGATCCGCCTTGCCATCGGGTTTCACGCCAGAGGCGTGGCGGAGATCAGCCGGGGCAAGCGCCAAAGGCGTGCCGCCATCGGAACGCGGGTCACGAACGGCGTGCCGTTCGTGACCCTCCCGTGCCGTTCATGCTTTTCGGGGAAGCGGGGCTCGCGCCCGGCTGTCTTCGTAAGGCGATGATGTGGAACGACATGAGGGCGGCGACCCTCCGCCGCGGCCTTCGCTCTTCTCACCGTTCCGTCACGGGTCAGCGCAGGCTTCTTGCAGTCCCCCGATCCATGCGCGGTCTGCTTGCGGTCGTATGCGCCTCTCTCGCCCTGGCTCAGGCCGGCTGCGGGAAGGATGAATCGTCGGCTCAGGAGCGCGGGCGCGACGCGGCACCGAAGAGCGTTCGCACCGCGCGGGCGGCGAGCCGTCCGATTGGCGAGTCGGTCCTCGTGAACGGCACTCTCGACGCGTATGAGCGCGCCACCGTGGGCACCAAGGTGGCCGGGCGGCTGTCCCTCATCGCCGTGGACCTCGGCAGCCGCGTCCGCCGCGGACAACTGGTCGCCCGTGTCGAACCGACCGATTATGCGATCCGCCTTCAAACCGCGCAGGCGGCTCTGGCCCAGGCCCGCGCGCGGATCGGCCTTTCTCCCGAAGGTGGGAACGATTCCGTGAGCGCCGCGGACACACCGACCGTGCGCGAAGCACGGGCCGTGCAGGAAGAGGCGCGCGCCAACCGCGAGCGTTATGCGTCCCTGTTGCAAGAGGGCCTGGTCTCGAAAGCGGACTTCGATGCCGTGCAATCGACGGCGCGTGTCGCGGAGAGCCGCTATGAAGACGCGTTCGAAGAGATCCGCAATCGTCAGGGCGTCGTTTCGCAGCGGCGCGCGGAGATGGATCTGGCGCGCCAGCAGTTGGCCGATACCGCGATCTACGCGGCCTTCGACGGGGTGGTGCAGCAACGCCAGGCCTCCCTCGGCGAATACGTCGCCGCGGGCGCGCCGGTCGCCGAGATCGTGAAGATCAATCCTCTGCGCCTCCGCGCCGACGTCCCCGAGCGCGACGCCACCGCCGTCCGTGCCGGCCAGACCGTGCGGTTGACCGTCGACGGCGTGTCCCGTGAATACACCGGCCGGGTCACGCGGCTGGCCCCCTCGATCACGGAGCGCACGCGCGTCCTGGCGGTCGAAGCGGACATTCCGAACGACGGGATGCTGCGGGCCGGCTCGTTCGCGCGGGCCACCATCGTCACCAATGCCACCGAGCCCGCGTTGACCGTCCCGGCCGCGGCCATCGTGAAGTTCGCCGGCATCGAGAAAGTGGTCGTGATCAAGAAGGGCAAGGCGGCAGAGAAGCCGGTCACGACCGGGCGCAGAACCGGGGCGTACGTCGAGATCCTCAGCGGACTGGAGGCGGGAGACGAAGTGGTCCTCTCGCCGGTGAACGTCCGGACCGGACAGAGCGTGACGGTGACGCGGTAATGCAGAAGCTCGCCGAAATCTGCATCCGGCGCCCGGTCTTCGCCTCGATGATCGTGCTGGCGCTGGTCGTGGTCGGCGCGGCCGGCTACTCGCAGTTGGGCATCGACCGCTATCCGTCCGTCGACCTGCCCACCATCAGCGTGCGCACCGCCCTGCCCGGCGCGTCTCCCGAAGAGGTGGAGTCGCTGATCACGCAGCAGGTCGAGGAGGCGGTGAACACCGTCGACGGCATCGACGAGCTGCGCTCCGTCTCCGGCCCCGGCACGTCGAACGTCATCATCACTTTCAAGCTCGACCGCGATCTGGAAACGGCCACCCAGGACATTCGCGACCGGGTCAGCACCATCGTCAACCGCCTCCCGGAAGATGCCACGCCTCCCGCGGTCCAGAAGTTCGACAACGACAGCTCCCCCGTGCTGACCATCGCCCTGTCGGGGGAGCGTTCGCTACGCGAACTGACCGAGCTTGCCGACAAGACCGTGCGCGAGCAGCTGGAGAGGACCGGCGGAGTGGGCGAGGTGCGGGTGGTGGGAGGGCTGGAGCGGGCCATCAACGTCTGGATCGACGCGGACCGGTTGGCTGCCTATCAACTGCCGATCACGGCCGTGCGCGATGCGCTCGACCGCCAGAACGCCGACCTGCCGGGAGGCAACGTCACTACCGAACGCCAGGAGCTGACGCTGCGCACGATGGGGCGCTACACCGAGCCGGACGCGTTCGCGAATCTGGTCGTGGCCACCCGCACGGAGTCCGGCGACGTGGCCGGCCTCGCCTCGCCCGCAGGCTCGCCGGCGGGCGTGCCCATCCGCATCCGCGACATCGGCCGCGTGGAGGACGGCACGAAGGAACAGCGCTCGCTGGCGCGACTGAACGGCGTGCCCACCGTGACGCTGGAGATCCGCCGCCAGTCGGGCTCCAACACGGTTGAAGTGATTCACGGCATCAAGGCCGCGTTGCCCGCGGTCGCGGCGCAACTGCCGCCCGACGTCAAGCTCGAAGTGATCCGCGACCAGTCGCGCTACATCGAAGCCGCGCTGCACGAGATTCAGTTGCACCTGGTGCTGGGCTCGATCCTGGCCTCCCTGGTGGTTCTGCTCTTCATGCGCTCCTGGCGCTCCACCCTCATCGCCGGCGTGGCCATCCCGGCCTCGGTGATCTCCACGTTCGGCATGATGTGGGCGCTGCACTTCACGCTCAACAGCGTGACCATGCTGGCCCTGGTGCTCATGGTGGGCATCGTCATCGACGACGCCATCGTCGTGCTCGAGAACATCTTCCGGTTCATCGAAGAGAAAAAACTCGATCCGATGGACGCGGCGCGGGAGGCCACAAAAGACATCGGCCTGGCCGTGCTGGCCACCACGCTCTCCCTGGTGGTGATCTTCCTGCCGGTGTCGTTCATGTCTTCGATCTCCGGCCGCTTCCTCTATCAGTTCGGCATCACCGCGGCGGTGGCCATCCTGGTCTCGCTGCTGGTGTCGTTCACCCTCACCCCGATGATGTCGTCGCGGTTGCTGAAGGCCGGCTCGATGTCTCACGGCGAAAGCCGGTCCGGCTTCTACCACCGCATCGACGCGCTCTACACGAGGATGCTCACCTTCTCGATGGGCCATCGCAAGGTCGTGGCCGTGGTGGGCATCGTGGTGATTCTGCTGAGCGTGCCGCTCTACAAGCTGGTCAAGCAGGAGTTCATCCCCACGAACGTGGACGAGGCGGAGTTCGACGTCAGCGTGACCGCTCCTCAGGGCACCAGTCTCGTGGCCATGAACGAGGCCATGGAGGCCATCGAGAAGGAGTTGATGGAGACGCGCGGAGTGCGGCTGGTGCTGGCCAGCGCGGGAGGCGGTTTCCTCAGTGCCACCAGCAGCGGCAGCGCGTACGTGCGCATCGCTCCGCACGAAGAGCGCACGTTGTCGTTCACGAAGTTCTGGACGTCGCTGAAACGGGGCAAGCCGTGGCAGGTCTTTCAGGACAACTACTCCGCGCAGGACGTCATGCAGGAGGTGCGCAAGCGCACCCGCAAGTTCTCCCCCATCCGCGTCGCTCCGCGCAATCCTCCCTCGTTCAATTTCGGTCCAGGAGGCCGCTCCGACATCAACTTCGTCATCCGCGGCCCGGAGCTCGAACAGCTTTCCGCGTACGCCGATGAGCTGATCAAGCGCTCCGAGAAACTGGGAGGGCTGGTCGACCTCGACACGAACCTCGAGCTCGACAAGCCGGAGCTGCGCGCCGAGATCGACCGTGGCCGGGCCGCGGATCTGGGCGTGAACACTTCCGACATCGCCACCAGCCTCAACGTCATGGTGGGCGGCGACCAGGAGGCCACCCGTTACCGCGACGCGTCGGTGAATGAGGACTATGACGTGCAATTGCGCGTCGAAAGCGCGAACCGCACCGATCCCGCGGCCATCGGACGTCTCTTCGTGCCGGCCGGCAACGGAGAGCTGGTGCGGCTCGACAACGTGGTCACGATCGTGCGCGGCGTCAGCCCCTCCCGCATCGACCGTCTCGACCGCGAGCGCCAGGTCTCGGTCAGCGCCAGCGTCGCTCCCGGCGCGGCACTGGCGGACCGCATCGAGGCCATGCGCGGCGCGGTGGCGGAGATGAATCTCGCTCCCGGCTACACCACCACCGTGACCGGCCGCGGCCGCGAACTGGAACGGACCTTCCGCGAATTCATCTGGGCCTTCCTGCTCTCGGTCATCTTCATGTACATGATTCTGGCCTCGCAGTTCGAGAGTCTCGTCCACCCGGTGACGATCCTGCTCAGTCTTCCGCTGGCCATTCCGTTCGCACTCTTCTCGCAGTTCGCCACCGGCAACACGCTCAATCTCTACTCAGCCCTGGGCATCCTGGTGCTCTTCGGCGTGGTCAAGAAGAACTCCATCCTGCAGGTCGATCACATGAACAACCTGCGCGCGCACGGCATGGACCGCGGCCCGGCCATCCTGCAGGCCAACCGCGACCGGCTGCGGCCCATCCTCATGACCACGCTGGCCCTCGTGGCGGGCATGCTCCCGCTGGCGCTCGGCAGCGGGCCGGGCTCCGAGGAGCGGCGCTCGATTGCCGTGGTGGTCATTGGCGGCCAGTCGCTCTCGCTGCTGCTGACGCTCCTGGTGACGCCGGTGGCCTACTCGCTCTTCGACGACCTGGCGCACAGCCCACGCTGGCAACCGGTGTTCGCGCGAATCGGAAAAGCCCGCGGACGCATGGCCCACGGGGCCAAGCTGGTCCTCGCGCCCTTGCGCCGCCGGCGCTGAGCGGCCGGGACGCCTGACCACTCAGACCGTGCCGGCCTGAAAGCCCGCCGCGGTCAGCACCTGCGCCGCCCTGACGGCGTCCTCTTCCTTCACGAAGACCCAGTCCCGTGTGAAGGTCGAGACCACCAGGATGTCGATGCCGGCCGCGCTGAGCGGATCGGAGATGCGGGCAATGAATCCCACGCAGTAGAACGGGTGCGCGCAGTCGATGGAGAGGAGCAGCCAACGGTCGGGATTGAGCTCGATCACGTCGACGTCCCCGAGATGCTCGGGAGCGGTGACGACGGTGATCTCCTTCTCGTCGCGAGTCACCATCAGGTGCTTTTCCGGATGGCGCACCGTGCGGGCGCTGGCCCAGACGTACGTTCCGGCGAAGTGAAAGCTACTATGGGCGACGATGTCTTCGATACGGCTCACGTTCGCGATTGTAACGGTGCTCACGTTGCCCATGACGGCGCAGCCCGCGCTGTCGAAGGTCCTGGCCGGGGCGAAGCGGCAGGTGGGAGTGACCCGCGGCTACGACTCGCGCTACCGAAGCATCCCCTACCCCGGCGGCGACGTGCCGTTGGCGGCGGGCGTCTGCACCGACGTCATCATCCGCGCCTACCGCAATGCCGGGACGGACCTGCAACGGCTCGTCCACGAAGACATGAAAGCGCACTTCAGCGCCTACCCGAAGAACTGGGGCCTGCGCCGTCCCGATCCGAACATCGACCATCGCCGCGTGCCCAACCTGGCCACGTTCTTCAAGCGTCAGGGAGGGAAGCTGGCCGTCACGCGCCGAGGAGCCGACTACCGGCCCGGGGACGTCATCACCTGGCGCCTCTCCTCGGGAGTGCCACACATCGGCATGGTCTCCGATGTCCCCTCCCGCGGCACCGACCGGTTTCTGGTCGTCCACAACATCGGCTTCGGCGCGCAAATCGAAGACGTGTTGTTCGACTACGAGATCACGGGGCACTACCGCTACGGACATTGAGGCCGGCAATCTCACACAGGATAAAATCGCGTCCTGCACCCTCTCGACCTCACCATCATCGTCGCCTACCTGGCCGCGGTCGTCGGCGCGGGGTTCTTCTTTGCCAGGCGGCAGCGCACCACCCAGCAGTACTTTCTGGCCTCGCATGACGTGCCCTGGTGGGCGATCGCGGCGTCGATCGTGGCCACCGAGACCTCCACCATCACCTTCATCTCCGTGCCCGGAATCGCCTGGGCGCGGGGCGGCGACTTCCGCTTCCTGCAACTGGTCTTCGGCTACGTGGTCGCGCGCGTGCTGATCGCGGTCTTCTTCATGCCCTGGTACTTTCGCGGGCAACTGATCACCGTCTACGAGCTCCTGCAGACGCGCTTCGCGCCGTCCGTGAAGGCGCTCGCGGCCACGCTCTTCGTGGTCATGCGCACCATCGCCGACGGCGTGCGGCTCCTGCTCACCGCCTATGTCCTCTCCGCCCTCATCGGTCACCTCGGCGTGACCGGCGCGATCGTCGCGCTGGGCGTGGTCATGACCGTGTTCACCCTCACCGGCGGCATCGAGGCCGTCGTCTGGATCGAGGTCGTCCAGCTCGTCATCTACATCGGCGGAGCGGTGGCCGCGGCCGTGGTGCTCCTGGGCCACGTCGGACTGCACGAGACCCTGGCGGCAGGCATCGCCGCCCAGAAGTTCCGCCTCTTCGACTTCGGCTTCGATCTCACCAGGACCTACACCTTCTGGTCCGGCCTGATCGGGGGCACGTTCCTCACGCTCTCCACGCACGGCACCGATCAGTACATGGTGCAGCGTTACTTGTGCACCGCCAATCCGCGCAGCGCGGGCAAGGCCGTGATCACTTCCGGCTTCGCCGTGCTGGTGCAGTTCGCGTTCTTCCTCTTCATCGGAGTGCTGCTGTTCACCTTCTATCGGGGAGCGCGTTATCCGCTGGGCGCACCCGTGGGAGCCGCCGATCAGGTCTTTCCGCACTTCATCGCCCATCACCTGCCGCCCGGCCTGTCCGGACTGGTGGTGGCCGCAATCCTGGCCGCGGCCCTGTCGTCATCGCTGAGCGCCATCGCCGCGACGGTGGTGGGCGACCTGCTCCGCCCGCGCGACGAACGGCGGGCCATGCGCGCCTCCCGCATCGTGATCGTCGTGGCCGGCCTGGCCCAGATCGCCGTCGGCATCGCACTGCAGCAGACCACCCGCTCGGCACTGGGCACCGCTCTGGCCGTAGCCTCGCTCATCAACGGCCCGATCCTGGGCGTCTTCTTCCTCGGCGCCACGAAACGCGCCACCACCTTCTCCGCACTGACCGGCATGATCGCCGGCATCATCGTCGTGGGCATCGTGGCCTTCGCCACCGCCGTGGCCTGGCCCTGGTACGCCGTGGTGGGATCCGTGGTCACGTTCGGAGTGGGAACGATCGCCGCGTCGAGTTTGTCCCGCGCGTAGACGCGGAATCTCCGGTGGACTCAAGTCCACCGCCTGGAGTTTGGCCAATTGAACGCGGGGAGTGCGCCGGATGCAGGATGCAGGCGGTGGACTCTAGCTCTAGCCTGTGGAGCGGTGGACTTGAGTCCACCGGGCACTCGCGCAGAGTGAGCCGTGAGCCGTGTAAGTTTTCTCGCCACGCTCGCGCTCGGAGAGCCACGAAGGGCAGAGGGGCCGATCTTCGCGAGAGCGACGGTGGACTAAAGTCCACCGCTCCACAGAACAAAAGTCCACCGCGGGCAGGATGCCCGCGGCCCCTTACCGGAGTGCCTTGGCGCGATGAGTCATGGGGCGCGGGCATTCTGCCCGGCGCACTTCCCGCGTCGAATGGCCGCCGTAGGCGGCAGGGCGTAATCCCGAGTGTAGATGCGGGATCTCCGGTGGCACCACTTCCGGTGAGGAATGACGAAACGTGTGTCATCCCTCGCTGCAGCTTCTCCATTCGGCTCGCAAGCGCGGGATAAACTGAAGACCACGTGACCCTCGACGAGAAGATTGGCCGCCTGTTCTCCGTGCCCGCGCGGGAGTTGAACGAGGAGTTGATCCGCCAGGTCCGCGACAATCATGTGGGCGGCGTGATCTGGTTTCAGGCGACGACGGAGATCGCGTCGAAAGCGAACGCGCACCTGCAGTCGCTGGCCAGGGAGCCGCTGCTCATCAGTGCCGACCTCGAAGCGGGCATGGGCATGCGCTTCACCGACGCCACGTGGTGGCCTCCGGCCATGGCCCTCGCGGCCACGGGCGATCCCTCCCTCGCGGAAGAACAGGCCCGAGTCACGGCCATCGAAGCGCGCGCGATCGGCATCAATCACATCCTGGCCCCCGTGTGCGACGTCAACGTCCATCCGCGCAATCCGGTCATCAACACCCGCAGCTTCGGCGAGGATGCCCACGAGGTCGCGCGCTACGTCGAGGCCTACGTGCGCGGAATCGAGAGCGAAGGCGTCCTGGCCACGGCCAAACACTTTCCGGGACACGGCGACACGCACGTCGACTCGCACCGCTCGCTCCCCGTACTGGACGTCTCCCGCGAGCGTCTCGAGAACGTGGAGCTGGTGCCCTTTCGCGCGGCCATCCGCGCGGGAGTGGGCTCGGTGATGATCGGCCACCTGGCCGTGCCCACCCTCGATCCCACTCCCATCTCCGTGCGTCCGTCGTTCGAGAACGTGTGGGGCACCGAGCAGCACGAAGTCCCGCTGGGCGGGACCATGCCGGCCACGCTCTCCCGCCCCATCCTCGACCTCCTCCGCAACGAGCTGGCCTTCGACGGACTGATCGTCTCCGATGCCTTCGACATGGGAGGTCTGGCCGCGCACTTTGATCCCGGCGAGGCCGCGGTGCGCGCGCTGGAGGCGGGTGAGGACCAGATCCTCTACTCCCCCGACAC
>JBDTOZ010000499.1:0-4507 GCA_039932995.1 Acidobacteriota bacterium | reverse complement strand
ATGATTCTGCTCGCCGGTCTCTATCTCGACACCAGCGCCCAGCGCCTCGGTGAGTTCCTCACGTGCATCGAGCGCAACGCCGCCAATCGGAGCATCGAGGAGGTGCATGTCTTCATCGAGGACTCCGTCACTCCGGAGGAGCTCGTCGCGCGTCATCCCCAACTGGCCTCGCCGAAGATCCGCCTCGTCTCCCACGGAAAGCGCGTCACCTACCGCGAACTGTTCGCCTATGCCAACCGCGCGTTGCCGGGCCGGCGGGTGATCGTCGCCAACACCGACATCTTCTTCGACCATTCGCTGGCGCGCCTCGACGACTACCGGCTCGCCGGCCGGCTGCTCTGCCTTTCGCGCTGGGACCTGCAGGGCGACGGCTCCTGGCGGCTCTTCGACTTCGAGAACAGCCAGGACGCGTGGATCTTCGAGACGCCCCTGCCCGACTTCGACTGCGACTTCCACCTCGGTCTCCTCGGCTGTGACAACCGCCTGGCCTTCGAAGCCGCGCGCGCGGGCCTGGTCCTCACCAATCCCAGCCGCTCCATCCACGCCTACCACCTGCACGCCAGCGGGGTCCGTCGCTATACCGAGAGCCAGCGCCTGCACGGCCCCACGCGCGGCGTAAAGCCGGAAGCTCTCGACGCGGCGGCGTTTCCCCGCCGCGCCGCGGCTTCCACGACGAGGGTTGACTCCATGACCACATTCGATCCGTCCGCCACCGTTTTCGCGTTGACGTCACTCTCCCCGTCGGAACAATCCATCGAGGTCCAACGCCGTTCGCTGGAGAGCTGGCGCGAGGCCGGACTGCACGTCCGCTCCTTCAATCACCCGTCCGAGATCCCCACCCTGGCCGCGCGCTACGACGTCGAGCTCGTCCCGGTCGAGCGCACAGGCCTGCCAGTCTTTGGACGCCACTTCATTCCCATCAACCGCATGCTGGAGTGGGCGGCCGCGCACGACGTCACGGCGCTGGTCATCAACTCCGACATCGAGCTGCGGCTGGCGCCGTGGGAGATGCAGCGCATCCGCCGCCTCGCCGAAGGTGGCCTCTGCTACTTCATCCGCCACAACCACGACGGCAATCTCGCCCAGGCCTCACGCGAGCCGTACGGCATCGACGCGTTCCTCCTGTCGGGAAGAAACGCCGGCCTGATCGGAGAGTCGTTCCTCAGCATGGGCCAGCCGTTCTGGGACTACTGGCTGCCGCACATGTTCGCCGTGAAAAACCTGCCGCTGCTCTGCGTCGACTCCCCCGCCGCCTTTCACCGCAGGCACGTCCAGCGCTGGTCGTGGGAAGACTGGCATCGCTGCGGACTCGAGTTCGCGCGCGTCACGCACCAGCCCGACGCGTTGGAAACGCTGGAGTCCTGCGTGGCCATGGCCGCCCGCATCCGCGACCAGATCGATCGCGCCCGCACGCTCGTCACAGCGCAGCCCTTCGCCATCCGCGAGTGGGTGGAGAAGCGATTCAGGAATGCCCAACCGAAGACCTTCCTCGAGCTCGGCGCACACCGCGGCACCGACACAGCCTGGATGGCGCAGATCCCGGGCGTGACCCTCCACGCCTTCGAGCCCGACCCCCGCAACGATCAGCCCACGCGGCCCAACGTCACCCTCCATCGCGCGGCCATCGCCGACGTCGACGGAAGGTCGGGCTTCGTGCTCAGCGCGGCCGGCTGGGGACAGGTGTGGACGCATTCCTCCTCGCTCAAACGTCCCAAGCATCACCTCACGCGCTACCCGGTCACCTTCGGCGAGACCATCGAAGTGGAGACCGTCGCGCTCGACAGCGCCGCCCGCCGGCTCGGCCTCGACACGGTCGACTTCATCTGGGCGGACATTCAGGGGGCGGAAGGGGAGATGGTCCGCGGGGGACTCGATCTGCTCCGGCGCACGCGATATCTCTTCACCGAGTACTCGGACGACGAGCTTTACGAAGGGCAGTCGACGCTGGCCGAGTTGCTGGCCCTGCTCCCCGACTACCGCGTCCTCGAGCTGTGGTCCGACGACGTCCTGCTCGAGAACCGCGCCTTCTCCGAGGAAAGGCAGGCCATGGAGGCCACGGCATGACGCGTGTGGCCATCGGCGTGCACGTACACGCGGACCCGGCGCGTCTGCAGTCGACCCTCGATGCCATTGCCAGCCATACCTCCGGTGAGTACGAGCTGGTGATCATCCCCGACGGTGCGGACGCCGGCATCCAGGCGATGCTCGCTCGCGTTTCTCACGCGCGCGTCCTCGAGGACGACGGCGCGCGGGGTGGCGCGGCCTGTCTCAACAAGCTCGCCCGGAACAGCAGCGCCGCCGTGCTGGTGCTGCTCGAAAGCGGCTCGCTCGTCGCGCCGCGCTGGCTTGCGCATCTCCTGGGCGCGCTGGAGCGCTCCCCGCGCGCCGGCCTGGCCGGACCGTCCACGAATCGCATCTGGAACGAACAGGGAGCCTTCCCCAACCGCGGAGGAACGAAGGAAGACCTGGCCTCCGTCGCCGCCGAGGCCGAACGGAAGTTCGGTGCCGTGGCGCGCTCGCTCGCTCCGCTCTACAGCCTCGGCGATTTTTGCTACGCCGTGAAACGCGAAGTCTTCGAAGCCATCGGCGACGCCGACGAGTCATACGGACTCGGCCCCTGCTGGGAAATGGACTTCAACGTGCGCGCCGCGCGCGCCGGATTCGACGGACTGTGGGTGGCCGCCGCCTACGTCTGGCGGCCGCCCTTCGCCCCGCGCCGCGCCCGTGAGGAAGGGGCCCGCTTCGACGCCAGCCGCCGTCGCTATCAGGACAAGTTCTGCGGCGGGCGCCTGCGCGGGGAGAAACGCGACTATCGCCCGCACTGCCGCGGCGACGCCTGTCCGAACTTCGCCCCCGCTCCCGGAGCGGACCTCCCTCGACCGCAGGCTCCCTCCGCCGAACCGCTGGTGACCTGCATCATGCCCACCTACGACCGCCGCCCCTTCATCCCCGCGGCCCTCCGCGGCTTCCTCGGCCAGGACTATCCCAACCTCGAGCTCGTCGTCGTCGACGACGGCACCGACCCGATCGCCGACCTGTTGCCCAACGATCCGCGGATCGTCTACGTCCGCCTCACCGAGAAGAAAAGCGTCGGCGCAAAACGCAACCTGGCCTGCGAGAAAGCGCGCGGAGAGCTCATCGTCCATTGGGACGACGACGACTGGTACCCCTCCTCGCGGGTGCGCGTGCAGGTCGAGGCCCTTCGCGAACGGGGCGGCGACGTCTGCGGCTCGAGCACCATCTACTTTCACGATCGCGAGAATCGCCGGGCCTGGTGCTATCGCTATTCAGGCTCGCCCGTGGCCTGGGTCGTGGGGACCACGCTCGTCTACCGCCGTGAGGCGTGGTCGCGCAACCGCTTCGCCGACATCCAGGTGGGCGAAGACTCCCAGTTCGTCTGGCGCTTTCCCGCGCAGAAGGTCGTGGACCTGCGCAACCCCGCGCTCTGCGTGGCCATGGTGCACCACGGCAACGTCAGTCCCAAAGACACCCGCGGAGCGTTCTGGCTCCCGGACAACGTCGAGCGCATCGAACAGATCATGCGCGCCGGGAGCCCGGCCAGTCCCCCGCAATCGCAGCCGCTGGTCTCCTGCATCATGCCCACCCACGACCGGCGATCCTTCATCCCGCTGGCCCTGGCGCGCTTCCGCGAGCAGTCGTATCCGAATCGCGAGCTGATCATCGTCGACGATGGAAGCGACGCCATCGGCGATCTGGTCCGCGACGAGCCGTCGGTCCGCTACATCCGCCTGGACCGGCGCATGTCCATCGGAGGGAAGCGCAACCTCGCCTGCGCCGAGGCCCGCGGAGAGATCGTGGCGCATTGGGATGACGACGACTGGTACGCCCCGGACCGCCTGCTGCGTCAGGCGGCGCCGATCCTGCGCGGCGATGCGGACGTGACCGGCCTCGACAACCGCTTCGTCCTGCAGATGCCGCTGGGCCGGTTCTGGACGACGAACCGCAAGCTCCACAGCTCCATGTTCGCCTGCGACGTACACGGCGGGACCCTGGTCTTCCGGCGCTCGATCTGGACGGCCGGCCTGCGCTACCCCGAGGCCAACCTCGCCGAGGACGCCGTGTTCGTGCGCGATGCCGTCCAGCGTGGCCGGAGACTCCTGCGCGTCGACAACGAAGGAACCTTCGTCTACGTGCGCCACCGCACCAACGCCTGGAAATTCGACGCCGGCACCTTCCTGGACCCCTCAGGCTGGAGCGAAACCACCGCCCCCCTCCAATTCACCCCCGCCTGCCTCCAGGCCTACCTCGCCGCCGGCGCTGGAATGGCCGCGCCGCCGATGGGCTGATTGGACGCGAGAAGTGCGCCGGGCAGGATGCCCGCGCCCCATGGCTCATTGCGTCAAGACACACCGGTAAGGAGCCGCGGGCATCCTGCCCGCGGTGGACTTTGTTCCTGTGGAGCGGTGGACTTGAGTCCACCGGGCACTCGCGAGGAGTGAGCCGTGAGCCGTGTGAGTTTTCTCGCCATGCTCGCGCTCGAGAGCCG
>JBDTOZ010000498.1:0-2649 GCA_039932995.1 Acidobacteriota bacterium | reverse complement strand
CTGAGCAGTGCTCACTCTTCGCGATCGGCTTGTCCCGCAAGAAACTCCGGCGTGAAGATCTCAGCGATCTTCTCTTCCGGGATGAGCTTCTTCTCGCGCAGCAGTTCAGGAATTCGCTTGCCGGTCTTTGCGGCTTCTTTGGCGATCTCCGCGGCCGCCGCATAACCGATGATCGGATTGAGGGCCGTGGCCAGGGCAGGACTGCTGATGTAATACCCCTCACTGCGCGAACGATTGGCTTCGATGCCTCGAATGGTCTTGTCCACGAAAACAGGGAGAAAGTTCGTGAGGATCTCCATCGAGAACGTGATCTCGAAGGCCATGAGCGGCATCATCACATTGAGCTCGAGCTGCCCTGCCTGCGAGGCGTAGGCGATGGCGGTGTCCGCGCCGATGATGTGGAAGAGCACTTGATTCATGCACTCCAGCATCGACGGATTCACCTTGCCGGGCATGATCGACGAGCCGGGTTGTACGGAGGGGAGCAGGATCTCGGCCAGTCCGGTGGCCGGTCCCGACGCGAGCAGGCGCAGGTCATTGACGATGCGCGTGAGCTCGAGGGCGAGGTTTCGCAAGGCGGCGGAAACGGCCACGAGCGGCAGTTGCGATTGCATGGCCTCGCGCAGGTCGGGGGCCCCGCGGAACTCGTGTCCGGCCGACGCTTTGAGCTGCCGGAGGAGGGCGCGCCGGTATCCCGGAGGGGTGTTGATGCCGGTGCCGACGGCGGTTCCGCCGATGCCCAGTTCGTCGATCTCCCGGCCCGCCTCGCGCAGCAGCCGGAGGGAACGGCGAACGGCCGCGGCGTACGCGCGGAACTCCTGTCCCATGGTGATGGGCACCGCGTCCTGCAGGTGCGTGCGGCCCGACTTGATGACGTCCTGAAATTCCACTCCTTTGCTTTCGAGCGCGTCGCCCAGGCTTTCGAGCTGCTGGAGCAATGGGTCGAGAAGGAAGCGCGTGGCCATGCGCATGGCCGTCGGGAACACGTCATTGGTCGACTGCGACATGTTCACGTGGTCGTTGGGGTGGACCGGGGTGTAGCTCCCGAGCGTGCCGCCGAGCGTGAGGTTGGCCATGTTGGCAACCACCTCGTTGCAATTCATGTTGAACGAGGTGCCGGCGCCCGCCTGAAAGACGTCGACGACGAAGTGCTGCCGGTGCCCCTCGAAATCGCCGAGGATGCGATCGCAGGCGGCGACGATGGCAGGAGCGATCCGCTCATCGAGGACGCCCAGCTCCTGGTTGGCGAGCGCGGCCGCCCGTTTGAGCAGGATGAACGCGCGAATGAGGGCGGGATGCTCACGCAGTCCGCTGATCGGATAGTTCTCCACGGCCCGCTGGGTCTGTGCACCGTAGAGCGCGTCGACAGGAACCTGGACTTCGCCGAGGGTGTCTTTTTCGATTCGCATTACGTTGGCTGTACGTGCGGACGCCATGCCCAGCATGCAGCGTCGCGGGGCAGCTTCAGGCCTTCAGCGCGGCAAGCCGTTCCCGGGATTCCTCGAAGATCTTTTTGTGCAGCGATTCTCCGTGAGAGTCCATGGTCACGATGGCCATGAACCCTTCCACCCAGAGATGCCAGATGGCTTCGGGGGATCCGAGGTCCATCCAATCCACTCCGTCGACGCGTTTGATCGAGGCGGCGCAGACCTGTGCGGCGCCTCCGATGGCGTGCAGGTAAACCGCGCCGTACTCCTTGCAGGCCGCGAGCGTCTTCGGTCCCATGCCGCCCTTGCCGATCACTCCGCGGATGCCGTAGTCGCGGATGACTTCGTGCTGATACGGCTCTTCGCGCGAGGAGGTGGTGGGACCGGCGGCCTTGCAGATCCACTGGTCGCCCTCTTTCACCATCACCGGTCCGCAGTGATAGATGATCTGGCCGGCCAGATCGACCGGAGGTCTCACCCCTTCGTGAATGCGGTGATGCACCGCGTCGCGACCGGTGTAGAGACGGCCGGTGATGGCGACCGTGTCGCCGACGTGCAGCGAGCGGATGGTGGCTTCGTCGATGGGTGTGGTGAGCGGAATCATGTCGGTTGCCGTGATCCTATCGCTTCCGGTCGAGGCGGGGAATGGCCGGTACGGTTCCCGGATGCGCACAGTCCGACCGAGGAAGGGCCCGCCGACCGAGCGCGACCTCAAAGCTGGCACGGCGATTGGGTGAACCAATGCCATGCGGACCAAACCGATCGTCGTGGCGACAGCAGCAGTTCTCGTGGCAGGCACTCTTGGCGTGGTGATGATGCGCAATCACCGGGACGTTGCACCTTTGGCTCCGACCAAGGCGAGCGTCCTGGAGACCGCGCCCCAGATTGCGGATGCCGAGGCCATGAAGGCCATCACCGCCGCGGGGATCGCCATCGATCACCTCTCGGTGCGCAGCGCAGGAGGGATCTACGTCGTCCGCGGCTCCGGGGATTCCGTGGCGGCCAATCGCGCGGTGGATGTCCTCAAGAGTCTCGGGGTCTCCCGCGTGGCGAACCTGGTCTCGCCGGCCCGTGCGTCCGATGACGAGAAAATCCGCCGCGATGCAGAGCGTGAGCTTGCCTCACGGCCCGCTCTCGCGGGAACGAAGCTGGTGGTGACATGTGACGCAGGCGTCGTGACGGTGAGCGGCACCGTCCAGCACGAGCTGCAAAAGGATCTCGC
>JBDTOZ010000497.1:0-7597 GCA_039932995.1 Acidobacteriota bacterium | reverse complement strand
CTCGACGACTCGACCCGGCGACCCGGCGACTCGACTCAATCCGCTGCATCAAAATACGAGCCTCAATTGCGGAGCGACGGTTTTCTCTTCGAAGAACGAGCGCACATCCATGGCTGCTCTTTTCGTGACCAGTTCGCGGGGGGTGTCTTCGTACCAGTCCAGTGGGAAGTAGCGAGTGTAGGTCTCCTGCGTGAAGCGCTTGCAGAGCAGGGCGATCACGCCGATGTCGGTCTCGCTGCGGATGACGCGGCCGGCGGACTGCACGACCCGGGTCATGCCGGGGATCAGGTACGCGAACTCGAAGCCGGCGCCGTACTGCTCGTCGTAATACTGCTTGAGCAGCTCCTGCTCGAAGCTCACCTGAGGCAACGCCGGTCCGACCACCATCACGCCCGACAGCATATCCCCCTGGTAGTCGATTCCCTCGGCATACATGCCGCCCGACACGGCCAGAATGAGATTTCCCTTGCGCGAGCGCGTCCGGAGGATGTCCAGGATCGCGTTGCGCTCGTAATCGGTCATGTCGTTGCGTTGGATCATGACCCGCTTCTCGGTAGGGGGCATGCGCTCGGAGACCTCGCGCAGGAAGGCGTAGCTGGGAAAGAGCGCCAGGAAGTTGCCGTGGCCGGCGTCGGCGATGTCGGCCACGCTGAGGGCGATGCGCTCGTAGTGATCGGCGCGGCGCTTGTAGGTGGTGTCCACGTCCGAGACGATGACGATCTTGCGGTTCTCGCGCGGGAAGGGAGAGGGGAGCGAGAGCTCGGCCGTGCGGGCCTCGGGAAAGCCGAGGGTCTTGCGGTAGAACTCGAACGGCTCGAGCGTCGCCGAGAGGGCGATGGTGGCGTGCGCGGACTCGAAGATCTTTCCCAGGAAACGCGACGGGTCCTTGCAGAAGATCTTCAGCTTGATGCCTGCATCGGTCCGCTCCACCAGGTGCGCGAACTCGTCGCCATTCTCCGCGAGCAGGTTCGCGAACTTCACCAGCTTGAAGTAGAAGTCGATGAGCGGGTCTTCTTCCTCGGCGATGCGGTTCTCGATCTTCCAGCCGATGTACTCCAGGACGATCCGCTCCCACTCCGTGCGCTGTTCGAGGAACAGCTCCCGGCTCGGATCGCACAGCGACTGGCGGACGTCGTCCTCCAGCACCGCGGCCAGCTCGTGGAAGTGCGCGCGCAGGACCTCGAGCTGGTCTTCCCACCCTTCGATCCAGCAGTTGCGCGACATCATGTGCGCGCGGATCTCGTCGAAGGACTTCTCGTGCAGCTCCGGCGAGTAGTAGCCGCGCCCGCGGTCCACCAGGTTGTGGGCCTCGTCGACCACCAGCACGCAGTCGCCGTAGTCGTTCTCCTGCGAATAGGCCTTGAGGCCGACGTAGGGATCGAAGATGTAGTTGTAGTCGCAGACGATCACGTCCGCCTGCTCGATCAACTCCAGACTGACCTCGAACGGACAGACCTGGTGCTCCCGGGCCAGCTCGAAGGTCACCTCGGGGTCGAAATAGCTCATCGACGTGACCAGGTGATTGAGAAGGCCCGACTTCTCCATCTTGGACGTGTACTGCGCGGCGAAGGGACAGAAGTCCTCGTGGCAGATCATCTCCGTGTGCGCGCACATCTTGCTCTTGGCGCGGATGCGCAGCACGCGAAACGACCCATCATTGAGGCGGCGCAAGGCCTCTACTGCCGCATCCTGCTGGAGGGTCTTGGAGGTCAGGTAGAACAGCTTCTTGCCGAGTTTCAGGGATTGGCGCACGGCCGGGTAAAGCACGGCCATGGTCTTGCCGATGCCGGTCGGTGCGGAGACGAGGAGCGAGTCGCGCTGGTAAATCCCGCGCGCCACCGCGGAGATGATCTGCTCCTGCCCGGGACGGACGACGTCGAAGGGAAAAGTGAGTGTGTCGGCGAAGGCGCGCTTGGCCACGCGCAGCGCGGCGGCCGTCTCCAGATCCCCGATGAGCTTGGCGATGTGACTCTGCAGCGTCTTGGCGACGCTCTCGCGGTCGAACTCCGTGTCGACGATCCTGGCCTCGCCCGACACGAGGTCGATCAGGACGAGCTGGGGGGCGAAGGTGTAGCCCTCGAGGTCCGGCTGACTGCAGAGGAAGTACGAATAGAGCAACAACTGGTAGAGATGCCGCTGCAGTTTCTCCGACCTGTAGAGTGCTTCCAGCTCCAGATCGAAGTGGATCGACTTCACTTCCTCGATGCCGACGACCTTCGCTTCCTTGTCGATGGAGAGGCCGTCGATGCGCCCGGTGATGGTCACGGTCCAGCCGCCGAGGGTCATGCGGTGGACGACATGGACCTCGGCGCGGTAGTGCGGATCCTCACTGGCGCGCTGCTCGGCGCGCCGGGTGTGGATGTCCTGGCCGATCCACATGCGGCGGAACCCGTCCCCCCGCTCCACCCCGATGCGCCGGTAGGTCGACCCCTGGACCAGATCCCCCACCGCACACACGATCTCCCGCTTCTCGAAGTCGACCCGCACGTTGTGCAGTTTAACCCGGAGGAAGCGTCGGAACCCTTTTGACCGGGGATGGGGCGGGGCTTACCATGACTCGGAGTGAGTCAGCAGACGACTCCCATGAGGACACGGCCATGGATCAGCTATCTCTGCGAGGCTTCGACAAGGATCTGACACGCAGGATCAGGGAGCTCGCCAAGCGCGAACATATTTCGCTGAACAAGGCTGCCCTTCTCCTCATGCGCCGCGGTGCAGGGCTGCTCGAGCCCGAGGGTCCGTCGGCCGCCATTGGCGAGGCGCTGGATCAGTTCATCGGCCGATGGTCCGCGAGCGACGAGAAGCGACTCCTGCAGAGCATTGCTCCGTGCGAGGCCGTTGACGAGGCACTCTGGAAGTGAAGGTTCTGCTCGACACCAACGCGTACACGGCGCTGTTCCGAGGACATGCCGGTGTCGCGAAGTGCGTGCGGAGCGCGGATCAGGTCCTCATGTCCACCGTCGTTGCCGGCGAACTGTTGTTCGGATTCCGAAACGGCTCCCGCTTCGAAACGAACAGGGAGGAACTGGAAGACTTTCTGGCCAGCCCCTATGTGGCGTTGCTTCCCGTGACGCTGGTGACGGCGGATCGGTTCGGCCGGATTGCCGCTTCCCTGCGGCGTAAAGGCCGGCCGCTGCCGACCAATGACATCTGGATCGCCGCGCACGCCATGGAGTCGGGTGCGGATCTTCTTTCTTTCGACCAGCACTTCGACGAGGTCGACGGGATCGCCTGGATCCAGCCCGACGTCTGAGGGTCGGATCGATCGGCGGGGACGCCAGCGTTCCACAAAAAACGGGGGCCGTTCTTGCGAACGGCCCCCGTTGTCCCTGCGAATGGCTATTTGGATTTGTCGTGCGGGACGGTCACGGTGGCGGTGGCCAGGGAGGTGTTGCCCGAGTCGTCGCGGGCGCGCCAGGTGATCGTGTAAATGCGGTCATCCTGCCCGCCGGAGCGCTCGGCGCGAAGGAAGATGCGGCCGCTGTCGTCGACGGAGATGTCCTGCGTGGTGTGGCCGTCGCCGAGTACGTCATCACCTTCATTGCTGGTGATGGAGACCAGGTCCACGAACGGATTGGGATCCCGATCGTCGGTCACGCTGAGGGTCAGCGTGATCTCGACCATCTGGTGATTCGGCGGCGTCAGCACCGACGGGGTGACCGAGACGGTCAGCACGGGCGGCGTGTTGTCGAGGACATAGCCTTCGAACTGCGAGGCCAGGAAGGGTTGGGCGGTGAAGGCGGTGTCCTCGGCCAGCGATTGTCCGGCGCCGAAGAGCAGGAGATTGGACAGGAAGTACGGACCGTCCACGCCGTTCTGACCGATGGCGAAGCCGGGGAAGGAGAAGGTGACCTGGTTGGCGCCGGCGCTCAGGAAACTCGAGCCCGAACGGAAGCCGAGCTCCGTGCCATTCACGTCATGGAGACCCGCCGAGTATTGATAGAAGCCGGCGAAGTCGGCCAGCACTTCGATGGTGATGTTGAGCTGGTCGAATTTGCCGTTGGCGTTGAAGTCGACGCCTACGGCGGAGCCGTTGCCGGAGAGACGCAGGCGATCATGCTGGAAGGTGCCGAGCTGATAGGCCGCCGTGTTGCCGAGGTCGTAGCGGATGTCGGCCGGAACGAGGTCGCTTCCGACCAGTTGGAGCAGACGCACCTCAGCCACTTGATACGGACCGTTCACCGACAGCTCGCGGGCCACGTCGGCCGTGGCGAAGAGCACTTCGGGGGTGACCGGGCCGGGCGTGAAGTCGCGTTCGATGGCCTGGAACAGCTCGTGTCCGTTCGAGGAGCGCAGGCGCACCCCGACGCTGTACGTTCCAGCGGCCAGGATCGTGGCGTGAGGCGTCACGCCGATCTGGTCCAGCAGACCATCCCCATTGAGATCGATGCCGCGATCGGTGAAGAGTGCGTCGATGTTGGCCGTCCGGGCCACGGCCACGAACTGCGCGGCGGTCGTGCGGCGGAACGCGCCGGTCGAAGCCGTCCCCGTGGCATTGACCTGCACTTGATACGAGCCGGCCTGCGACGGGCTGGCGAACCCTTCGTAAATCCCATCGCCGGCCGTCTCGTCCGCACCCGTACCGTCATCACGGAAATCGAGTGTCACGGCGGGCACGGCCAGCTCGGGCCGGAGCAGCTTGGCGTCGATGGTCAAGTTGTGGACCTTCGACGTGCCGTCGAAGATCACCAGGGCCAGGCGAATGGGCGTTCCCAGCGGATACGTGTCTCCGCCGCCGGCCAGCACGGCCCGGACCTCGTTGCTGAGCATGGTCAGCACGACCACGTTCAGCGGCGTGGGCAGGGCCGTGGGCTGCGTGACCACGAGCGACCATGTCCCGGGCTGCGGATTCTCCACGGTGGCCAGGTAGGTGGCTCCATCCGCGGTCGACGGCGCGTCGATGGGAAAGTACCCGCTCTCGAAGGTGGCCGTGGCAGGGTCGCCGACGAAGTACTGCGCGCCATTCGGGGCAATTAGCTCCACCTGCAGATTCTGCGAGGCGGCGGTGACGGCCACCGAGACGGCGGTGGTGGCGTCGACGACGATGGATCGGGTGGCCGTGAGTTGTCCCGGCATGAGGCGAAAGGCATCGTGAGCGATGGCCGCGGCAGCCATCTCTTCGGGGGCCGGTTGCGCCAGCAGCGGAAGCGCCGCGAGTAGAAGAAGGAGTAAGGCTCTTTTCATGATTTCTCCAGAAGGTGCAACGAAGGTGAATGGGAGCTGCGGGCGGCGACGCTGCGGTCGAACAGATGCAGCATCCAGCCGGCCGGAGATCTCGAGACCACCGCGATGGTGTTGCCCATCGCATCGGTCGATGCAAGGGAGCGCAGCTCGGCGACCTTGCTCGAGTTGAAGACCCAGCAGGTGAGGAGAGTCCGTTCCGTGGTGCCGCTCCCGGCGTTCAGCCGCACCAACCCGGTGTGCGAGTCGACGAGGTGGAAGCCGGGGCCGCGGCCGTCCGGATAGCTCAGGAGATGGAACGTGGGCCGGCGGAACGAGAGGCCGGTCACGTCGATCCGGACCTCGGCCTCCAGGAACGGGGAGAAGCCGGAACGCGGTCCCAGGGGAATGGCCGTACGCGAGAGCTGGCCCGTGCGGGTGTCGACGCGTGTGGCGTCGAACCGTCCGTCAGGGCGAGGTCCGTCCGCGACGACGTAGACCGCCTGGCTGTCTGCGCCGGCCCGGTACACGGCCGGCGTCACCAGCGAGTGGGACTCGATGGGGACGGTCAGCACGGTCCCGACGGGCCGCAACGAGCCGTCGATCCTCACGCCGTAACACACCGTCACGGCCAGGGCCGCGGCGGCGAGCACGCCTGTTGTTCGCGTTCGGCTCATGCGCTTACCGGAGTGGAAAGTCGGACTTGATGCGGTCCAGGATCTGCTGAGCCAGGGCCGTCGATTTGATGGAGCTGTGATTGGCGTCGCGCGTGCCGAGGTAGTTCCCACCCGGCGAATGCGCACTGGGCACCGAGGTGACCATGTCGTTCTCGTGGAACGGCGCATTGAGAGCGGACACCTCGATGGAGGTGAAGTGGTTGATGCCCCACGGACCGCGCGTGCCCGGCGTGATGCTGATGGAGGCGATGCGGCCGATGGCGCGGTACATGGCCGTGGCCGCGGCAGCGAGCGTGGCGTCGGTGACCATGGAGCTCTCGACCAGAGGTCGCGCTTCCGCGGCGGAGATCCGTCCGTTGTTGTTGAGATCCGCGTCACCGCCGTAGTTGTAGAAGCGGACCTCGGAGGGAACGGACGGGTACGTGGCGTTGAAGCGGGCCATGGCCCCGGTCATTTGATCGTTGATGGCCGGCGGCTGCGGAGTGCTGAGGAACCAGTAGTCGTGGCCCATCAGATAGGCGATGTCGGCGTCGCTGGACTCCGCGTCTTCCGTCGTGCGCCGGGCCACGATGATGTCGGAGACGATCGTGCCGTGATGGGGCGTGCCCAGGGTGTAGACGGAGAGGACCTTCACCTCATCGGGCTGATACTGGTTGTTCAGATAGGCCCGCGTGTCGAGGCCACCTTTGCTGTGGCAGATGATGTGGACCTTCTTGGCGCCGAAGCCGGTGGCCAACTGGCGCACGCGATTGGCGAGCTCGCGGCCGTTGCCGAGGATGGAACCGTTCGGGGTGAGGTTGATGTCGTTGGTCCAGGGCGCGCCGCTGCCGCCGAAGAAGGCGGTGAAGTCCGGATTCCACGACGTCGAATTGGCGTTGGTGCCGTGCAGCAGCAGGATCGGCGCGATGGCGCTGAACTGGAGCTGGACCCAGTCGACGGACATGCACCAGTTCTCCGCCGAGCCACTGGCCTGATCGATGTCGATCCGGATCTCGTTGTTGGCCGGGGTGGGCGCGCCGCTCGTGGCCTGCGCGGGGAACTTCACCCATTCGATGGGGACCTCGAAGCTGTTCTGCTTCCAGATGTTGTTGTCGCCTGAGAGCGTGCCCAGGTCGTGCCCGTTGAAGGAGATGCGATCCACCTCCGGCGGGTAGCCGGGTGCGCCGTTCACATCGATGTCGAAGACCGGCAGGATGATCTTCGCGCGAGGCGAGATCAAGCCACGCGAGACCATCCCCGCGGGATCGGTGAGCAAGCCGTCGCCGCCCACCGGCCCGACCACCCGTTTGACCCGCACATTGATGCGCAACGGTCCGCCCCCTCGGTAGGTACAGCCGGAGTCGAGGCCCGAACCGGTGTCGACCGTGAAGAGCGTGTCCTCTTCGTCGGGCGGACTGAACGGCGAACTGCCGGAATGCGTGTGCGTGTTGGTCTGGATGTGCGGACGGCCGCCGCTGCGAGGGGCGGTGTCCTGGGCGAGGAGGGTGGGTGCGATGAGCAAGATGAAACAGAGAACCGGCAGTGCGCCGACTTTTCGGACCATGGGAGCTCCTTTGTGTGGACTGCGATCGAGAACCGGACGATTTGGGCGGAAAGGAACCTTTCCGTCCGACCTGAGGGATTGCCAGCCGTAATACTGGATTTAAATGTTGGAGAGTGTGAGATCCATCACCGCGGAAGGTGATGGATCGGAAGGATGAACGCCCGATAGGGCGTCAGCGGGTGGCCGGTTGCTGTGTTGCTGTGTTGCTGGTTGCTGG
>JBDTOZ010000496.1:0-2665 GCA_039932995.1 Acidobacteriota bacterium | reverse complement strand
TCGGAGCTGCCGTACGTGCCTAAGGCTATGCCAACCAGCGCTGCCGGCCGTGCCGGCTAGCCTTGCCGGCCGATTGCGGCGGCTCTGTCGAGTGCCATGTCGAAGTTCTTTGCGAGATGTTCGCGCCCGCCGAACGCCTCCAGCTTGCCGGCGCGCACGATGGCGCGCAGCGGCTGCGTGGCGATCTCGGTCAGCAGCAACGTCGTTCCCTGCGCGGCGCACTTTCTGGCCATCTGTTCGAGTGCGTGGAGGCCGGTGGCGTCGAGGGCCGGGACATGCCGCATGCGCAGGATGAGCACCTTCGGAGGCTTCGCGATCTCGGAGAGCACATCCCGGAGCTTGTCGGCGGCGCCGAAGAAAAACGGACCGTTGACTTCGAAAATCTCCACCCCCGGAGGGATCTCGCGTCCACCGAGCATGCGTTTGCGCTTGCGGACCTGCGTGATCTCTTCCGGATCGTCGCTTTCCGGATCGTCGCTTTCCGGATGGTCAAGGGCACTCGCGCCTTCGATGTGGGTGAAGTCGGCCATCCGCCTCATGAAGAGTAGCGAGGCCACGACGATGCCGACCTGGACGGCCACGGTCAGATCGACGAAGACCGTGAGCGCGAAGGTAATGAGCAGCACGGCCACGTCGCTCTTCGGCGCGCGCAGCAGACCGGCGAACGATTGCCACTCGCTCATGTGATACGCCACGACCACGAGGATCGCCGCCAGCGCGGCCAGAGGAATCATCGCCGCCCATTTGCCGAGGAGCAGCAGGATCAGCAGCAGAGTGATCGCGTGGACCATTCCGGCCAGCGGCGTGCGGCCGCCGGCGCGGACGTTCGTGGCCGTTCGGGCGATGGCGCCCGTCGCGGGGATGCCGCCAAAGAGAGGCGACGCCAGATTCGCGACTCCCTGGGCCACCAGCTCCATGTTCGACTTGTGGCGCGTGCCGATCATGCCGTCCGCGACCACGGCGGAGAGCAGCGACTCGATGGCCGCGAGGAGGGCAATGGTCATTGCCGGCGAGACCAGCTCGCGCATGTGAGTCCAGGGGATGTTCGGCCAGTGAGGGAAGGGCAGCGACGAAGGGACGCCTCCGAAGCGCGAGCCAATCGTTTCCACATGGAGATCGAGCAGTTGCACCGCAACGGTGGCCAGGACCATCGCCGCGAACGGCGCCGGAATCCGCCGCGAGATTTTCGGCCAGAGCAGCAGTACGGCCAGCGTGCCCGCGGCAAGGAGCGTCGTCGGGAGATCGAGCGTCCGCAGCTTGCCGGCGTACGCGACCCACTTCGCCATGAACTCGGCCGGAACGGCGCCCATCTTCAGGCCCAGCAGGTCCTTGAGCTGCGACGAAAAGATGATCACGGCGATGCCGGACGTGAAGCCGGTGATGACCGGGTAGGGGATGTACTTGATCAGCGCTCCCATGCGCGCCAGGCCGAGGATGATCAGGATCACGCCGGCCATGGCCGTGCAGATCACCAGTCCGTCGTAGCCGAACTGCTGCACGATTCCGTAGACGATGACCACGAAGGCGCCGGTGGGTCCCCCGATCTGCACGCGGCTGCCGCCCAGTGCGGAGATCAGGAAGCCGGCCACGATGGCCGTGTAGAGACCGCGTGCGGGAGGCACTCCGGAGGCGATGGCAAACGCCAGCGCCAGCGGCAGGGCGACGATCCCCACCACCACGCCGGCGATGACGTCACGCATCAGCGCGTCGCGGGTGTAGCCCTCACGAAAGCAGACGATGGATTTGGGAATGAACAAGAGAGTTCCGGCTGGAGCGCAGCATCCTTTCACGAATGAACTTAGCCGCTGATGAGAGCGTGGAGCAAGAACGCCGTCACTGGCCTGTGTGCGGTCCGTCACCGCGCCGGACATTCATTCGGCCTTTGCGCGCACGGCCAGCAGTCGTGCGGCTCTTCACGAGGAACAACCTAGCGACACTAGTTCGGGCGGCCCCCTGGACCCGTGACGGTTCGTACGTGAGGAGGTGATGGGGCGGAAGAACGTTCAAGCCGCGGGCGCAGGCGGTCATGATCCTGTAGGGAGGAACAGCCGGTTTCGCCGGTGGCTCACGGTTTTTGCCGGTGTTGGCGCGACGGGTGAGGGGTGCCGTTCGGCAGGTTGCTGTAGGGGATCTCGCGCACCTCCACCGGCATCCGACAGGCGATGACCGACTTGCGGGCCCAGGCCAGCACCTCGTCCATGTCAGCGGCTTCCAGGATCGAAAAACCACCGATGTGCTCCTTCGCTTCAAGGTACGGTCCGTCGGTGACGAGCACGTCGCCATTGGGCTGCGCCCGCAGCGACTTGGCCTGGTTGGTCGGGCTGAGCCCGCCGACGAAGACCCTGGCACCGGCAGCTTCCAGCTCGTCGTTGAGGTCGTTGATCGCGCGGACCATTGCTTCGTCCTGTTTGGATGGGTCGAAGTCCTCGGGAAGGTGACTGACAACCAAGTAATGCGGCATGACTTCTCCTTTTTCTGTTCCTGCTGCGGCAGGCCGGCCAGCGAACGGGCCGATCTGACCTGCGTTCATCATGTCGACGAATGGCCTGACCCGATTTCTACAAGGGGCCGGACTTTTTTTCTCTCAATCGATGACCGTGGCCTGCTCTAGTGTCGTGTCATGCCTAAAAACATGGGTGCTTTGCGGCGGCGGCGGACCGTCTGC
>JBDTOZ010000495.1:0-7037 GCA_039932995.1 Acidobacteriota bacterium | reverse complement strand
CGTGTTCACGTACTCACCACCATCCGGCCAGAACACCACGTCGTAGGAGTCAGCCAACCCGCAGATGATCGCACCGTCACCAATTTGTAAGAACGCTGCGGCAGTCTCTTGAACGACGGCGGCGACAACCGTACATGCAAAATCGCGCATCGAAAGTTGCTTCCCAGCAGCGCGCGACTCGATCGCAGCGCGCACTCCTGCGATCCATTCGGCAACCAGCTCGCGTGTGATTTCTTCGGGCTTCCCGCCCGCGGCCAACCAATGCTCGATGACTTCATTCAGCGTTGCGCAGGTAAGACCGGCCCCTTCCTCCGCGCAGATCGCGGACCCAGCCCCGTCGGACGCGATCGCCACGAGAACATCGCCTCCCTCGGTTGAAAGCACATCGCTGAAGCAATCGTCTTGACACGGCAAACCGGAACGGACGTGCGAAGTTCCAATCGACGTCGCGTTGACGAAGCGCCAGTTCACACGGTCGCCCACCCATCCGGTCCGGTTGGATTGTCCAGAGGTACCTCCGCCCCAGGAGTGCTCCGAGACACCGACCGCATCGAGGAGGAAAGCCACTGAAAAAGAGCGCGAAACTGCAGACCTTTCAGCTTGAGCGGCTCACGTAGTGCAATCTGGCTGAGGCAGCTCATATCTGCGCCTTCAACTCCAATGGCAAAGAAGGCCAAGCTCTTCGAGGCCTCCCAGTCCCTCACCTGAGCCGCGGCCGTCTTCCACTCATCCGTCGGCGCACCATCGGTGATGAGGAAGATCCACGGTCGGTAGTAGGTGACGCCGTTCGCCTTGTAGATGTTCTTTCGCTCGCGCAGCAAGTCGAGTCCCTTGACGATCGCCGCGCCCATCGGCGTGTCGCCTGTCGGCTGGAGGTCCGGAGGATTGAACCCGTCGACGGTAGTAAAGGCCGTCCTGAGCTCGACCGGCCCGAATGTCACGATGGCTATTTCCACTCGTTTTGCCGCCAGCGAGTCCGTAGCGAGATCCTCTTTTAGGAATCGGATGCCTTCGTTCAATTCACGAAGTGGCTCGCCGCGCATCGAGCCCGAGGTATCGAGCAACAAAAGACATGGACACCGCGGTTCAGGATTCTCGGCGAACGAAGCGGCACCAAAGCCTGTAGAAAAGGGAACTTGTTCGGTCATCTCTCTCCTCCGAGTATCTCCACCGCATTCGAATACCGGCTCGATGTCTCCGGGCTGAATACTTTGGTGGACCCAAGTCTAAGTGTACCGGCCGGGCGGAATGCCGTCGAGACGAAGGCCGCGGGTGGGGAATCAACGGTGTCGTCTGCCGATCGACGAAACGGAAGAGCTTCGCGATCGGGTCGCGTGCAGCTGATCGTCGGGGACATGCGATCGTGGAGCGCGAACCAGTTGTTCGCAATCAAGAGAAACCTTGGGTCCCCACACAGCCACGCTCGATGGAAGGTCGATAAGCCTCAGGCCGAGACGACCTTCCGGGCGCGGTTCGAAAACGGGGAGCGTTCGCGGTACTTATCCGTGCGCGTAACTGAACCGCCAAGGAGGGGTGGTCAGAAACGCGAGCGCTGCCTGACCCATCTCGCTCGCGCGAAACACGTCCAGAACGCGGTCTACGGACGCAAGCCGCCACGCCCAAAGTCGCCGCCACGCGGATTCGCGCGAGTGCGGACCACCTCGTAATGCCCGATCGTTTTCTGATCCATCGTGGCAACCGGCCAACGAGTCCCAGCACACACCCTCGTGTCGCGAGGCGCGTGACCGCCGTGGCAAATCAGATTCACTTAAGACCCGGAACAGTATCGCTCCGGAGGGAAGGAAGCGCAAATGGAGGGGCGAGGCTCGGCGAGGATTCCTCGTTGAGGAGCGGCAACGAAGCAGACGGCTCGCCGCCACCGCAAAAGAACCGCCTTCTTGACACGACACTAGCCAGCTGAGACTTCCATGGCCGTCACGTACATCTCACCGGTCATCCGGCCTTCGACCTCGGACGTTGAAGCATTTTCCAGGAAGAGCTCGACGGCCTCGCGGAGACTCGCTGAGGCTTTCTCGACCGAATCCCCCTGACTGGCGACATCCAACTCGGGACAGAGCGAGACGTAGCCATCGCCCTCGCGGTAGATCATCGCGGTGAATCTTGGAACGTCCTTCATCTTGTCTCAATTTTCTCCGAATCCTCGTCGTCCCTGTCGATCGACAAATTCGGGACCCGGTCGAGGACCGCAACCCATCCGGGCCCGCTTGCTAAGGCGGCCGCTCGCCGAGGCCGTATCGTAAAAGGGCATCGCTAGTCTGATCCACCAGTGCAACCCGCGTGTTGGATTGTCCGCGACGGGGTTGTCGTCGAGGAAGACCTTTCCCCGCGCGGACTCTCAGCATTCGGTCAATCGTGCTTCTTCAAGCGGGGGCGAGTACACTTTCGTCGTGGTGAAGGATCAGGTTCTACACAGCGATTCGGAGATCATGGGTGGCGAGCTCGTCTTCGCCGGCACGCGTGTGCCTGTCTATAACCTGTTCGATTACCTCGAAGCCGGCGATTCACTGCAGGAGTTTCTCGAGCAGTTCCCGTCGGTCAGCCTGGAGCAGGCAATCGGAGCTCTCGAACTGGGCCGAGAGGCGGTCGTTGGCGTTGCGAGCTCGCGCGATGCTCGCTTTGTCGTCACCGCGTGACGGACGCTCGCCGCAGGAGGCGCGACGGGAAGCGAGTCGTTGTCTGGCTCACGTAGCGTCATCCGCGGGCGTCACGCTCGCCGCGGGCGCCGGCTCTTCCTTCTCCTTGCGCGTTCTCAACATCTTGCCGGCGGCCTTGGCGACTTTTCTCCTGGCTCCGTCTGCTTTGTCGCCTTCGATCACTTCGCGTTTGATCACTTCCTTTTCGAGCGCCTCGCGCAGGTCGTTCAGTTCGATGCGGGCGTCCGAGAGGCGGCGCAGCTCGCGGCGCACGGTCTCCAGGACCGGGTCACTGAGCACGATCGCGGCGAGATAGAAACGGTTCGTGGCCTGGAGATGGTCGTGATACGCGTAGAGGCCGGACTTGAGCATGCTTTCGCGCGTGAGCAGATAGACGCTCTCCAGGTCCGCCGCTGATTTCGGATTGAGTTGCAGCAGGTCCATGTCCAGCACCAGCTCCATGTCGATGGGCTTGGCGAAGATCACGCGAAAGACCTTCCAGAGATTGCCGTTGGTCAGGGCCACCCATTCCACGCCCTGGTTGGCCGCGTAATCGACGGCCTGTTTGACGTGCGCGTCTTTCAGTTCCAATCCAATGGCCTTCACTTCGATCAGCATCTGAAACTTCCCGTCGATGCGGGTGGCCAGATCGCAGAACGTCCCGCGGATGCACAGCTCGCGAGTCACTTCGCTGTATTTGTCGTACCCGAAGATTTCCGCCAGCACGTCGGTGACGATCATCGAGGTGTCGGACTCGTTGACGTCCCGCGCCTTCGCCGCGGTCAAGATGGGTTGGAAGCGCTTCACTCCGGAAGCGAGACGCTCGGACACACGCGCGGGGATCGTCATGATCTTCTCCTTACAGGGGAAGACACTCCCTCGCGCAAAAGGTGGCGCTCCACATTCAATGGACTCTTTCGCCATCTCCATCTTTCCGGACAGTTGGCCTATAATGGCCGCGGGTCTTACCAAACAATTGATGTTGTCCCCGTCAATCCGACGCGGACTCTCTGTCTTTTCATCATCGCGGTGGAGAGCTATGCACCTTTCCGGTAAGCGGTTTGGGCACATTCGCGTCACCGAGCCCCTCGGCGAGGGAGGCATGGGGGCGGTCTATGCCGGCTTCGATGAGACGCTGCGGCGGCGCGTGGCGGTGAAGGTCCTGCAGGATGATCAGCGGCTGGACCCCGAGGCGCGGGCACGTCTGATTCGCGAGGCGCGCTCCCTTTCGCAGCTCGATCATCCGAACATCTGCCGCATCCACGATTACATCGAGGGCGAAGAGGTCGATCTCCTCGTGCTCGAGTACATCGAGGGCACGACCCTCCAGGAATCGATCGAGAAAGGACTCACCCCCGCGGAGAAGTTGCGCATCGCGGCCGCCATCGCCGAGGTGTTGATCGTCGCGCACCGGGCCGGCATCGTGCACCGCGATCTCAAACCGGACAACGTCATGCTCACTCCGGCCGGACAGGTGAAGGTCCTGGACTTCGGTCTGGCGCGCTGGGTCGAGGACCGGCGCACGCCGCGGCCGGTCTCTCCCCGCCTCCAGATGGTCGAGCCCGAGAATCTCTCCGCGGCGCGGACGCACCCGGCCTCCGCCAGCGCCGGCGCGATCCATCACCTCACCGAGGCCGGGATCACGATGGGCACGCCCTTCTACATGAGTCCCGAGCAGGCACGGGGCGAAACACTGAGCCCGGCCAGTGACATGTATTCGTTCGGTCTGGTCCTGCAAACGCTGTTTACAGGACGTGAGCCGTACGATGCGGAGCTCACCCCTCGGGAAGTGATGCTCAAGGCGGCGCGCGGCAATTCCCGTCCCGTGAGTGGTGCGGGCCGCGACGTCACGCTGCTGATCAACACGCTAAAGAGCCTGGCCCCGACGGACCGACTGACCGCCGCTGAGGCCCTGCTCCGGATCCGTCTCATTGCCGGCAAGACGAAACGGCTCGTGCAGCGTGGTCTGGCCGCCCTCGTGATCGTGTTGCTGCTCATCGGCGTCGCCAAATACACGTTCGATCTTCGCCGCGAGCGCGCCGCCGCAATCGCGGCGGAACGGAAGTCGGTGGTGGCCACGGAGGAAGCGGCCACACGCCGCGGGCAGGCGGAGGAGTTGATCAACTTCATGCTCGGCGATCTGCGCCGCAAGCTCGAGCCCCTGGGCAAGCTGGACCTGCTCGACGACGTCGGCGAACGGGCCTTGGCCTACTCCGGATCGCTTCGTCCGGAGTTGATGTCCGGGGTCGAGGTGGCGCGTAATGCGAAGGCCCTCAACCAACTCGGCGAGGTGCGCATCGCGCAGGGCCGGCTGCCCGAGGCCGCGTCGATCTTTGCGCGGGCCCGCACCTTGGCCACCGTGGCTGCGAAAAAGGATCCCGCGGATCAGAACGCGCAGTTGGCGTTGATGGCCGCGTATTACGGAGAAGGTGAGACTGCGCGGCGGGCGGGCGACGCCGAGGGCGCGCTTCGCCTCAATGAGCGGTACTTGGCCACGGCCATGCGTCTGGCCGCGGCTTCCCCGCAGAACGCCGAGTATCGAATCGAGCAGGCCTACGCCCACGCCAATGTCGGCGCATTGCTCATGGGGCTGGCCCGCTACGGCGAGGCCCGGCCTCATTTCGAGGAGGCGCTGCGCATCAAGCGCATCCGGCTGGCCCGCGACCCGCTCAATCTCGAATGGCAGGCCGACCTCGCCAACACGATCAACAAAGTGGGCGTGAACCTTCTGCGCACCGGCGATCTGGCCGGAGCCCGCCTGCAATTCACCGAACAGAAACGCATTCACCAGGTGCTGGTCGGCGTCGCTCCCGAGCATGCTCAGTGGAAGAGCGGACTGGCCACCAGCCATGCCTTCCTCTCCTCGCTGCTCATCAACATGGGCATGCTGAACGAGGCCCGGCGCGAGACCGGCGAGGAGTTGCGGATCGCGCGATCGCTGGTGAGCACGGATCCGGAAAACACGTCCTGGCAGAGGAATCTGGCCATGACCACGGCCCGGGTGGCCATGCTCGACGGGTGGCTCGGTCAGTCTGCAAGCAGCGACCGCGGATTCCACGACGCGGAAGGCATGCTGGCCGACCTCGTCCTCCGCGATGCGAAGCGGGCCTCGCACACAGCCGACCTGGCCGCGACGGACTCGCGCAGCGCGCTGTCGCGTCTCCGGCGGGGCGAGGTGGGACGCGCCTACGACGAATGGCGCCGCGGTCGCGATCTGCTCCAGTCCAACACGGCGGCGGCAACCAACCGCCAGGTGACGCTGGAGGTCTGGGTCACCGGACTGACGGTAGCCCATGCGGCTGGCCAACGAGCGGCCTTCGAGGAGTCGCGCCGGAGCGCGGAAGAGTTGCTGGCCGCGCCTGCACTGGCCTCCTCATCGGATCCCGAAGTCATCGCCTTGCGCGCACGCCTGCTGGTCTCGACCGGACGGCGGGAAGAGGCCGGACCGTGGATGACCCGTCTCGCCGCGTCCGGCTACCACCAACCCGATTACGAGTGGATCGTGCGTCCGCAGTGACGCACGGAGAAGGAGAGCGTATGACAGAGGGAAGGGGCAAAGGAGAGCGCATGGCGGAGGCAACGAGGAAAGGAGAGCGTATGGCAGAGGCAACGGTAGTCAGCATCAGCGTCACCTGGAAGGAGGGCACGGGAACGGACGGCAAGGGATTCACATACGATCCCAGTGCGAATGTGACCCTTCCGGGCAACACCACCGGGACGGCGAACTACGTGGTCATCTTCACCCTGGGCGGACCCGACGGCGCCGTCTGGAACACCACTCCGATTCTGTGGACTTCGACGGGGCCGCCGCCCCCGTTGCAGGAAGGCTTTGACGCCCCCGAACCGCAAACGAACCAGATTTCCATCAGTGTCCACAACTCCCTGTCCGCGCCGGACGATCCTCCAGTTTCATTCGGCTTCCATCTCTTGGTCAAAGTCAACGGCATCGTATGGGAATCGCCGGACCCCGAGCTCACTCTCGATCCACCTTGAGGGAGGAGGCGGCGGTCTGATCCCGCGCCATGGGCGATGGCGGCGCGATGCGCCGCCATCGCAGCCGGTGGAGCGGTGGACTCGAGTCCATCGTTACCGCGGGCAGGATGCCCGCGGCCCCTTACCGGAGTGCTTTGGCGCGATGCGCCATGGGGCGCGGGCATTCTGCCCGGCGCACTTCCCGCGTCCAATGGCCAGTGGAGCGGTGGACTTGAGTCCACCGGAGACGCGCGAAGGCGCGTCGAACAATCTAGCCCCGGGCTCGGCCCGGGGGACGAGGTTCGATTCTCAACGCGGCCGCGAAGGCGGTCGCCACAATGTAGCGCCAATGTCCATGACGCTCCGCCGAACGTTGTGGCGGCCGCCTTCGCGGCCGCACCACACGGACAC
>JBDTOZ010000494.1:0-3781 GCA_039932995.1 Acidobacteriota bacterium | reverse complement strand
CGCCGACGGAGACATGACCCTCGGCTTCGGAGCGTCGAAGGGGTATGGCGCCTGCGCGGCAACGGCCGTTTGGCCAACGGACGCATCCACCCTCGTCGACGCCTTCCATCGACACCTCGGCGTGAATGCGGTTCCGCCTACCACCGTGCAACCCAACACAAGGCCATTCCCCCAGCCCGCGACCGAAATCGCACCGCCTCGACCTGCGACGAACGATCCCGATTTCTACAATCCCTATCACTTCGTTCCGGCCGGCTCGGGCACTCCTGATGCGATCCCGGTGGACGATATCGCAACCACCAGCCACCTGACTCATGCGCAATGGGTGGACCAGACACTGTCGGGCAGGATTCTCTGTCGGATCACGACGCTCACTCCCCTGGTGATCGGAAAAGATCAGACCGCGAGGGAAGGTCAGCCTGGTCTGGTAGCACCGCTCACGAATCCGGATACCCATCGTCCGTCGATTCCCTCCACGTCGCTGCGCGGATTGTTCTCATCGATCGCGGAAGCGGCCAGCAACTCCGCGCTTCGTGTCCTGGAGAACCGGACGCTTTCCTATCGCAGTGACGTCCGGACGCAGAGCCTTCAAGCGATCGGCATGATTGTCGACACGCCCACCGGCAGGAAGGTGCGTCCTCTCACGCTTCCGGCCATCAGGCACAACAACATCCCCAGACCGTACCGAGACATATTTCCAGCTCAGGCACTGAAGGTCTATGTCGACGGGTATCGCCGCGCGGGCACGACGGTCGAACACAAGCCGGGCACTTTCCTGGATCGCATCAAACCGCTCTCTTACTCGGCCGACCGGCGAACCGAGTTCTGGTACATGAAGCTGCCGGCGGCGCCGTATGACTCCACGACAGGAGCGATCACTTGCACCAGCCCGCACATGCGGGGCGACTATCTCCTCGGAATTCGCGTCAACGACGATCCCATCAACGACACCGCATATCAGGCAAATCCGGCCGCCTACTCCGGCTACACCCGCGGCATCCTGCGCGTTCTTGGAATCGACGGCAGGCCGGACATGCCCACCGGGAAGAAGCACGAGATCTTCATTCCCTATCCAACGACGTTGACGAATCCTCTCCTTGATGCAGAAGATGCCGCAAAGGAATTCGAACGGCTGGCCGAGGAACGAACCGACGCCAACCCAGATCTGCCCTACAGCCTCAAAGGCTCACTGCGAAACTCCACCGATCACAGGAAGATCGAGCTTCGCGATGGCGATCTGGTTTGCTTCGAGCCGGACGTCACCGGAACAGTCGTCGAAAATCTGTCGATCTCATCGATCTGGCGCCGTTCGGTCGACGGGACCGTGCATGACTTCTTCAAAAAAATCTCACCCAATCTCCTGCCATTGAGTCCGGCCCGAACGAAGGTCACCATTGCCGAACAGATGTTTGGCTACGTCGAGGAGAGCGGTACGGCGAAGGCACGCTCGTTCGCCGGGAAGGTGCGCTTCTCTGCAGCCGACACCGGCAACGGAGATGCGTTCATGGGGCCGGTCACGCTGAAAATTCTCTCTTCACCAAAGCCCCCCTCGCCTTCTCTCTACTTTCGCCCCGACAGCCGGCCTGGTTACGTGTCCAAGGCACACCTGCGCCGGGCGACTGACCGACCTCACGGCAGAAAGATGTACCTGCATCACGCCGAGGCGTGGAGCGGAGAGCCGTGGAGGACCGCCAACGCCGCGCTGCTTTGGAACCAGAAGAACGAGGTCCAGCCAGTGAAACCCGGCACGGAGTTTCTCTTTCACGTCGACTTTGAGAACCTCACCCCATTGCAACTCGGGCTCCTCGCCTATGCGATCAGGCCCAGCGACGCGTTCCGCCACAAGCTGGGGATGGGTAAGTCGCTAGGTTTGGGAAGTGTCCGTGTCGACCCGGTGGCGCTACTCCTGTCGGACAGAAAGGCGCGCTATACGGCATCGTGGCAACATGGCCAGCTCTTTCAATGGTGTGAAACTCTGGCCGACCCGGCGACGTGGGGTGCCGGACGTCCTGTAGAAGCGAAGTCTGTGAGGACTATCCCACCCCACGCGGAGCATTCCTTCGCCTCTCTGCGCAAGACTTTCAGTGATGAGATGTCCAGAACGGAGCGATCGGGAATGGTCGCACTCGAGACCATCGGCAATCCTCACCTCTGGCCGCATCCCGTGCTCACGCCGCAGGTGGAAAACGCTCTGCCCGAGGAGAAGACCTACGAGTGGTTCGTGGAGAACGACAAGAAGGAGACCGCGCACCAGTATCTCGAGCCTCTGTCCGGAAGACCGCCGGCTCCGCTTCATCGCAAGGCCCGTCAACGATCGCCTCAGGACACGTATGACCCGCCCCCTCCACCGCTCGTACGCCCACCAGTGGTACTTCCGATAAAGGAGCCCGTCCGGCCATTATCACCTCCGCCTGAACGACTGCTATGGACCGACGCGACGGCGGCCTATGATGACAAGGCGGGGCGGATCGTCGCCACGCGCACCGACGGAACAACGGCATCGTGTGAAGCGGCTGAAAACGATAGGAATGTGATTCGCATCAAGGAAGGCGCGCAACCCTCGAGAATCTCCATCCGCGTGCTTCCGGACAAATCGCGACGCATCATGAGAATCGAATTCCCATGACACTTTCACCCCTCGCCTTCTTCCTTGGTGGCTACGACCTGGAGATGGTCACCATCCGCGAGCTGCTCGCGGACATGCCTGGCGTGCGGGTCATCGACCGGAAGTTGTCGTGGGGGGCGAAGGCGTCCGCGTATGCGGAGGAGATCACGGAGGCCCTCGCGCGGGGGGAGACTGCGGTCCTGGTCGAGCTGGAGAATGACCTCGGGCTCGAGCTCGGACAGGTCATCAACCTCGATCATCACGGCGCATCCGCGGGGGCGGAGGCTTCCACTTCGCTCGAACAGGTGTTCGCGTTGCTCGCACTGCCGCCCTCGCACTGGACTCGCTGGCATGCGCTGGTCGCGGCCAATGATCGCGGACACATTCCGGCCATGCGGGAGCTGGGGGCAAGCGATGCCGAGGTGGCGCGGGTTCGGACGGCGGACCGCGCGGCGCAGGGCATCAGCGCGGAGCAGGAACGCGATGCCGAGGCGGCCATCGCGGGCGCCGAAGTGGTCGCGGGCGGCGATCTGGTCATCGTGCGGTTGCCGCACGCCAGGACAGCCGCGGTCGTCGACCGCCTGGTCATGCAACCCGCACCGCCGGAGAACGTGCTCGTCCTGGCTCCGCAGGAAGTGAACTTCTTCGGCCGCGGCGACCTCGTGCACGCGCTCGACGCGCGGTTCCCGGGTGGGTGGAAAGGGGGCGCTCTCCCCTCGCGCGGTTTCTGGGGCCGCTCCGGCGATGGCGCGGAGGTGAGTGCATTCGTTCGCGAAGAGCTCCATCAAACGAGTCGGACCGTAGCTCGATGATCGCTCACGGCGCATTCACCACAGAGGCACAGAGACACAGCGAACCCAAGACAATCCTCTCTCTGTGTCTCTGTGCTACTAACCTCGAATTTCTTCGCGCGGCGCGAAGATTCCCCGCCGCTGTAGGCGGCATCAGAGCTCTAGCACCCGGCTTCAGCCGGGTGACGGATGAGGCCCATGCGTCAGCCCGCGTAGCGGGCGACAGACTCACGCGACCCGTTCCTGTCGCCCGCTACGCGGGCTCATTCAAATACCGCCTTCTCCACCCGGCTGAAGCCGGGTGCTATTGGCTACCGCCGCCTACGGCGGCTTGGGTTGCGGCTACGCCGCTCTGTGCCTCTGTGGTGAACCGTCCCTGTAGGCC
>JBDTOZ010000493.1:0-2697 GCA_039932995.1 Acidobacteriota bacterium | reverse complement strand
AGCGCTGCCGGCCGTGCCGGCTAGGCCAACCAGCGCTGCCGGCCGTGCCGGCTAGATGCCGCCGCGGCGGCCGGCCTTCGTGGGAATCCGACGCTCGGCATCGGCCTCGTTCCCTTTCCGCACCGACGTGACCTGAACCGGGACGGCGTTCGTGTAGAGCACCTCGTTCCGCTCCAGCCACGGCCCGAACAGCGCATCCGCCCGTTGCTTGTCGGCGATGGCCCGTTCCGGAATGCCGATCAGCTCCGCGAAAGGCAGGGTGTCGCCGAGGAAGTTCAGCTTCAGACGCAGCAGGGTTTGATTGACGGCGCGGGGATTGGCCGAAAGAACCGGGATGGAGGAGATCACGCGCGCGCTGGCCGAGAACGTCTTCGTCTCGCCGGGTCCGATGCGCACCAGCCGCGGGAGCATCACCTCGCCCGGAACCTCCGCTCCGATGTTGACGGTGACCGTGCGCGTTTCGCGGTCGAAAGTCGTCTCCGGAAGGATGTCGGCGATCGCGATCGCCTCCTGACGCTGATTGGTGACCACGTACTTGATCATCACCGGCGCGCCGGGATTCACCTCGTCCGAGATTTCGGCATCGACACGCACCGAGCTCTCGGTGCCGACCACGCGCCTCGGCTCGGCCATGTTCACGACGGCAGACGAGCAGGCGGCGAAACAGAGGAGCGAGACGGCAAGAGTGGCAGTGGCTATCCGTTTCACGAGGATCTCCTGCCGCGGGAAAGTCCGCCCGCGGCGAGATCCATTATGCGCTTTCAGAAGCCGCCGCGGGCTTCCGCTGCACCCCGGTCGTCATTCCGTGGCCCATCAGCGCGCCAGGCGCACTGGACTGCCTCTGGAACGATCAGTCGATCTTGAGCACGGCCAGGAAGGCTTCCTGCGGGATCTCGACCTTGCCCACGCGCTTCATCCGTTTCTTGCCTTCCTTCTGCTTCTCGAGCAGTTTGCGCTTGCGGCTGATGTCTCCGCCGTAGCACTTGGCGAGCACGTTCTTGCGGAGCGCTTTCACGGTCTCGCGGGCCACGATGCGGTTGCCGATCGCGGCCTGCAGGGCCACTTCGAACATCTGTCGCGGGATGAACTCCCTCATCTTCTCGACCAGCAGTTTCCCGCGCGGGAAGGCCTTGTCCTTGTGGATGATCAACGAGAGCGCGTCCAGCGGCTCACCGTTCACCAGGATGTCCATCTTCACGAGATCGCTCTCGCGATAGCCGATGAACTGGTAGTCGAGAGACGCGTAGCCGCGCGAGATCGACTTGAGCTTGTCGAAGAAGTCGAGGATGACTTCGTTGAGCGGCATGTCGTACACGATCATCACGCGGTTCGCAGAGACGTACTCGAGCTTCTTCTGCACTCCCCGCCGATCGATGGCCAGGGCCAGAATGGGCCCGACGAATTCGTCCGTGGAGAGGATGGTGATCTCGAAGAAGGGTTCTTCGATCATGCGGATGAACGAGGGGTCGGGGAGCTTCTGCGGGTTCTCGATCTCCACGATCTCGCCGTCGGTCATCGTCACGCGATAGCGCGCGCCGGGGGCCGTGGTCAGCAGTTCGAGGTTGAACTCGCGCTCCAGACGCTCCTGGATGATCTCCATGTGCAGCAGTCCCAGGAATCCGCAGCGAAATCCGAAACCGAGGGCCACGGAGTTCTCAGGCTCGTACGAGAACGACGCGTCGTTGAGCTTGAGCTTGGCCACCGCGTCGCGCAGGTTCTCGTAGTCCTCGGTGTTGATGGGGAAGAGGCCGGCGAACACCATCGGCTTCACTTCCTGGAACCCGGGCAGAGCTACGGGATTCTGGCGCACCTGGGCGATGGTGTCGCCGATCTTGGCTTGCACGATGTCGCGGATGTTGGCGAAGAAGAAGCCGACCTCGCCGACGCCGAGAGCTTCGACCACTTTCGGCTTCGGGGTGAAGATGCCCAGTTCCGCGACCTCATATTCGCGTCCGGTGGACATGAACTTGACCCTCATGCCCCGGCGCAGCTCGCCGTCGATGATGCGCACCATGCAGACCACACCCCGATAAGGGTCGTACCAGGAGTCGAACAGCAGGGCCCGGGTGTCGCCGTCGGGATCGCCCTTCGGTGCGGGGATGTGGGTGATGATCTTGTCGAGGATCTCCTCGACGCCGATGCCGGCCTTGGCCGAGGCCAGGACGGCGTCGTGCGCGTCGAGGCCGATGACGTTCTCGATCTGCTCCCGGACCCGCTCCGGCTCGGCAGAGGGAAGGTCCACTTTGTTGATGACCGGGAGGATGGCCAGGTTGTTGTTGATGGCCAGGTAGCTGTTGGCCAGGGTCTGCGCCTCGACCCCCTGGGTGGCGTCGACGACCAGAATGGCACCCTCGCACGCCGCGAGGCTGCGCGAGACCTCATAGGTGAAGTCGACGTGGCCGGGGGTGTCGATCAGGTTGAAGGTGTACTCATGACCGTCTTTGGCCTGGTACTTGAGCATGACCGCGCGGGCCTTGATGGTGATCCCGCGCTCGCGCTCGAGATCCATGTCGTCGAGCATCTGCTCGTGCATCTCCCGCTGCTCGACGGCACCGGTCATCTGCAGCAGCCGGTCGGACAAGGTGGTCTTGCCGTGGTCGATATGCGCGATGATCGAGAAATTGCGGATGTACTGAGGGTCCGGCATGAGTTGGCGGGGCAGTTAACACGAATACTCGGGTTTGTCATCCCGGGGTG